>NC_015666.1:1834004-2139671 GCF_000217715.1 Halopiger xanaduensis SH-6
GGCGACCTCGAACTCGTCCGAGAGCTGTTCTCGACCGTCGAGAACTTCCCGATCGGGGTTCACATCGCCGCGGAGGAGGCCGACTCCGGTCGCGCCCGGACGCGGCTCGCGGGACGGATCGCGAACAGCGACCTCGTCGTCGCGGTGCTGACCGAGCGATCGGCGACCGATCGGTGGATCAATCAGGAGATCGGCTACGCGCGGGCGAAGGGCATTCCGGTGTTGCCCCTGTCCGACCGCGACGTCCGCCACGGCGGGTACATCGACGACGTCGACGGCGTGACGATCGATCGCAGCGATCTACCCGCGACCGTCTTCGAGTTGCTCTGCCAGCTCCGCCGCGAACTCTCGCCGCTGGGCGCCCTGTCCGTGCCGAACTGGTACGTTCGGTTTCCGTGTACGGTCTCCGACTGCGACCGGCCGGTGACCCTCGAAATCGAGCACGAGCAGTCGAAACTCTGGAAGCTCCACCGACGCGGCCGCCGGCTCTCGGCGGACTGCGAGGGGTGCGGCTCGCGCTACTACTTCGATCCGGGGACGATCGGCTTCGTCGGGCGCGGTGAGCCCGACTCCACGGGCGGATCCGAAGCCGGATCGAACTCGAGGTCGTCGGAAGGGCGCCGGTAACGCAGGCGATTCGCTGCGAGACGAGAAATCGACGGGAGGGAACCGACCGCTACTGACCGCTCGCGTCGCGGCGAAGTCGTTCGTAGGCGTCCGTCACGAGTTGGAACGCCGATCGGCTCCCGCTCTTTCGGTCCGGATGGGCGCGCTTGACCTGCTGGTGGTACGCGGCCCGAATCTCGGCGAGGGTGGCGTCGGATTCGACGCCGAGCACGTCCCGCGCTCGTGACGCGCGCATTTCGACGTCTTTGATGATACCGTCGGCCTCCGCGTTCTCCTTGCAGGCTCGGCACAGTCGCTCGGTCCGGCCGTCGACGGTCGTCACGCGGAACGGTTCGGTCGCGATCGGGTCGGTACACTGGCTACAGCGAGCCGGTTCGTCGTCACCGTCGTCGACCCGCCCGCCGTCGGCCTCGGCGTCAGCGGTGGCAGCGCCGGCAGCCCTGTCGTTGGCACTATTGCCGTTGCCGCCGGCCGTTTCCCCCGTCTCGGAATCGCCGGACGGCGCTTCCGCCGCACACGACGGACAGCAGGAGATAACGGCCCCGTCGGGCAGCCGGACGTCCTCGAGTTCGGCCTCGAGGAAACTCCCGCGACAGCCGTCGCAGGCGGCGCGTCGCTGGTCGAGCGTCGCTTCGCCGTCGGCGGCGGCGTCGGTCACCGCTCGAGCGTGCGGCGCACACTGCGGACAGCAGGTCACCTGCTCGCCGTTCGGCATCGCCACCGTCGCCGCCTCTTCGGAGGGGATCGAGCGACCGCACCCGTCACAGCCAGTTTCACCCGCGGCCATCGGGCGCGTAATTTGGACGGTCCCGTCTTAGTTCTGCCGCTGTCATGTTTCGATCGGACCGTAATCGGTGGGTGGACCCTCGAAACGCTCCGGAACCGGGACACCAATATGGTCGCGGTCCCGACCTCCGATATGGACACGGGAGTACGAGCGGAGGGCGCGGGCGGCACCGCCGATCGGACGACGCTGTTGCTGGCCGTCGGCGACGTCGTCTTTCTCGCCGGTCTCGTCCTCGTCGGCCAACTCAGCCACGGCGTCACGCCGATCGAACAGCCCGTCGCGGCCCTCGAGACGGTCGCGCCGTTCGTTCTCGGCTGGCTGCTCGTCGCAGCGATCGCGGGACTCTACACGAACGCGGGCGCCGTCGCGACGTCGGTCCCGCGAACGGCCCGCACCACGGCGGTCACCTGGATCGCAGCGGCGAACGTGGGCTTTATCCTGCGCAACGGGCTCTTCGGCGAGAGCACACTGTGGCCGTTCCCGCTGGTGATGACCGGCTTCGGCCTGCTCGTTCTCGTCGGCTGGCGGGTCGGCTACGCGGTTTTCGCCGACTCGAGCGGCCGACCATAAGCGGCCATCTCCGCGGGGATCGACCGTATCACCCCATGCGATTGCGTTCGATCTCGATTTTCACTTTTCGGACAAACGTGGGATCTGTCAGTTCTGCTATCGTCCTCGGCTTCGAACTGTAAACGCCCCGGACTACAGCCACGAATAATAATTATCGACTCTCGTGGACTGTATCGTACCTTTCGTTCTCCAAGGTCGCTCCTTTCACGCGATTCCGAGGGGATACTGTAGTTTCACAAATATTATACTATATACAGAAACCCGATTTTGCTGTAAAATCCAGCACAGTCCAGTCACTCGATAACCATCTCATAAGTTATGAGAATCTAGCGGGTAGAATACGAATTAGAAACGGATCTGGTATCGACCGATTATGGGAAACACTTATATGCCTATTTGCCATAGTATAGGATAGATTATGACTGGATACTACGACATTGTTCTTGGCCTCATCCCAGTCGCACTGCTCGGTATCACCGCCGCCCTGTCGCTCGTGGGACTCTCATTCACGGCAGCGGTACCGATCGGCGCGTTCGTCTCGATGGGAATTATCGGCCATGCAATGTTCGTCAATACGCCGTCCGACGGCGCCGACGAGGCTCGGTCCGCACGGCCGCCGATCAACGCGGACTAAATCCAGTCACGCTCTCGCTTTCTCGATTTTCTCGTCGTTTCGTTCCGGTTCGTCTCGCTTCGTTCCCACCTCGTTCTCACCCGTTCGACCCCATCCGTAGTGGCCGGTGTCGTCAGCTTTTCCCTGATTGCGTTCGTTAGTGTCGCCGATGACCGACGCGCTATTTCTCACCAGTAGCGACGTAACGGAACTTGCGACGCCAGCCGACTATGTCGACGCCGTCCGCGACGGCTACCGACAACGCGGCGAGGGCGCACCCGCCCAGCCCCGCTCGAAGTTCTTCCGGAGCGAGCCGGCCGGGATGCTCACCAGCTACGCCGCCGTGCTCCCCGACACGGGTGCGATGGGCGGCTACATGTACAGCGCCGGCTTCGGGGCCGAAGACGCCTGGTTCATGACGCCGCTGTTCGACGCCGAGAGCGGCGAACCGCTCGCGCTGCTGGACGGCGCGAGCATGAACCCGTTCAAAACCGGCGCGGCCGGCGCCGTCGGCGTCGACGCGCTCGCTCGCGAGGACACCGACACCCTCGGGATCATCGGCACCGGCGCGCAGGCTCGCGGCCAACTCTGGGCGACGGCGACGGTGCGGGAGTTTACCGACGTCCGCGTCTACTCGCCGACGCCCGAAAGCCGCGAGGCGTTCGCCGCCGACTTCGACGACCGACTCGAGGCTGACGTCCGGGCGGTCGACTCGAGCGAGGCGGCCGTCACCGGCGCGGACGTCGTCGTCACGGCGACGACCGCGAGCGAGCCGGTGTTCGACGGGGCGGCTCTCGAGCCCGGAACGCACGTGACGGCGATGGGGCAGTACAACCCCGAGAAGCGCGAACTGGATACGACGACGATCGAGCGCGCGACCTACGTGCCGGACCTCCGCGAGCGAGCGACGTTCGACGCCGGCTCCTTCATCGCGGCCCTCGAGGACGGCGTCGTCACCGAAGACCACGTCCACGCGGAACTGGGCGAGATCGTCGCGGGCGAGGCGCCCGGCCGGACGAGCGACGATGAGATCACGGTGTTCGACAGCGGCGGCACGGGGATCGAGACGGTCGCCGGCGCGCACCTGCTCTACGAGCGGGCGCTCGAGGAGGGCGTCGGCACCGAGATCGAGTTCGCGCCGGCGAGCGAGGCGCTGACCGGAGAATAATCGAAGATCGGTCGGCGGCTACCGCTCCCCCGGATCTGGTTCGGCGACCGGTTCGCGGTCGGTGCCGGTTGCCCCCGGTTCGGCGTCCGAACCCGAACCCGAACCTGAACCCGAACCCGAGCTCGAGTCCGCGGCCGACTCGCGAGCCGCCTCGACAACCGCCTGGATAAGCGTCGATTCGGCCGCCCGGAGCCGCTGTGAGACGGCCGATTTCGAGATCGAAAGCACCGTCGCGAGCGTCTCGAGGTCGACTCGCCGCGGACGGTCGAAGTAGCCCAACTCGCCGGCTAACTCGAGGGCTTCCCACTGTTTCGGCGTCACCTCGCCGACGTCGATTCGAAGCACCGGCGGCCGACGGTTCGGATTCGATTCGGCGTCCTCGACGACGCGGGCGTCCAGAACGTCGTCCACGCATTCGACGAGCCGCTCGATGGAGTCGTCGTCCGTGATCGCCACTGTGACGCGGATGCGGTCGCCGCCGGTGTCGTCGTTCATTGGAATCCACCGCGTTGACTGTGATCGTGGTCGTGGTTGGCCATCGGGCTCGCTCGCCTACCGGAGACTTGGCCGTGACGTCGCTTTTCGGCTCGCATCGTTCCGACCGCGCTGGAAACGGGTGTCGTTCACCCGCCGTACGACGGTTTTTGACGGAGTCTCGTCGCGGACTCGGAGCGCCCCGTCACGGATTCGGATCGTAGACCTCGGGCTGTTCCTCGCCCTCGACGTCGATGACGGCCAGCGCCCCGCGCCGCCCCGCTCGCGTGAGCGCGTGGTCGACGATTTTGACCGGCCCGGGCACGGGGAACTCCATCTCGGCCGCGGCGGTCGTTCCGGGTGCGACGGGCGCGGTTTCGATGTTGCGATCGGGCTCGGTCAGGAGGTCGCCGTCGCGGTAGAAGCGGCTCCAGACGTTGCCGATCGGGTGCCACGAACTCAGAAGGTTCGGGCCGCCGTTGGCGAAGTAAACGCGGGCGGTCTCGCCGACTTCGGCGTGCATCGGGCCGACGCCGTCTTCGGTGAAGCCGTAGGCCTGGCCGTTGAAGACGACGTAGGTCGGCTGTTCGGCGAGCATGGCGTCGAAGTCGAAGCCGTGGTGCCCTTCCTCGCCGAGGCCGCCGTCGGTGTAGATCTCGTGCTGTCCCAGGTAGTACTCGCGGTCGACTTCGGGGAGCCCGTCTTCGGGCTCGACGAGGATCGAGCCGAACATGCCAGAACTGATGTGCTGGTCCATGTTCGGGATCGCGCAGTGGTAGATGAACACGCCGGCGTACTCGGCGGTGAAGCTGATCTGCGCCGGATCGTCGCCGGGGGCGATCGTCGTCGCGTCGGCGCCGCCGCCGGGGCCGTAGACCGCGTGGAAGTCCATGTTGTGGGCCTCGAGATTTATCTCATCGGGAACGTCGAAGGTGAGGTTCACCCGGTCGCCCTGACGGACCCGGACCATCGGCCCGGGGACCTGCCCCTCGAAGGTCATGTAGTCGAACGTGACGCCGGGTTCGATTTCCGCGGTCAGCCGCTCAGTTTCGATCGTGATGTCGTGCTCGCGGGGCTTCGCCCAGTCGACCGGGGCCGGGATATCGGTCGGATCGCGGGCGATCCGGTCGACGTCGATGCTCGCCGCCGCCGTCGAACTCGCCTCGGTTGCGGTTTCGGTGTCGTCGCTCGTCGATCGGTCGTCACCGTCGCCGTCCGAACCGGAACCGAGACAGCCGGCGACCGCCAGCGCCGTCGCCGAACCGGCCGTTTGCAGGAACCGTCGTCGGGATCGGGGTTGGGTACGTCGGGTCATCGTCTGCCATCGAATCCTCGATTGGTTTGACTATTGAATCGGGACGCGCGTTTCTCCGGCGTGAGAAGCGTTCTTGAGGGGTTCAGCCCCGTTACCTCCCGCTGAGAACGCCGCCGAAGATGTTCCGAAATGATATATAAATCGATACGACGATCGTCCGAGCACAGCGGAGCCACTCCTGTTGCCGTCGCGGCGGTCGTCGTATCGCCTCCCTGAGAGGCGACGCGGGATTCAAGCGTCTCGTCGTCGTACACCGGGTATGTCCCGTGCGGCCGAGCTCGCGTCCGTCCTCGAGACGGCCGACTCGCTGGCGATCGTTTGTCACGACAATCCCGATCCGGACTGCCTCGCTAGCGCGCTCGCGCTCGAGGCCATCGCCGTAAAACAGGACGTCGACGACGTGACGATCGTCTACGGCGGCGAGATCTCCCACCAGCAGAATCGCGCGTTCGTCAACATGCTCGACATCTCCCTGGAGCCGGTCGAGGACGCGGCGATCGACGACTACGGCTGCATCGGCTTCGTCGATCACGCGCGACCCGGGGCGAACACGCAGCTTTCCGACGACATCACGCCGGACATCGTCGTCGATCACCACCCGGGCGATCCGGGAGACGCCCGCTTTACCGACGTCCGGACGCGGTACGGCGCGACCGCGACGATCTTCGTCGAATACCTGGGGGAACTCGGCGTCGAACCCACGACGCGACTCGCCTCCGCGCTGCTGTTCGCCCTCCACCGCGAGCGCCTGGACTTCGTCCGCGAGCCGACCCGCCGCGAGTACGAGGCCGCGCTCGCCGTCTACCCGAACGCGGATCTCGAGACGCTCGAGCAGCTGTACGGCAGCGCGTTCTCGCCGGGGACGATCGACGCCATCGGGCGAGCGATCGCGACCCGCGAACGGCGGGGATCGTCGCTCGTGGCGAGCGTCGGCAAGACGGCCGAGACCGACGCGCTCCCGCAGGCGGCGGACTACCTGCTCAATCTCGAGGGCGTGGATACGGTGCTCGTCTACGGCATCGTCGACGACGCGATCCGGCTGAGCGGCCGCTCGATCGATCCGCGCGTCCACATGGGCGAGACGCTCGAGGACGGGTTCGACGGGCTCGGCGCGGTCGGCGGCCACCACGACATGGCCGGCGGCCGAATCCAGTTGGGGCTGTTCGCCGACGAGGCCGGCGACGACGAGGAGTTACTCGAGTTTATCGGCGGACGGCTGACCCGGCGGTTCTTCGACGCGCTGAATCTCGACGGTGACGGATGAGAGCAATTAGTCGATGTCGATCGACGTCGACTCGTCCGAGGGCTCGCGCTTCGGCAGTCGGACCGTCAGAATGCCGTTGTTGACCGTCGCGCTGACGTCGTCGACCTCGACGGGGTCGGGAAGCTGTAGCTGTCGGTTGAACGACTGTACCGCCCGTTCGCGGCGGATGTACTGTTCGTCGGCCCCGCCCTGTTCCGCTTCGTGCTCGCGTTCGCCTCTGATCGATAACGTCTCGCCGGAGAGGCGGATCTCGAGGTCCTCGGTGTCGTAGCCGGGAACGTCGACGGTGACGACGAACTCGCTGCCCTCGTCGGCGAGGTCGAGGCTCGGCGACGACTGCGTCATCGAGAAGTCGAACCGGCTTCGACCTCCGTCCCGGACGTCCATCTCAGTCTCCCACGAGCGCGCGGCCGTCTCGAGTTGCCGGGAGAGTCGCTCGAACAGTTCCGTGATGCTGTCGAAAGGGTCCGATCGATCTGGCATGGTAGCACTTAGCGTCCCTACGCGGGCAGCGGCGAAAAAGACTGTTCGCGATCGCCCTGACGATCACCGTCTCGAACAGGTTATCCGCCCGGATTGCGGCAGAATCGAGGGGTGGGCTGGACGTTTTTAGGCTGCTTCCCCTAGGGCCGAACACGCATGACTGACGCACTGTTCGTCGTCAGCGAAGAGGGGTACTGGGGAGAGGAATGCGTCGAACCGCTCGAGACGCTCTCGGCGGCGGGCGTCGAGATCACGGTCGCCACGCCGTCGGGCAACCCGCCGAAGATCGACGAGCGCTCGATCGATCCCGAGGAGGTCGGCGAGGAGACCGCCGAGCACATCCAGGAGGTCCACGAGACCGACGAGCGCCTGAACGATCCGATCCCGACCGCGCAGGCCGACGCCGAGGGGTACGACGTCGTCGTCTTCCCCGGCGGCCACGGCACCGAGTGGGACGTCAACCAGGACCACGACGCGCGGCGACTCCTGCGGGACGCCGTCGAGGGCGACGACGGCAAGGCGCTGGTCGTCTGCCACGCCGTCGGCATCCTCGCGTTCACCCGCGACAGCCACGGCGCGTTCCTCGTCAACGGCCGCGACGTGACCGGCTTCCCCAACGAGTGGGAGGAAGGCATCGTCGACGAGAACGACCTGATGCCCAGCGGGCGAAAGCTTCCCTACTGGGTCGAAGACGAGGTCGAAGCCGCCGGCGGCAACTGGGACGCCGAACTCGAGCAGGATACGAGCGTCACCGTCGACGGCGACCTGCTCACCGCCCGCGGCCCCGAATCCTCGAGCGCGGCGGCGCAGACGCTGCTCGAGGAACTCGGGCTCTAACGGCGCTCGGGGGCAAGGCACAGTTCCATCGATATCGAACGTTCGCGAACGATCCACACGCTACCAACTGATTCGTCCGGAGTCCCGGATCGCTCTTCTGTCATCGAATCCGGTGATTACGAGCGAAACGGCGTCACTACTCGATGCCTACACGGCGTTACCGGGGAAACGGTTATGAAGCTCGATTAGATTCGGCTCCCGAACTGCGCTTTCTCTCCCTCGGGTCCGACCGGTCACCAGCCCGGCGGCTCGAGGCCCGCCGTCTCGAGTCGACCCTTCCAGTGTTGTTGAATGGACAGCCGGGAGACGTCCGCGGCGTCGGCGACCGCGCCCTGCGTTCGACCGTCGCCGGCGACGAGCGAGCCGGCGTAGACGCTCGCGGCCAGCATCGCGCGTTTGGAGCGGTCGTCGTCGGGCACGTCCGCGAGAAAGAGATCGACCGCACACGACCGCGCCTCGGTCGACAGCTCCAGCCGCTCGGCGACCTGCTCGAGTTCCTCGAGCCACGGTTCGTACTCGATCCGATCCCGGGCGCTGTGCATACGACGCGGTACCGTCCCCACCGGCATAAGTCCGCGGTGTGGGTCTCGAGTCGGCCGCTTCGATCGTGACAGGATCGCGCTCGTCGCCGCGACGTCGCAAGCTCGTATCGCCACCGACAATTTCGGCACCGACTCGCCGGCACAGCCGTTCCATCAATCGCCCATCAAACGATCGCGTACTGTTCGTCGTAAAGACCGCTTTTACCGGGCGTCCGGTCGCAACTGGCGATTCTCCGTGAGGAGTCACGGAGTAACGCCGCGAGAAGGACCCGGTAACCCCGGTGAAACGGCGACCAGAGCCGTCCTTTCGCCGCAGAATGGCCGAATCAATCCACCGGGAAATAACGTCGTCCGTTTCCCCCCGAAATCGTTCCATGTCGCCGCAAGACGGTGCTACTCCCGCCAACGTTCAGCTAGTAACGAGTCGGTGAATCGGCCGTTCTTCCTTCGTTTCACTAGGAGACGACTACTAAAGCCCGACAGGACCGAACCGCCGTCTACCGCCGACGCCCGGCTCCGTCGGGCCTGTTCGCCACACGCTATGAAGGAACCAACCTGCAAACTCGTCTGTACCGGGTGCGGCCTCGAGATGCCGTACCGCGACCGCTCGCTGGCCGAACAGGCTGCGGAGCTGCACCAGCTTCGCGATCCGGAGCACGTCACGTTCATCGTTCCGCCCGACTGGTCCCCGGAAGAGCCGGTGAAACATCAGTAGTGCAGCGGTCTCGCGGATCGACAGCTTCTTACTCGGGTCGGCAAAAGCCGTGTGTGAGCGCGGGTAGCCAAGCTAGGCCAACGGCGCAGCGCTTAGGACGCTGTCCCGTAGGGGTCCGCCGGTTCGAATCCGGTCCCGCGCATGGTTCTGCGGCGAGCAATCCCGCGAGCCGCAGGTTCTGCATCGGGCCGGATTCGAACGAGAGAAGACGCGCGCAGCGATGCGAGCACGCCTTCGCGTAGTTCGAATCCGGTCCCGCACGACGCTCGAGCCCTGTTCGGACTTTGTCGTGGAATTCGCGGTGCAGGCGGGTGACGAACTAATCGACCGACGCGAACGCCTCGAGGCCGATTCCCGGCGAGTGCAGCCTCGTTCCCTTTACTTGGCGGGCGACTCTCCTCGCGTGGAGGCAACTATGAGTGAAACACCGACCGATCCGGAAGCGAACCGCACCGCCGAGACTGACCGTCACCGTAATACCCTCAATACGGACACGATGCAGTGGGTGAGCGCGATCGTCGCCCTGGCGGGACTGGGGCTGGTCGCCTACCCGTTCATATTCGAGTCGACGGATACGGCGACCTGGAACGACACCCTCACGGGGACGGGCATCTTCCTGCTCGCCGGCTACAACTTCTACCGGCTGTCGAAGGACCGGCTGGCGAGCGTCGGCGTCGCCTCGCTGGCCGCGGTACTCGGGCTCTGGGCGCTCGTCTCGCCGGCGGTTATCGAGATGGGCAGCAGCGAACTCGCGATGACCACCGCCGGGGGCGGACTGCTCGTAGCAGCCCTTTCGGCCTACAACGCCTACGCGAACAGCAAGGCTGACGCGCCCGATCACGCCCACGCTCGCGCGTAAATAACCCAATTTTCACCGCTGAGGCGGGACGCACGCCGTCGAGTCGTGGGACGGCCACGCGGAGTGCGACAAATCGAACTCGAGAGCGGTCAGCGCCGACGGAAGAGCGCGCCGCCGAGCGAACCGGCGGTGAGACGGCGATCGCCGCGGCGGTGCCGAAGACGCCGGGGAGCCGAACGCGGCGACGAACAGACCGAGAATCGCGCCGACCATCACCGTCGGCGTCGCGGACCTCGCAGCGGGTGACGCCGTATCGCCGGCAGGAGTGCCTCGAGAGCGGGGACGGGCCGTCGAACGCGGCCGAACATTTACCTCCGCGGTCGTCGGAGACCGACGTATGTCACTGCTCGTCCCGTTCGACGCGTCGCGGCTCGCGACCGACGCCCTCGAGCGAGCCACGACGTTCGGCGAGGCGCTCGAGGAGGAGGTAGTCGTGCTGACGGTGATTCCGGACGATCCGGAGTACGCCAGGGATCGCGGCTGGATCACGGAGGGAGAACCGTTCGCTCCCGACGCGATCGAAGCGGGGATCCGGGAGCGAGTGATGGACGTCGCGCCCGAGGCGACGTTCCACACGGAGCGGGTGAGTTCCGACGAGCCGACGGCGACGTCGACGACGAACGTGGTTCGGGAGATCCGCCGCGTCGCGGCCGAGATCGAGGCGAGCGTGGTGTTCATCGGCTCGGAGAACGCCGGCTCCGTGATCGCGCCGCAGTCGAGCGTCGGGAGCCCCGTCGCGAGCGACCAGCGGTACGACGTCTACGTCGTTCGCCGGCCGGGCGAAGGCGTCGACGAGGCCGACGTCTCCGACATCGACTCGACGTCGGTGTAAGGGCGGTCTCCTCGAGTGCCGGCCGCTCTCGCGGCGGCACGCGAGCGGACCGACGGATAAAGCGACCGCCGTAGGCGGCGCTTAGTAATCGGGCCGCTCGTCGCGGATCGGAAACGAACGGCCGCGACCGGCGCGGACGCCGAGTCGTTCCGCGTCGTCCGACGTCGACGGGACCGGAACGGCCGCGTTCGAACTGCCGGTCGGATCGACAGGATACTCCGATGGGGAGCGGGTGATGCTACTGCTATCGCTACCGACGCTGTCGTCGCTTGCCGCTTCGACCCCCGGTGCTGTGCCCGTCCGCGATCCGATCCTCATCTTCGGGCTGGCGATGCTCGTCTTCCTGACCGCGCCGCTGGTCCTCCAGCGCTACCGGCTCCCGGGGATCGTCGGCATCATCGTCGTCGGCGCGGCGATCGGACCCAACGGCGCCGGCCTGCTCGAGCGCGACGAGACGATCGTGCTGCTGGGCGAGGTGGGGATCGTCTACCTGATGTTCGTCGCCGGCCTCGAGATCAACCTCTCGCAGTTTATCGCGTACAAGGACCGGAGCGTCGTCTTCGGGCTGCTCTCGTTCGTCGTCCCGCAGGCGGTCGGCACCCTCGTCGGGGTCGCCGCGCTCGACCTGTCGCTCGGCGCCGCGTCGCTGTTCGCCGCGATCTTCTCCTCGCACACCCTGCTGGCCTATCCGATCGTCAGTCGGCTCGGCATCGCGAGGGTCGAGAGCGTGACCGCGACGATCGGCGGGACGATCGTCACCGACACGCTCGCCTTGCTCGTGCTCGCGGTCGTCGTCGCCGCCGAACGGGGCGCGATCGGCCCGCTGTTCTGGCTCGAGCTGACCGGCAAGCTCGCGCTGTTTTTCGCGGGCGTCTGGCTGCTCGTTCCGCGGCTCGGCCGGTGGTTCTTCCGGACGGTCGAGCAGGAGAGCTACTTCGAGTTCCTGTTCGTGATGGTCGTGCTGTTCGCCGCCGCCTCGAGCGCCGCGGCCGCCGGCGTCGAGGGGATTATCGGCGCGTTCCTCGCGGGCCTCGCGCTCAACCGGCTGGTCCCCGAGAGCGGCCCGCTGATGAACCGGATCGAGTTCGTCGGAAACGCACTGTTCATCCCCTTCTTCCTGCTGTCGGTCGGGATGCTCGTCGACGTGCGGGTCCTGACCGCGGGCCTCGAAACGGTGACGATCGCCGTCGCCTTCCTCGCGCTGGTGACGACGACGAAGTACGCCGCGGCGTGGCTGACGGCCGAACGCTACGGCTACACGCACGACGAGACGATGGTCATGTTCGGCCTCTCGGTCGGGCAGGCCGCGGCGGCGCTGGCGATCGTCCTGATCGGCTTCGAAACGGGACTGCTCGACGAGGCGATGGTCAACGCCGTCGTGGTGATGATCCTCGTCGTCAGCGTCTTCAGCCCCGCGGTCGTCGACCGCTACGGGCGAGCGCTCGTTTCGGACCGCGCCGAGTACGATCCGGCGACGGCGCCCCAGCGGCTCATGCTCGCGTTTCCGGGACCGTCGGATCGCACCCCGAACCGCCAGCGGCTGGTGGACCTCGCCGTGGCCGTCCGCGAGCCCGAGGCGGCCCAACCGCTCTATGCAGCGACCGTCGCCCGCCCGGATCCCGGCGAGCCCGCGCGCCGGACGGAGGCCGAAATCGCCGAGATCGAGGCGTCGTTCGCCGAAACCGAGGCCTACACCGCCGGCGCCGAGGTCCCGATCGAACTCGAGACCCGGATCGACGACGACGTCGCCGACGGAATCAGTCGCGCCGCCGTCGAGAATCGGATCACGACGCTGCTCGTCGGCTGGGACGGCAGCCCCTCGCCGCGTCGAACGTTCGGCACCGTGATCGATCGCCTCCTCGGGCGGACGAGCCAGCAGGTGCTGGTCGCGCGCCTCTCGCAGCCGCTCAACACGACCGACGAGATCGTCGCGGTCCTGCCGCCGGGGATCGACCGCAACGAGGGGTTCTACGGGACGGTCCGTACGCTCGCGCACCTCGCGGACGGGATCGACGCGTCGATCCGCGCGGTCGCCGTCGGGCGGACGGCCGACCGGTACGAGCGACTCTTCGAACTGGTCGATCCGGACGTCCCCGTGACCGTCGACGGCGCGGACGGCTGGCCCGGCGCTCGCGACCGGCTTCGAACCGTCGGCGAGACGGATCTCGCCGTCCTGGTGAGCGCGCGCCGCGGCGCGACGGGCTGGCACTCCGAACTGGAGACGCTGCCCGCCGACCTCGCGCAGACGATCGACGGAAACGTCGTCGTCATGTATCCGTCGGGCGACGGCCGCGGGGACGATCGGCAGTTCCTCCGGTTCGACTGAGCCGACCGGGCGGGCCGGCGCCGGCCGCAGTGTCACCGCGATATCAAATCGATTCGGAGGAACGTTTATTCCGCTGACCGACTTCGGTTCGAAACATGGTCGATCGGAACGGGTGGGGACGGGATCGGCCCGTCCCGACCGGGTCGCCTCGGAGCCCTCCCGACTGGTTCGCCCGGCAGGCGAACGTCACGGACGAGGAGATCTACGAGACGTTCGAGCGGGACTGGCCGGACTGCTGGGAGCGGGCGGCCGACCTCCTCTCGTGGGACGAGCCGTACGATACCGTTCTGAACGACGAGAACGCGCCCTTCTACGAGTGGTTCGGCGGCGGGAAACTGAACGCCGCCTACAACTGCGTCGACCGCCACCTCGAGGCGGGGCGGAAGAACCACGTCGCGATCCGCTGGGAGGGGAAACACGGCGAGCACGAGACCTACACCTACCGGGACCTGTACGTCGAGGTCAACGAGTTCGCGGCGGCGCTGCGCGGGCTGGGCGTCGAGGAGGACGACGTGGTGACGATCTACCTGCCGATGATCCCCGCGCTGCCGATCGCGATGTTGGCCTGCGCCCGAATCGGCGCGCCCCACAGCGTCGTATTCGCGGGGCTCTCGGCCGACGCGCTGGCGACGCGGATGGACGCCGCCGAGAGCGAGTACCTGATCACCTGCGACGGTTACTACCGCCGCGGCGACGCCTTCAACCAAAAGAGCAAGGCCGACAACGCCCGGCTCTCGGTCGAGCAGGACGTCGAGACCGTCGTCGTCGATCGCCTCGGGGACGATCTGCCCCACGTACTCGGCGACGACGAGCGGGACTATCACGACCTCTGCCGGGAGTACGCCGGCGAAACCGTCGACCCCGTCTCTCGAGACGCCGAGGACATGCTGTTCCTGATGTACACGTCGGGCACGACGGGCGAACCGAAGGGCGTCGTCCACGCGACCGGCGGGTACCTCGCGCACGTCGCGTGGACGAGCCACGCCGTCCTCGACATCACGCCCGAGGACACCTACTGGTGTGCGGCCGATATCGGCTGGATCACGGGCCACTCCTACATCGTCTACGGGCCGCTGGCACTGGGCACGACGGCGGTGATGTACGAGGGAACGCCGGACTATCCCGACCGGGATCGACTCTGGGAGATCGTCGACCGGAACGCGGTCGACGTCTTCTACACGGCGCCGACGGCGATCCGCGCGTTCATGAAGTGGGGGTCGGACTACCCCGACCGGCACGATCTGTCCTCGCTGCGACTGCTCGGGTCCGTGGGCGAGCCGATCAGCCCCCGCCCGTGGAACTGGTACCGCGAGCACATCGGCCGCGGCGACTGTCCGGTCGTCGACACCTGGTGGCAGACCGAGACCGGGGCGGTGATCGTCTCGACGCTGCCCGGGATCGACGAGATGAAACCCGGCGCGGCCGGCCCCGGACTTCCGGGGATCGACGTCGCGGTCGTCGACGAAGCGGGCGACCCCGTCGAACCCGGCCAGGCCGGCTACCTCACCATCGGCCGCCCGTGGCCGGGCATGGCGCGGACGCTGTACGACGGCGACGACCGCTTCCGCTCGGAGTACTGGGACCGGTTCTCCGATCCCGACCGCGACGAGTGGGTCTACTTCAGCGGCGACGCCGCGGCGATCGACGAGGACGGCTACGTCACGGTGCTCGGCCGCATCGACGACGTGATCAACGTCTCCGGACGGCGCCTGAGCACGATGGAGATCGAGAGCGCGATCACCGACGTCGACGGCGTCGCCGAAGCCGCCGTCGTCGGCCGCTCGAGCGAGGCGACCGGCACCGAGATCTACGCCTACGTGAGCACGGCGGGCGGCCACGACCCGGACGCGACGATTCGACAGCGGATCGTCGACAGCATCGAGTCGACGATCGGCCCGATCGCGAAGCCGAGCGAGATCGTCTTCACGCCGGAACTGCCCAAGACCCGGTCGGGCAAGATCATGCGGCGACTGCTCGAGGACATCGCGAACGGGGAGGATCTCGGCGACACGAGTTCGCTCCGGAACCCGGAGATCGTCGGCGAAATCCAGGCCGAGAGCGGGACCGAGTAGATATCGTTTCGCAGATTCTACGGAAGCGAAATCGAATCGGGCGGTACGATCGCGATTTTCGTGAGAAGCGCTCGAGAACGGCGATGAGAGACGACACAATTATGTTCGCGACGCCGGAAATAGCGAAATATGAGTCAGTTGGAGGCCGGCTCGCCGGTGCTTTCCCGACGGCAGTACGAGGCGCTGCTCGACGCCGCCGAAACGTACCGGGAGGCGCTCGTCGTTCGGCTCTGCGGCGACGTCGGTCTCCGGCCCGCCGAGTTAGCGCAACTGACGGTCGACGACGTCGAGCAGGTGCGGATCGACCCGCCGCGGTATCTCGTACGCGTACCCGCGATCGACGACCGCGACCGCCGCGCCGCCTACCTGCCGACCCACGTCGAACGGGAGCTTCGGCGGTACGCGCGGAGTAACGGGCTCTCGACCGACGATCGGATCTTTTCGGTGACGCCGCGACGCCTCCAGATGCTCGTCTCGGAGGTCGCCGACCGGGCGAGCGACACGGTCGACGATCCCGCACTCAAGGACGTCTCCTCGAGCGACCTCCGGCGCTACTTCGCGCGGCGCGCGCTGGTCGACCACGACGTCAACCCACGCGCCGTCAAGGCCGCCGGCGGCTGGCGGAGCTTCGAGGCGCTCGAGCCGTACCTCGCCGAGCCGACGGAGGCGGAGCTCGTCGACGCCTTCGAGACCGTCGAACGGCCGTCCGGGCCCCGCGACGGCCGCACCGAGTCCGGCGCCGGTCCCGTGATCGGCGACGACAGCGTGATACGGCTGCTGCTGGCCGCGAGCGACCGGTACGCGCTCGTTCGCCTCGACGAGGACGGCTACGTCGAGCGCTGGAACCGCAGCGCCGCCGCGATGTTCGGCTACCGGGCCGGCGAGATCGTCGGCACCCACGTCTCGACGTTCTATCCCGACGAGGCGGTCGAGGAGGGCGCGCCCGAGCAGGTGCTGTCAGCGGCCCTCGAGGAGTCGGGCTACGAGGATGACGGCTGGCGGGTCCACAAGGACGGGACACGGTTTCGCGCGACCGAGGTGATCTCGCCGCTTCGAGACGATCGGGGTCGTCACCGAGGGTTCGCGGTCTTCCTGCGGGATATCTCGGCCTACCAGGAGGAACTCGAGTCGATCCGCTCGGAGCGGGACGGCCTCGAGCGCCGCGCGGCGATCGCCCGCCGCCACCGCGAGCTGACGCGCGCCCTGCTGGACGCGACCGACCACGAGACGGTCGAGACGACGACCTGCGAGACGCTGGTCGACGGCCCCGCCTACGCGTTCGCCTGGATCGACCGACCGACGGTCGGCGATCGGCCTCACGCTCGAGACCGACCGCGGGAGTGGCGCGTCTCGAGCGGTATCGACCCCGGCGACGTCGACCGACTGCACCCGGAGGAGCGGCGCCAGCGACCGGCGACCGGCGAGGGGACCGATGCCGATCCGTCGATCGAACCCCCGACGCTCGATGCGAACGCGCCGTCGGACTCGGCCTCGGCGGAGGGGGCGGACGGCGAACCGGCCCGCTCCGCGGCGAACGACGGCGCCGCAGCCGCGGTGACGGTCGAAACCGACGTCGAGGCGGACGTCGACGGGACGTCGTTCGACGGGGCGATCGCCCGCGTGCCGCTCGCGTACGGCGACACCGTCTACGGGACGCTCGCGGTCGCGACCGAGCGTCCGGGCGCGTTCGACGATTCGGAGCGCGCGTGGCTCGAGACGATCGGCCGACTGGTCGGCTACGTTATCACCGCCGTTCGGCGCCGGAACCTGCTGCTGTCCGATCGGGTCGTCGAACTCGAGATCGCCTGCCGGGACGACCGTTCCTTCTTCGTCGACGCCTCGAAGCAACTCGGCTGCCGGTTCGAACTCGACTCGCTCGTCCCCGTCTCGGAGTCGACGCACCTCTACTATCTGGACCTCGAGGGGGCCTCACCCGCCGACGTCTTCGAACTCGCCGAGGCCGATCCCGGAATCACGGACTGGCGGCTGGTCGAAACCGAGGCCGACGGCGGCCGCCTCGAGTTCGTCGTCGAAGGCTCGGCGCCGACGCTGACGCTCACCGAGTACGGCGTGACCGTCCGCGAGGCGGTCGTCGAGGACGGGACGGCGACGATCACCGGCGAGTGCGCGGCCGACGCCGACCTCCGGACGATCATGGACGGCCTCCGAGCAGCGTACCCGGACAGCGAACTCATCGGCAAGCGCGAGGCCGAACGGACGGTCCAGACGGCCCGGCAGTTCCGGGAGGGACTCGAGGATCGCCTGACCGACCGCCAGGAGGCGACGCTGCGGGCGGCGTACTTCGGCGGCTACTACGACTGGCCCCGCGAGAGCACGGCCGAGGAGATCGCCGACGCGATGGGCGTCTCCTCGCCGACGCTGCACAACCACCTCCGGAAGGCCCAGCACGAACTGCTGCGGACGTTCTTCGACGATCCGTCGGAGGGACATCGCCGGACGGACGACCGGGCGAGTGCGGAGGCCGACGCCGAGTGACGACCCGGAAACCGGCTCGGTGGCCGTCGCGAGCGGCCGACTCTACGCACCTAGAATGCCCCTACTATCTATAATCTAATACTAACTCTCTAGGGTGGGCGTCGAATCGTCGACGCGTACCGGGGTAACGGCCTCGAATTGCGCTACCGTGCCGTGTCCGTCGCTCGCCGATCCGGTCGATCGTATCACTTCGATCGATTGTTTCACGCATTGATGTGGTGGAATAACCGTTCAGGGTCGCTCAGTCCAGCGATCGATTTTGTACAACTAGAGGCTCCTTTTAGTATCATGGTTGTGCATTGATTGTGTTGTACCATGTCACAGGAGGAAGTCAGTCTCGAGGCGCGACTCGAGGAGCAAGAGGCGTTCGACCCTCCCGAGTCGTTCGTCGAGCAGGCGAACGTGTCGGATCCGTCGATCTACGAGGAGTTCGAGGAGAACTGGCCGGAGTGTTGGGAGCGCGCGGCCGATCTGCTCTCCTGGGAGGAGGAGTACGACACCGTCCTCGAGGACGGCGACGCGCCGTTCTACGAATGGTTCACCGGTGGGGAGTTGAACGCGTCGTACAACTGCCTCGATCGCCACGTAGAGGACGGCGCCAAGAACCGCGCGGCGATCAAGTGGGAGGGCGAACTGGGGGAGACTCGCACCTACACGTACGGCGAACTGCTGAACGAGGTCGAAGCGTTCGCCGCGACGCTGCGGGATCTCGGCGTCGAGGAGGACGACGTCGTCACCCTCTACATGCCGATGATCCCGGAGCTGCCGGTCGCGATGCTCGCCTGCGCTCGCATCGGCGCGCCCCACAGCGTCGTCTTCGCCGGCTTCTCCGCGGACGCGCTCGCGACGCGGATGAACTCCGCGGACAGCGAGTACCTGGTCACCTGCGACGGCTACTACCGCCGCGGTGACGCCCTCGACCACATCTCGAAGGCCAACGAGGGCCTCGAGGACGTCGAGCACGAGGTTTCCGACGTCGTGGTCGTCGACCGGCTGGGCGACGCGCTCAACCACTCGCTGGGCGACAACCAGCACGACTACGACGAACTCGTCGCGGAACACGAGGGCGCGTCGGTCGAACCCGTCTCCCGAGATGCGGAGGATATGCTGTTCCTCATGTACACCTCGGGGACGACGGGCCAGCCGAAGGGCGTCAAGCACACGACCGGAGGCTACCTCGCATATACGGCGTGGACCAGCCACTCGGTGCTCGACATCAAACCCGAGGACACCTACTGGTGTTCGGCGGACATCGGGTGGATCACGGGTCACTCGTACATCGTCTACGGCCCGCTCGCGCTGGGCACGACGACCGTGATGTACGAGGGGACGCCCGATTACCCCGAGAAGGATCGGCTGTGGGATATCGTCGAGAAGAACCGTGTGGACGTGTTCTACACGGCGCCGACGGCGATCCGGGCGTTCATGAAATGGGGCCAGCAGTACCCCGACCAGCACGACCTGTCCTCGCTGCGGCTGCTGGGAACCGTGGGAGAGCCGATCAACCCGCGGGCGTGGAAGTGGTACTACAAACACATCGGCAACGAGGAGTGTCCGATCGTCGACACCTGGTGGCAGACCGAGACCGGCGGCATGATGATCACGACGCTGCCGGCGATCAATACCATGAAACCCGGCTCCGCCGGGCCTCCGCTGCCGGGCATCGACGCACAGGTGGTGGACGCCGAGGGTGACGAAGTCGACGCCGGCAAGGCCGGCTACGTGACGGTCAACAACCCGTGGCCCGGCATGCTCCGGACGCTGTACAAGAACGACGAGCGGTTCATCAACGAGTACTGGGACGAGTACTCCGACGCGGACGCCGACGAGTGGGTCTACTTCCCCGAGGACGGGGCGAAGATCGACGACGACGGCTACATCACCATCCTCGGCCGCGTCGACGACGTGATCAACGTCTCCGGCCACCGGCTGGGGACGATGGAGATCGAATCTGCTGTCGTCGGCGTCGAGGGCGTCGCGGAAGCCGCCGTCGTCGGCGGCGACCACGACGTCAAGGGCGAGGCGGTGTACGTCTACGCCATCCCCGAGGACGGCTACGAACCGAACGAGGACCTCGAGGAACAGGTCGTTGAGGGCGTCGTCGATGCGATCGGCCCGATCGCCCGACCCGAGGAAGTGATCTTCACGCCGGAACTGCCGAAGACGCGCTCGGGCAAGATCATGCGCCGCCTGCTCGAGGACATCGCGAGCGGCAACGAACTCGGTAACACCTCGACGCTCCGCAATCCCGAGGTCGTCGACGACATCAAGGAACAGGTCGCCGGGGACTGATCTTCCCCCATTAATTATTAATAACATACACGAGAAGACGATTCACGCACGATACTATGCCAGATAATAACTCACGCAACGAGGCGCAAGATGGCCGTCCGGAGGGGTCGAGAGACCTCGAGACGGACGGCGGGGTGGCCGGCCACGGCCAAGCCCATCGAAATACCGACTACCTCAGTCAGGAGGTCAACCTGCTCAAGCCGAGCACGCCGTTCATGCGCGATCACCTGCGGATCGTCTGGACGGGCTTTGTCATCTGGGTACTCGCCGTCTGGGGGCCGGTGACGCTGACGTACCTGGCGACGGACGTGATGACGACCCAGATGCCGGTGCTCGGCTTCCCGCTGCACTACTTCCTGGTCGCGTTCGGCGCGCCGACGAGCGCGCTGATCCTCTCGTTCTGGTACTCGCGCAAGCGGGACGCGCTCGATGAGAAGTACGGCATCGATCACGCGACCGTCGAGACGACCGAGCGCGGCGGCGGTGCGACCGCCGCCGACGGAGGTGCCGACGAATGACGGGGATTCCGGCCGTTCCGCTGCAGGAGAGTCTCCTGCCGGAGTCGCTCGACATCTCGTTCAAGTTGCTCCCGGCCGCTCTGGTCATCGGGATGCTCGGGCTGTTCCTCGCGATCGGGTTCGTCTTCCGCGTGGCCGACACCGAGAACATGTGGGTCGCCGGCCGCTCGATCGGGAACGTCGAGAACGGGATGGCGATCGGCGCCAACTGGATGTCGGCAGCGTCGTACCTCGGGATGGCGGCCTCGATCGCGCTGGCCGGCTTCTACGGGCTGGTGTACGTCGTCGGCTGGACGACGGGGTACTTCATCCTGCTCATCTTCATGGCCGCGCAACTGCGACGATTCGGGAAGTACACGGCGCCCGACTTCGTCGGCGACCGATTCAACTCCGACACCGCGCGCGCGATCGCCGCGATCACGACGTTCCTCATCGGGTTCGTCTACGCCATCGGCCAGGCGAAGGGCATGGCCCTCGTCGGGCTGTACGTCTTCGGCGACTACGGTGGCCTCATCCCCGGCCTCGACGGCTACCAGGTGATGGTCGTCGCCATGATGACGATCACCGTCGGCTACCTGACGCTGTCGGGGATGCTGGGCGCGACGAAGAACCAGGCCGTCCAGTACACCATCCTCATCATCGCGTTCGTGGCCGGGCTCTACGCCGTCGGCTGGACGCAGGGCTACTCGACGGTCCTGCCCCAGCTCGAGTACGGCATGCTGATCGACAGCCTCGGCGAAGAGTTCAGCGAGCCGTTCGCGACCTCGAGTTACTACCTGTGGGTCGCGACGACGTTCTCGCTGATCGTCGGGACCTGCGGACTGCCCCACGTGCTGGTGCGGTTCTACACGGTCGAAAGCGAGCGGACGGCCCGCTGGTCGACCGTCTGGGGGCTGTTCTTCATCTGCATCCTGTACTGGAGCGCCCCCGCGTTCGCGGCGTTCGGGACGAGTCTCTACTCGGAGAACGTCCGCGCGACGTACGGCGATCCCGGCATGGCCAGCGCGGCCAGCGAGGTCATCGTCGTGCTGGCGGCTCAGCTAGCGGAACTCCCGCAGTGGTTCGTCGGACTGGTTGCTGCCGGCGGTATCGCCGCGGCGATCGCGACGATTGCCGGCCTGTTCATCGCCGGCTCCTCGGCGATCAGCCACGACATCTACACGAACATCATCAACGAGGACGCGACGCAGCGCCAGCAGATCCTCGTCGGGCGCCTCTCGATCGTCGCGCTGGGCGCGCTGACTACGCTGGCCGCGCTCGACCCGGCGTCGTCGATCGCCGCGCTAGTCGGCTACGCGTTCGCGCTGGCCGGCTCCGTGCTGTTCCCGATGTTCTTCCTCGGAATGTGGTGGGAGAACACCAACCGTCCGGGCGCCCTCGCGGGGATGACCACCGGGCTGGTCGGCTGGTCGATTCCGATGATCAACGAGATCGTCCCGACCTACATATCCTCGCTCGAGGCACCGCTGTCGGCGGGACTGGCCCAGTGGATGCCGGCTATCGGCTCGGCGCTGATCACCCTGCCGGTAGTCTTCATCGTCACCATCGCGGTCTCGCTGGTGACCGACGAACCGGACATGGAGACTAAGCGAGTCGTCAGACAGTGCCACAGCCCCGAACCGATGGCACAGCAACAGACCGCCGAAGACGTCGTGACCGACGGGGGCGAGACCCCCGCGGACGACTGAACCCATGTACGAGAAAATACTCGTTCCGACGGACGGGAGCGAGACATCCGAGGCGGCGGTCGCTCACGCGATCGACCTCGCCGAGAAATACGAAGCCGGGCTCCACGCCCTATACGTAGTCGATACCGATTCGATGAGTCTCACCCTCGGTGGTGAACAGCTCGATCGCATCGAGCAAGGACGCTTCGGCGAGATGGAGGAGGTCCGCGAGCGCGCCGAGCGAGCGACTGGCTACGTGGCCGATCGTGCGGCCGAACGGGGACTCGAAACCGTCGAGCACATCTCGGCGGGCCGACCCCACTCCCAGATCGCCGACTACGTCGACGATAACGGGATCGACCTCGTCGTCATGGGATCGCACGGCCGCACCGGCGTCCGTCGGGCGTTGCTCGGTAGCGTCACCGAGCGAACGCTCCGGTCGGTCCGCGTGCCGGTACTCGTCATCGACGAAGACTGAGCCGTATCGGCACTCGAGACGACGTTTTTGTTTGGCGACGCTAAAGAGCGACGCCGACGGTATTGGAGGCCTATTGAAACATTCAAAAGTTGATGGGAAGGGCGTGCTGCATACAGAGGATAAGTTCAGCACGACGACTTTGGTTGTTTCACGCCGAAAGTAGTGAACCAACCCCTCCCCGTAAGTGTAAACTGGCTGAAAAGGGCATTCACCCACATAATCGAAACATATTTTCAAATAGGTTGGGGGAGAACTTTATACGCATTGATGCCTGTCTCTCGTCCATGGAGAACAATGAATGAGGAAACCAGAGAGAGTGGAGAAATTCCAAAAGCGGAAATAGCCACGCCAGTAGAGGACATTTCGGTAGATGTAATCTTCGAATTGATCTCTCACCAACGTCGGCATGCAATTCTTGATCTCCTTCTAACTTACGACCAATCATTAACTATCACTGATCTTCGTAACGAGATCGTCGAAAAGGAGGAGGACACAGAAATAACCGAGATCTCCAGCGAACAGGTGAAACAGGTTCATATATCATTGCACCACGTTCACATTCCAAAATTAGAGGAGAAAGGAATCGTCAACTATGACTCGGACCGGAGTATCGTTGAGCCAACGGAGAAACTTAGCCAACTGGAACCGTTCCTCAGTCAACTATAAATCACCTGGAGAGACTTCCGATCACGTGTTCTCCATCGGTTTAACTTCAATCGTTCCTTCACTAAATGTGGTCACTGCAAATCCCTCATACGAAAAAGAGAAACAGACATTTTTCTGATCGTCGGTAGCTGTTCCCGATAGAAGATCATCGAGAGCCCCTGTATCGATCGCAGAATGAAGAGGAGACAGTTCGTTAGGATCGCTGTTGGCAGCAGCCGCTACCACGGCAACTATTGCAAGACTCGGCTGATCACGACTGCTGTCGTACTCTGCCCGGAAGATATTCGCATCTATATCGAACTCTACGCTGTTCATCGAGCCTACGGCCTCAACGGCACCGAGGGCACCGATTTCTTTGTGGGAAGGAGTCATCACCCGAATAGAGGAGTCCCACTGGGATGACGCTGAGTTTTGCTCGCGCAACATTCGTTTAAACGGGGTCTCTATGAGTTACTCTTGAGTCGTTATCAGAGTGCTTGCTACGAGGCGTCGAAGACCGCGCTGCAAACGCGATGAAACCGCTTGTCGGCTGACCTGGAGTTCGTCAGCGATATCGTCTTGCGTGGCTTTTCGCGGCGAATCGAAGTACCCACGAGAGTAGGCAAGTACCAATGCTGACCGCTGTCCCTCGGTTAAATCGAATTCTCGATCGGATTTGAGTGGCGAGAGTGCGTGGAGTTGGGTGAGTTCAATGAGGATATCATTCTCCCGGCAGTACGATTGGAATTCGGAGAGACTCTCTTGATCGCTACTTCTAACTTCAAATGTCCAGTTCTTCTGTTCTCCCAGTCCGGAAAGGAGTGTGACTTCAGTGTTGACGATGGCGGTTAGAATGCTTTCGTGGTCGAGATTCCACTTGATGCGGACGAGCATCTCCTCCTCTAATTCGTCGATCTTTTTGAACTCATCAACCCCCTTATCATCACTCAAATCAGTTGTGAGCCCTCCAAGATTTTTCGAGTGAATCCAGAAGTACGGTATGATGGCATCGTCCGTTGGAACAACGCGATCTAATTCAATGGTTACGTCTGGCAACTGTTCAAAAATTGTATTCAAAGGGAACTCGGGTTGTGGGACAGTAAATGAAGCTTCAATCGCCATAGACTCGAGTAGTAGAAACCGCCTTTTGTGCTTCTCGCTGCTACTGCTTGTACTGAACTTCCGCTCTCTGGTTGTCCGAATTTTATCCCTTCGGTGAAATGCCTGTACTGAACGGCAACTACACGTGCGTACTGTTCGGTGTTCTCCAGGACATGACACTCAGATTACTCCGTCACCAGAACCGCTTATGGAGCGAGGAGATGTCTCTCCTCTATGACCGACTCGAGTAACGACGAGTTCGACCCAACAGCACCAGACCAGCGGGAGATCGGCCGCGAAATGGTTGACGACAGTACGGGGCTCGGTTCGGTGATGGCCCACGTCTATCGTGGAGAGATCGACCGAGTGGGGACGTGGCGACAGCGCCTCGACCAGACGACGACGTGGGCGGTGACGCTGATGGCAGCAATCTTGACGTGGGCGTTTTCGAGTACCGATAACCCGCACTATCTCTTGCTGATCGGGATCGTTGTCGTCACTATCTTTCTGGGCATCGAAGCACGGCGGTACCGGGACTACGATGTCTTTCGCTCTCGTGCTCGAGTCATCCAAGAGAACCTGTTCGCAAACGCCCTCGATCCGTCCCAAGGCACTGAAAGTCACGACTGGCGGGCGGAACTAAGTAGGGACTATCGCAGGCCGACGCTGAAAGTCTCGGTATCCGAAGCACTCGCAAACCGACTCCAGCGTGTGTACCTTGCGCTGCTCAGTGTCCTACTGGTCGCATGGGTCTTCAGGATTACAGCGTTCGCGCCGCGCCAAGACTGGCTGACAACCGCTGAAATCGGCCGTATCCCCGGGATTGCTGTGGTTGCCATTGTGGGTGTGTTCTACGTCGTACTGCTTGGCGTTACCTTCTGGCCCCGTGAGCGCCATGCCAAGGGTGAATTCCGTGAAGGGGACCCAGACGACTGGAAAGAGACAGACCGATAAATCCGCCCTCTGTACTGAACGATCACCACTTTCGCAGATCGAGCCGAATCTCGTGCTACAGTCGCGCCTTGTATGCAGCACGCTCGCAGAAACCTACCCAGTTTCCGTTAGAAGTCGCGTGCTGAATACAGAGGATGGATTCAGCACGACTGGTTCGTTTGTTTCACGCCGGATCTACTGGATAGGGCATTCAGTAGACGTGCGAACTGACTGCTCGACAGGACGCGACTCACGAGTGAGGGAACAAACGCCGGTAGCCGGTTCGAATACTACGCGTTTATCAGTAGTGGTTCTTCACTTGGGGCGATTCGAAGCTCGCCATCCGCATCAATCTTCACTGTGTATCCCTGATACTCGAAGGCAAGTCGACACGGGGTTTCGGTCTCCTCAGCGCGGGCAACAAACGAATCCAGCGCTTCCGGATCCACGCTGTCCCACAATGGTTCGAGTTCGTCCGGCTCCTGTCCAGTCAACTCTGTGATGGTTTGGATCACTATGGCACTCGTTGATTGATCGGTGGCCTCTAAATCGACTTTGTACACGGGGATTATTTCATCCAAGTTGTCGTGGTTAGTCATGATGAGGAAACCGAGAAACTCGTCACTTATCCTGCAGTCTGAATAGTATCTCAGATATGAAAAACCTGATTACCAATCTATTTGGGACAATTACTGGTCAACCCCGTCCGAGAGATATACCGTCTGTACTGAACGTTGGCACCTGTGTCGTAGAAGACAGAGAGCTTCACAAGCCCAACTGCTCAGTATACGTGCGTATTGTTCGTCGCCCTCATTCCCTCAATGGAACGGTCTGGCACCAGACCAGAATGGAGAGCGGTTGATCGACGTTAGAGTTCGATCGGCGCTTCAAGTGTGGGGTCAACATCAACGATCGTAGACACGGTCGGCTGTATCCGCTCAAACTGCTCGGTCGGTTCGACGAGCTGTCGGTCCGGATCATAGGTAATAATCCCTTCCGAAGCTAGCTTTGGAAGGTGGACGTGATGGAGTGAGAGGTGAATCTCGGTTAGTACGTCCTCAGAGACCTCTGTAATTGACGTCTGATGGTTGTACTTGAGGACGGTTTGCGCAAGGTCATTCAGCGTTAGCGACCGCTGTTCTGCTGCGAGTATCCCCAGCACGATCCGACGATGTTGGTGTTGACAGAGGTCGAGGACCGAATCGAAGGCGGAGGAAGCCTCACTCATTATCTGTAGTGCAGACGACTGACGCCAATCACACTGGCTTTTTCATATACAAACCGCTTTTACGTAGCCGATCAAGATCGGTATTCGACAGCGGAGAGCGTACTCCCGAGGATGTGGTTGATCCCACCTCGGATGCGGGATCCAACGGCCTGTTGTGAGATGCCAAGCTCCTCACCGAGCACCTCTAGCGTGGCCTCACGAGGGGACTCAAAGTAGCCACGCTCGTAGGCGAGTACCAGCGCCTCTTGCTGGGTGTCGGTGAGGGCGGCTTCGGTCCCCGTTTCGACCGGTGTGAGCGCGTGCAACTCTGTCAGCGTGGTCGGGATGTCCAGTTCTCGACAGCGTTGTTGAAATTCGGCGATGTCGCTTCGGTCGTCACCGCGGATCTCGAACGTCCACTGGTGGTTCGTACCGGTGGCCTCGATGAGCGGTACCTCCGTCTCCGCCAGTACGGTGAGCACGTCGTCGTAGTCCATTGCCCACTCGACTCGTAACAGATACTCGTCTTCGACGGAGTCCACGAGTCGAATCTCTTTCGTGCCGGGATGCTCGGTGAACGCGCTCTCAATGTCATCAACTTCGGTTCCCCGTACCCAGAAATAGGGAATCACTACGTCCCGTGCGGGGATAATGCGCTCAAGCTCAACCGTCACGTCCGGCAATTGGTTGAACACTGTCCCCAGCGGGAACTGGTCGGACGGAACCGTGAACGTCGCCTCAGTAGCCATTGTCAGTACCAGTGGCTCCCACCGGGAAAGGTCTACGACCGAGTGCTCGTGACGCCGTTGTTCGTGGATGCCTGCTTTCTTGGACCATACCTCGATTGTAGGTGAGTCTCAACACCAACAGTGGGATCAGTGATGAGGTGCTTGAGGTCGTTCTCTGCTTCCCTTGTAGTGAGCAGCTCATCGCATTTCGTTTCATCTCGTATTGGAGAGATCACGCAGATTAGTACAGGACAAGCAAATAACGGTATGGTACAGAATCTCACTGATCACGATCAAGAACGCCGTGCTGAATACAGAGGATGGATGCACCACTATATCCCTTCATCTCCGTAATTTTCCCGAAATAGAAACGGACGAACTGACCGGGACATTTTGTGGCCAAGAACAGTCGGGGAGAAACCGGATTATTTGATCGACTGGAGAAATTCGTCCAGCGGATCTGTGAGTTCATCCACCTCCTCTCCGTTGATTTCAGCTGAGTACCGGATAATGACCACATCCTTCTCATCAGTATGTCGGGCTTTATCAATATTCTCAACACCTTTCCAAATTCCTGTAACTTCAACTTGGCCATGTTTGGCGTGGTTGTACGTTTCACCACGGCTCACGACCATCTCTGAATCAGAACCCGGTAGATCGTCAGAATCGCCCATACGAACCTCTGATAGCCGCTGAACCTTGTCCCTGTTGGTTGATGTAGTCTATTGTTCGCCTCTACTGACCGTTCGCTCCTCCTCGTGAATCCGCCTTCGGCTTATGGCACATTCGCGCCCTGTATTCAGCACGGCTTCGACAACCGATCACCAATTAGGGATTTCAACGCGACCTATCGAGACGAATTACAGGCGCGGAGAACGATAGCAGCGCTGGACCGACGCTCGATCCCTACTGTTTCTGGCGTTCGGTTGCGAGTTCGAAGTTCCACACGAATCCGAAGTAGGCGACGATCCCGGCGAGCATGAGCGTGTAGTACACCAGCGTCGGCGGGCCGAGCAGGTAGTTGATGGTCTCGACGATCGTTACCCAGACGACGGCGAAGGCCAGATCCGTCAGGATTCCCCACCGTTCCTCGCGGGCAGTCTGGAGCCACTCGCGGACGCCGCTCATCGCTCGCTCACCCGGTCCGGTTCCCGTTTCCGTCTCCCATCGG
This sequence comes from Halopiger xanaduensis SH-6, assembly GCF_000217715.1. Taxonomy (GTDB): domain Archaea; phylum Halobacteriota; class Halobacteria; order Halobacteriales; family Natrialbaceae; genus Halopiger; species Halopiger xanaduensis. The sequence continues at coordinate 1,862,725 of NC_015666.1, forward strand.
CAGCAGTAACGGCGATCATTGTGCGACTATCTCGCACGCACCGGAAAAAGCCTATCGGCGCGCTCGAGCGGGGCGCTTTCGCCGCTGCACCTGTGACATGAACCCGTTGGGCGATCGCCTCACCACTACGCGTCCCAGTACGGCACGTCGTCGTCCATATCGTAATAGCCCTCGAGCGACCGCTCGTCCCGGCCGCCGGGCGGCGAGCCGACGAAGACGCCGAGTTTGTTCATCTCCGGGTAGACGGTGACGTCGGGCTCGTTCATCGTCGAAATTGCCAGATAGCGCAGCGGTTTGTCGCCGTCGTTGACGACGCGGTGGCCGCCGCTCGCGTCCGCCGGCAGCGTCACGTAGTCGCCCGCCGTCAGCGGGGCGGGACCGTCGTCGGTCCGTAGCTGTCCGTCGCCGGCCAGCACGTACAGCGCCTCCTCGTTCGCCGTGTGGTAGTGGTAGGGCCACGAGCGGGTGCCGGGCGGGAGTTCGTAGAGACTACAGCCCAACTCGTCGGCGTCGACGGCGTTCGAGAGTTCCTTCCGGCGAAACGTCGTCTCCTCGCGATCGTACGCCTGCCACTCGAGGTCGCGTTCGTTGACTTTCTCCATAGGTTGTGCTGCACCCGCAGCCGGATAATGATACTCGAGCGAAATGAACGGGTGCGGCGACGGCCGCTGTCACCGAAGCGCGCCGTCGGGCGTCCGCTGACCGCGAAAACGAAACCCCCTAACCGCGCCCGGGAGTGGGTACGAGCATGCACGACGAACCCGACGTCGCCGTCCTCCGGCTCGGCCACCGGCCCGGACGCGACGACAGGATGACGACCCATGTCGGCCTCACGGCCCGCGCGCTGGGCGCCGACCGGGTCTGGTTCCCCGACAACGCCGGCCAGTCGCTCGAGACCGTCGCCGATATCACCGACCGCTTCGGCGGCCCGTTCGAGGCCGAACTGACGGACTCGCCGAAGGCGCTCATCCGCAACTGGGAGGGCCGAGTCGTCCACCTCACGATGTACGGCGAGCGCGTGCAGGACGTGGAAGACGACATTCGGGCAGCCCGCTCGAACGGGGACGAAAGCGAGAGCGACGTCGACAGCGAGGGCGACGACGAAGGCGAGCCGCTACTGATCGTCGTCGGCTCCGAGAAGGTCCCCTTCGACGTCTACGAGGAAGCCGACTGGAACGTCGGCGTCACGAACCAGCCCCACTCCGAAGTGGCCGGCCTCGCCGTCTTCCTCGACCGGCTGTTCGAAGGCCGCGAACTCGAGCAGGAGTGGGAAGGCGCCGACCGCACGGTAATTCCGATGGAGACGGGCAAGCGCGTCGAACCGGCAGGGGAGGAAGACGCGTCCGACTAGTCGACTCGCCGCTTTTTCGGTATTCGACGTCCGGAACAGCCTCGCGTCGCAGCAGCCGTGCTCTCGGTTCCGACGGCCACGAGGTGGTGATTTTCACGGGTTGTTGATCCCCCCAAAGCATCTGTACTAGAACGGAATAGCGGTCCGTATTGTGACGGAGGACGATGCGTTCACTCGCCGAAAATACTTGAAATTGGCCGCGATCGGCGGCGCCAGCGCAGCGATCGCAGGGTGTAGCGAGTTCGGACGGGGCCAGGAATCACAGAACGCCTCGGAGTCGACGGACGAACCGCCGACGGTGGACGTCCCGGCACTCCGGATGGAAACTGCCGACTTCGCCTCCGTCCGGCAGTTTTCCAACCGGAACTACGAGCGAATGCACGCCTATCGAAAGCGACAGGCGATCGAGACGCTGCTGTCCGATCCGGCGGTCAACGACATCGTCACCGACTGGGTCGGCGGATTCGAAGCGTATGAAGTGCTCACGAACCATCTCGAGACGATTAGTCTCCAGGGACCGACGGACATGACCGTTCAGGTAGACGGGTTTCCCGACGGCGAGGAAGCCCAGTTCGACGTGACCGCGAAGAACCGACGAACCGTCTACGGACTCGTCGACCGCCGTCGCGACGAGATCGTCGCCCTCCAGATCACCGACCCCCAGGACGTCGAGTGGACGGTGACCCAGACGCCCGGCCAGATGGTGATCGGCGAGGCGATCCACGACCTCGAGGTGGTCCGCGACGCCTTCGGCGACTTGAGCGAACGGGACTGGTATCCCTCGTGGAAGGGCGCAACCGGGGGGTACACCGGGCTCGGCCAGGCGGAGCTCCGACACGGCTACGGCGGCACCGCGGTCCTGCACGTAAAGGACGGCGACGAAGTACGGATAATTAGCGCGTTTATCGACGGTTCGGACCCCGAAAACCCCGAGATCATCGAGGCCGCGGTGCTCGACCACGCCGTGGAGTTTCCGCCGTACGAACTCGCCGCGTCCATCGAACCGGCCTCGGAATCGGTGCTCGAGGCCGTCCCGGACGTACCGACCGAACAGCGCCCGTACTACACGGCCAATGAGGGGTACCACCGGATCGAACCGCCGTCGGAGTCGTTCGAACAGGACGGGTGGGAGATCGAGTGGACGCCCGCCGACACCCAGGGGGTAACCGTCGCGGCGTCGTTCCAGGGGAGCCCGGTATTCGAGGCGATGGACACGCCGTACACGTTCACGGGGTACTACCTCCCGCCGCGGGAGGGGCGGAACACGCGAGAGTGGTACTTCCCGGACGACGACACGGTGTTCAGCGGCGATCTCCTCTTCTGGGACATCCACTCGTCGAACCCTGGCGGCCCGGGGATGCTCGCAAAACTCGACTTTCCGGCCCGCGGCGAGACGCCGACCGGGTTCCAACTCAAGAGTCACTTCCACTCGAGCGCGATCGGTCAGGAGAGCGTCGACTTTCACTCCGGGTTCCGCTTCGGCCCGTACAACTACGATCTCGCGTACGAGTTCTACTCGGACGGCGTCCTGCTGCCCGTGTTCCGACGCGCCGGCCCGGGGTTCGTCACGCAGTTCGTTCGGAAGGTCGAAGAATCCGCCGAGTCGTACGGCGAGAACGGCTCCTACGAGGAGCCGGTCGTCCAACACTACACGTCGGCCAAGGCTATCGACATCACGCCCGGCACCACGGACGGCGTCGCGGTGGAACTCTTCGACGGGGACGAGTGGACGACGCCCGAATCGGAGTTCTACCTCGAGGGCGAGCCGGGGATGATCGCCCGGTTCAGTAACCCCGACGGGACGGAAACGATCGACATTCCGCTCCGAGACGATCAGGAACTCGTCGTCGTCAGACGGGACGAGTCGGAGATCGGGCCGGGTGAGTATCAGGCCCAGCGGCTGTACGACGAGGAGATTCCCTCTCGCCACTATCACCCGGCACAGTACGTCGACGACCAGCCGATCCAGGGCGAACGGGTCATCGTCTGGCTGCTCATGCTCGGAGCGATCGGTCAGATGCCCCACCCGTCGGGAACGTCGAACTTCGTCACGAAAGGGCGGATGGAGCTGTCAGGATACTAATATTCTGGGGAGACTGGATCGCCGATATGACAGACGACACGACACCGGACCGATCGCGACGGGCGTTCGTCCGCGCGGCGGTCGCGGCCGGCGCGAGCGCCGCGCTCGTCGGCTGTCTCGAGGACGGGACGACGCTGCAGGCACCCGCCGGCGTCGAAGCGCCGTCGTCGCTCCCCGACCGACAACACGCCTGGAACGACGCGCTCCACGAGGATCGGGACGGGAACGTCAGCCCGCCCGAACACCACGTCTTCCTCGGGTTGTCGCTCTCGGCGGAGCCGGACGAGACGGCCCGCGAAACCGTGCGAACGGCGTTGCGAGAAGTCGAGAAAGCGATCGCGTGGGGCCCCGACGGCGTCCTCTTCACGCTCGGGTACACCCCCGCGTACTTCGATCGGTTCGACGCGCCCCTCGGCGACGCCGTCGACCTTCCGGAGCCGGAGCCGATCCTCGCGCTCACCGCCGAGAGCGACGTGACGGTCGACACGAACGACGCGCTCTTGCACCTCGCGAGCGACGACGGCGCGGCGGTACTCGCCGTCGAACAGGCCCTGTTCGGCGATCGCGACCGGCTCAACGGCCGTTCGCTGTCGGCGTCGCTCGAGGGCGTCTTCGACCGGACGGCCCGTCGAACGGGCTTCGTCGGGCCCGGCCTGCCGGCCGATCGACAGGACGGGCTGGACGGCATCCCCGACGGCGAGCCGGTACCCGACGAAGCGCCGTTCTTCATGGGGTTTCGATCCGGCTTTCGGGAAAGCCAGGCGACCGAGGACCGGGTAACGATCCGGGAGGGGCCGTTCGCCGGCGGCTCGACGCAGCACTTCGAAACCCTCGAGCTCGACCTCGAGGTATGGTACGACGAGAGCGACCACGAGCAACGCGTCGCGCGGCTGTTCAGCCCCGCACACGCCGAACGGGAGGCGGTCGGCGAGGTCGGCGAGCGGCTCGGGACCGAAACCGGCGTCGCGTCGGTCGCCGACGACGTCCGCGACCACGCTCGCGACGAGGGCGTCGTCGGCCACGCACAGAAGCTCGCTCGAGCCCGGGACGACGGGACGCCGACGCTGCTCCGACGGGACGTGAACACGACCGACGACGACGTCTGCGGCGTCCACTTCGTCTCCCTGCAACGGGAAATGTCGGAGTTTACCCGCGTCCGGGAGGCGATGCTCGGCGAGGAGTTCGGCCGGTACGGGCTCGGTCCGCGTCAGGGTAACGGTATCCTCCGGTACCTCCGGGTACGGCGCTGGGGAAGCTACCTCGTTCCGCCGCGGCCCCGCCGGGCGCTCCCGCGACCTGACCCGGACGGTGAGGACTCCGAAGCGGACGACGCCCCGAAGGAAAAAGACGGTAGCGGCGACGGCTAGGACGGCGGCGTCCGACGAGAACGCGCGGTCGATTCGGTCTCACCCGGACGGGCGCAGCAGCCGGAACGGTCGGAGCAATCGCCCGCCGACTAACCGAACGGCGGCCCGGAGAAACGGGACGAGTCCCGTATCGCTCTCGTCGAGGACGTAGCCGTTGCCGACGCGGTCGATCGGTCCCGACTCGCCGCGAGCGTGCTCCGAAAGCACGCGCTCGAGATCGGCTTCGCTCAGCCCGGTTCGCGACCGCAATTCCGCCGTCGTCAACGGCCGATCGGCGTCGCGGAGCGCCTTCGTCACGCGGCGATTGTGTCCCGCCATGCGGGCGACCTCGGCTCGCGACGGGTCGTCGGTGTCGGTATCAGTGTCGGCGTCCGCGTCCGCAGTGGCCCCTCGAGCGTCCGCATCGGCCGATCCCCCGTGTTGCCAGCTGTAGAGCCCGTCGAGCCAGATCCAGCAGCCGATCGCGAGGAGGGCGCTCCCGAGCCACGGACTGCGCGCTCGCAGTTGCACGACACCGGCGGCGAGCCAGGCGAGGCCGAAGGCCGTCCACGCGAGCCCCGGCGGCGGATCGAACCGCTCGAGGACGGTCTCGACGATCGGCGTGACTACGACGAGTGCGAGAAAGAGCGCGATCAGATCGGTCGAAAACCCGACCGCTGAGAAGAGGCCCGCGACAGCGATCGAAACGCCGATATCGACCGGATCGTACCGCTCGCGTATCCAGGGGACGACCTGCTGGAGCACGTGTTCTTCGTACGACACGATCGCCCCTAAACGTACCGCCGTGGCGGAACGCGAGCGGGGGTCCGTCCGAACTTCTTTGTAGCCGGTCGTTGGGGCTGTCACCATGGCGGAGACGACCACGTATCAGGACGACGTGACGCGCGACGAGGCCGCCGATCTGGTGCAAGAGCTGGCCGCCGAACTGCGCGGCCAGGGCCCCGCACAGGTACAGGTCGGCAACAAACTGCTGACCCTGACACCGGCGTCGACGCTCGAGTACGATATCGAAGTCGAGGAGCGCTCGCCGATGCTCGGCGGGGATCGCGAGGAGATTACGGTCTCGATCGGCTGGGAGGTACCGGAAGGCGGCGACGACCTCGAGGACGACCAGGATATCGAGTAGCACCGCCGGCCCGAATCTGCGTCGCACACGGATAGCGATCGGTAGCTACCGCACGGAGCAGGGCAGTTGGCAAGACTTAATGGCCACATGCCGTTACACGTAGGTAATGGCTTTTGAGGACCTGCTCGAGGACCCGGTCATCCAGAAGTACTTGCACGAGTTGGTCGGTCCCAAGGGGATGCCCGTCGCGGCGGCCCCGCCGGACGGCGAAGTGACCGACGAGGAGCTCGCCGAGGAGCTCGACCTCGAGTTGAACGACGTGCGGCGCGCGCTGTTTATTCTCTACGAGAACGATCTCGCCAGCTACCGCCGCCTGCGCGACGAGGACTCGGGCTGGCTCACCTACCTCTGGACCTTCGAGTACGACAACATTCCGGAGAACTTAGAGGAAGAGATGTACCGGCTCCACGACGCCTTAGAGGAGCGCCAGGAGTACGAACGGAACCACGAGTTCTACCTCTGTGAGATCTGTTCGATCCGGTTCGAGTTCGGCGAAGCCATGGACTTCGGCTTCGAGTGCCCCGAGTGCGGCTCGCCGCTGGAATCGATGGACAACGACCGGCTCGTCAACGCGATGGACGAGCGCCTCGAGGCCCTCGAGGAGGAACTCAACATCGACGGCGCGGACGCCTAATCGAATGGTCGTACTCGCAACCAAACTGTACGTCGAAGGCGACGCCCGCGAGCGATCGCTCGACTCGCTGCGGTCGCTGGTGAACAACGAGATCGGCGACCTCGAAGTCGAGTTCGAACTCGGCGTGCGCCACGACGACTTCCCCTCGGTCACGATCGAGGGCGAGGACGCCACCGTCGCGCGCAACGTCCTCCGCGAGGAGTTCGGCGAGATCGTCCCCGATCTCGAGGCCGGCGAAACCTACGTCGGCACGCTCGAGTCGTGGGACGACGAGGGGTTCGTCCTCGACGCCGGACAAGCGGTGCGGATTCCGGCCGACGAACTCGATCTGGGTCCCGGCTCCCCGACGCAGATTCGGGAGCGGTTCGGACTCGTCCAGCACGTGCCGCTGCGATTCGTCTACGGCGGAGAGGGCGAGGCGTCGACCCTCGCCGACGAGGAAGTCGACCGCCTCTTCGAGTGGACCCGCGGCGACGGGCGGCTCAACGTCAACAGCGCCACGCGGGCGGAGGTCCGCGCGACGCTCAACCGCGCGGGCCACGCCCAGGACTACGTCACCGTCGAACGGCTCGGACTCCTCGAGCAGAGCGTGATCTGTACCGACGATACGGACCCGCCGGGGCTGCTGGCCAGCGTCGGCGAGTACCTCCCGGCGGAACTGCGCTGCGTCGTTCCCTAACATGAATCGCCGGCTCGTTCTCGCGGTGCTCGCAGTCGGACTGCTCGCCGGTACAGCGGGCTGTACGGGATTCTTCGGCGGCATCTCCGACGAACAACTCGATCAGAACGCGAGCTACGACGATCTGCGCGACAGCGAGGCCAACGTCACGGTCGACGTCGAGGGCGGCGGCATCATCAGCGACGGCGAGTTCCGCGCCGTCTACGACCTCAACGACACCGAGGAACTGTCGCTGTACCGGTCGCAACTCTACCGCGACGAGGCGCTCGACGTCCGCGGCGTCCGGTACTGGTACCCCAACGGGACGGAAGTGACCGGCTCCGAACTCAACGTTGAGCAGGACCGCTCGAGCACGCAGGTCCGGGTGCCCGACGGAAACGGGACGCTCGCGTTCTCGGGCGACGCGGGCCGGCGAACCTTCCAGCTGCCGGCCTACGTCGAAGGATCCTACCGGGTCACCCTGCCGGAGGGCCACCGGACGTCGAACTTCCTGTTCGGCGACGTCAGCCCCGGCGGCTACGAGCGCGAAATCGTCGACGATCGCGAGCGGCTGACCTGGGAGAACGTCGATAGCCCGCTCTCGCTGCGATACTACCAGACCCGGGACATTCCGCTGTTCGCCGGGTTGATCGGTGCGGTCGTGCTGCTCGGCGGCGCCGGCATCGCGTACTACTACCGGCAGATCAAACGACTGCAGGAACAGCGCGAGGAGATGGGCTTCGACATCGATATCGACGATTCGGACGACGGCCCGCCGCCCGGCATGCGATAATCGCTCGCGTCGGCACGGCGGTCCGCTCTTCTAGCCGTGAATCGCCGTCTCGTCCAGTAGAATCGCGCTCCCGTCCTCGAAGACGAATCGTCCGTCGACGTGTTTCGTGTCGGCCCGCGTCGACTCGAGGTCGGCCATTCGAACCGTTCTCGTGACGTCGACGCCGTCGACCAGCCAGCCGTAGTAGGCGCCGGTTTCGTCGGTTTCGTCGATGACCAGCAGCATCGGATCGTCGATCCGCGCGGCCGTTTCCCGCGTCCGCTCCGCGGCGAACACGCGGGGCAGATCGACGACGCGAACGCGCTCGCCGCGGACGGTGACGGTCCCCGCGTTCCAGGGGTCGTCGGCGTCCTCGAGCGGCGCCGTCTCGGAGAGGCCGAGGACGGAGGCGACGGCGTCGGTGCGGACGCAGTAGCGTTCGGACGCGAGCGAGAAGGTGAGGACCGTCAGCCGGTCGTCGTCGACGGCGTCCGCACCGTCATCGGCGGCTGCGTCGGGGCCGGGGTCAGGGTCCGCGCGGTCGACAGGGGAGGTCATCGTATTCGCTCTCACCATGGAAAGACCCGAAAATAAACGTTGTGCGTCTCGCCGTCTCCTGTTTCGACAGTGGCACGACTGGCTGCGGCTGCGGGACACGCCTGCTCCGTCGCCGCGGGAGTCAACGTTTTATCACTGGACTGGGATACACGAACGGATACATGGCCCCGGACCTCCCCGACAAGCTTCTCGGCATCGATATCGACGGTGACGACCGCGCGCAGCAACGGTCCGACGAGTCCGACGACGAGGAAGACCTCGTGCGGCTCGTGCTGTTTACCGTCGGCGAGCACCGACTGGCCGTCCCCGTCGACGAGGTTCGCACGACGACGGACCTCCCCGACGAACTGACGTCGGTCCCGCGAACGCCGCCGGCGGTCGAGGGCGTTACCGACCTCCGCGGCGAGATCACGGCCGTGATCGATCCGTCCGTGCACTTCCCGACGGACGAACACGGAGCGGGCGCCGGCGGCGAGCAGTTGCTGGTCTTCGATCGCGGCGCCGACGACCAGTCGGCGGCGATCCGAGTCGACGAGGTTCTGGACGTCGAGTCCGTTCCCGAGCGCAACCTCCTCGAGGCGGACGACGTCGCGTCGCGCGATTTCGAGACCGATCTGCTCGAGCACCCGCTGGTCAGCGTGCTCGCCGAACAGGAGCGGCGGCCGACCCAACGGATCGGGGAGACGGTCGTGTCGCCGACCGGGGGAGCGGCGGCCGCCGATTCGGTCGGTGAGTCGGACGCAGCGAGCGCGGACGCAACGGACGCAGCGCCGCAGGACGAGCCGGTCGTCGTCGAACTCACGCCGGTCGTCGACGTCGACACGCTTTTGTTAGCGGCGGGGCCGCGGTCGTGACCGGTAACTACTGATCGTGGTAGCCGCGCGGACGGACCGCTTGCCGTCGTTTTCGTCGGTTATCACGTCTGATAATAGAGAGACAGCATTTATGGTAGTTGTATTTCTACCCGAATTTGGTGTACTAGTGAATGTCGACAGGGGTGCTCATCGTAGACGACTCACATTTTATGCGGAATCTCCTCCGGCAGATTCTCGAGCAGGAATACCGCATCCTGGGTGAGGCGTCCAACGGGGCTGAAGCCGTCAAGTTGTACAAGGAACACGATCCCGATATCGTAATGATGGACATCGTGATGCCGAAGTGTAACGGCATCAAGGCGACCGCAGCCATAAAGAAAATCGACCCCGACGCTAGCGTTATCATGTGCACGAGCGTCGGACAGCGGGAAAAGATGAAGCTCGCAGTCAAAGCGGGCGCGGACGGCTACGTGACGAAGCCGTTCGAGGAACCGAGCGTCAGAAAAGCGCTTACGGACGTCACTGCGGCATGACGCGAGTACTCGTTGTCGACGACTCGCAGTTCTTCCGGACAGTCGTCGGCAACGCGCTCAGCGACGCCGATTACGACGTCGAAACGGCCGATACCGGTACCGAGGCGGTCGAAATCGTGAGAGACGCGGCATTCGATCCTGACGTAGTGACCATGGACGTCGAGATGCCGGACATGAACGGCATCGCGGCCGTCGAGCGGATCATGGCAGCGACGCCGACGCCGGTCATCATGGCCAGCGCGTATACCGATACGGGTGCGGAGGCGACCCTCGATGCGCTGGAAGCCGGCGCGATCGACTTCCTCCAGAAGCCCGACGGGTCGGGCTCGCGCAACATCGCTCACTTCGTGGACGACCTCCGCGAGAAGATCGATCGACTGGACGACGTCGACGTGTCGTCCCTCGCCGAGGTCCGACCGACGAGCAGTGAGACGCGCTCGGAATCGACCGTTCGTTCTGCATCTCACTCGGACGCTTCTCCTCGCTCTCGCTCGCACTCGCCCGCGGCACGCGCCGACCGCTCGAGTCCGTCGACGGTCGGTACCGCCGGGACGACGTCGCGAGGTGAGACGGCGGTCGAATCGATCGCACCGGCCGATCTGGAAACGGATACCGACGCGCAACGGACTGCGGCGGCTGTGCCCGAGCGCAGCGACGATCCGGCGTCCGCGGTCAGTCTCGACAGTGCAGACGACGGAACGCGCGGCCCGACGATCGTCGTCGGCGCCTCGACGGGCGGTCCGAAGATCGTCGAACGGCTGCTCCAGCGGCTCCCGATCGGCCTCGACGCGACGGTGCTGATCGTCCAGCACATGCCGGCCGACTTCACCGGGCGATTCGCCGATCGACTCGACGCGATGGGGCCGTACGCGGTCAGCGAGGCCGGCGACGGCGACCGGGTCGGCCCCGGCGAGGCGGTCGTTGCACCCGGCAGCGCCCACCTCGAGATCGGCGCCGACTTCGGCGACTCGCTTCGCGTCCGCCTCGACGAAGCGCGCCGCGACTACGGGATCCAGCCGGCGATCGACGTCACGATGGAAACGGCCGCCGACCGCGTCGACGGACCGCTCTGTGGCGTCGTCCTGACCGGCATGGGCGACGACGGCGCCGCCGGCATCGAGGCGATCAAAGCTGCAGGTGGGCGAACCATCGCACAGGACGAGGCGACGAGCCCCGTTTTCGGCATCCCCTGTCAGGCGATCGAAACCGGCTGCGTCGATTCGGTCGCTCCCGCCCCCGAGATCGTCGACGAGATCATCGCCGCGTTCGCGGACGCGACGCCCGAGCCGGACCCGAACCCGGACCCGGACGCGAAAGCGGGTGACCGCGATGACTGAGTACGAGTACTGGACCGATTTCGTCCAAGAGAGCACGGAGCGAATCACGGAACTGAACAACGCCCTGTTGACCCTCGAGCGCAATCCCGACGACGAGGCGGCGGTGGAGGACGTCTTCCGCGTCGCCCACACGCTCAAGGGCAACTGCGGCGCCGCCGGCCTCGAGTCTGCGAGCGAACTCGCACACGCGATCGAGGACCTCCTCGACGCCGTTCGCGGCGGCGCGCTCGAGGTCTCGCCGGAGCTGATGGACGACATCTTCGACGCCGTCGACGAACTCGAGACGATCATCGAGACCGCCGACGGCGCCGACGACGAGTTCGACGCGGATCCGTCCGAGACGATCCACGCCCTTCGGGACCACCTCGAGGGGCCGGCGGCGATCCAGCGCCCGTCGGACGACGAGATCGAGGACGTACTCTCGCGATTCGAGCCGCCGGCGGAAGACCGGAACGTCTACCTCGCCCGGCTCTCGGTCGACGAGAGCGAGGCTGAGGGAGACAACGCCGGCATCCTGATCGTCAAGGCGCTGATCGACGCGTTCGACCTGATCGGAACCGCGCCCCCGCGCGACGCGATCGAAGCGCACGCGTACAACGGTCGCTTCGACGCCGTCTTCGCGAGCGCGGTGACCGAGTCGGCGATCGAATCCGGCCTCGAGCCGGTCGACGAGGTCGCGGACTTCGAGTTGCTCGAGGTGACCGACCAGTTCGCCGCGGTGGCCGACGCCGAGGAAACCGACGACAACGAAACGCCGGCGGAGGCGGACATCTCGGCCGACGACGCGCAGGACCTCGAGGTCGACGAACTGCTCGGCGAGTTCGACCGGTACGACGACCTCGATTCGATGGTCGAGGAGGTCGAGGACGACGACGACCTCGACGCATTCGACGATATGGGCAAAGCCGGCTCGTTCGACGATCTGTTGGGCGACGACGACGTCGACATCGAGGTCGATCCCGCGCTCGACGAGGACGCGGATGAACTGGCGGCCGCCGGTGACGACGAGTCCGGCACCGAGTCGGCCGCCGAGGCCGATTCGACCGACTCGGGCGCCGAGCGTGATGCGGAGTCCGGATCGGTCGCCGATTCCGGTTCGAGTTCCGGCTCCGAATCCGGATCCGGATCCGGATCCGCAGTCGCCGATCCGGGCTCGGCGGAGGACCCCGTCGAGGACGCCGACGCCGTCTTCCAGGAGCTCAAGGACGAAGTCGAGATGGTCGGCTTCGACGAGCTTCAGGACGAACTCGCGGAACTCGAGTTCGACGAGTTCGACACCGACGACGAAGTCAGCATGGACGAACTCCTCGGCGACGACGTCGCGGACGACGAAGATCCGTTCCTCGAGGCGGACGAGACCGAGGATGTGACCGGCGAGGTCGACGATTCGGTTGCCGACGAACCGGAACCGGTCGCCGATCAGCCGTCCGACGGCGACGTTGCCGACGCGGTCGAGGCGGCGGACGCGGTCGATACGGCCGACGACGCCGAACCCGACCTCGAGTCGCCTGCGGACGACCGCGATGCGACGGACGAACCCGCGGAGACGGTCGCCGACGAAGCGACAGCGACGACGGAACCGGCTGAAACACCGGAACCGGAGTCGGAACCAGAATCGGAATCGGAACCGGAACCGGAGACGGCAGCGCCGTCCGCGGACGCAGAACCGGCGGACGACGCAGCCGAAGACGGTGTGATTCCGCTCGAGCCGCCGACCGCGGCGGATGCGGACGACGAAGACGGCGAACTCGAGGCTGCCGATTCCGACGATGACGCCGGTGCCGACGATGGTGACGATAACAGCAGTAGCGACGACGCTCCGACGACGGACGACGCTGACTTCGATTCGGCGACCGGCGGCTTCGAACCGGCGACGGACAACTTCGAGCCGGCGGCCGATAGCGAATCGGACGGCGCGGTAGATGCCGAGGTCGAAGCCGACGCCGATTCCGACGGAAGTGCCGGTGGAGACGAGATGGTCGACTTCAGCGACCTCGGTGCGACCTTCGGCTCGGATGCCGACGAAGCTACGGCGGCGGAGTCCGACGTCGATGACACGGCAGCCGCCGACGAAGTCGACGGTGATGCGGCGGTCGATAGCGACGATCAGGCTGCGGCCGATTCGGAGTCGAGCGAGACGGAGCGCGTCGGCTCTGCGCCCGCAGACGAGGAGGTCGAAGACGGGGACGAAGACGAATCCGAACTCGAGACCGAACTCGAGACGCCGTCCGATACCGCCGACGAGGCGTTCGAAGCGGCGTTTTCGGCGGTCGACAGTGACGAGGACGAGGGAGAGCCCGTCGCCGCCGATGACGGTGAGTCGGACGTCAATTTCGCGACCGACGAAGCATCTATAGCGTCGACAGACGACGCAGACCTCGAGTCGGAAGCCGATTCGACGGATGCTTTCGATGATGATGCGATCGATTCGGACGAGTTCGACGTCTCGGACTCCGTTACGTCGGACGCCGACATAGCTGAGTTCGACGAGGACTCGTTCGACGAACCGGACGTCTCCGACTCCGATACCGAAACCGGGGCCGGCGATTTCGCCGATGGGGACTTCGCCGATGGGGACTTCGCTGACGAGGACCCCGCTGACGAGGACTTCGTCGACGACGAAGACCTCGACGACGTTGCGACGGCCGACGATCTCGAGACGGGCAGCGGTTTCGAAGCGACCGACGACTTCGATGCGAGCCCCGATTTCGAGACGGACGACGCGTTCGCGATTGCCGATCCCGACATCGAGATTTCCCGCGAGGACGATCTCGATTCGACAGACCTCGACTCGACGGATCTCGACGACTCGCTCGAGTCCTTGGATCTCGAGGCCGATACGGACGCGTCCTTCGAGGACACGTTCGGCGACGACGCGTTCGCCGATGTCGATTCGGAGTCGGCGTCGTTCAGCGAACCGAACACCGAGAACGAGTCCGAAATCGAGGCCGAAACCGACGACGGCGTAACGTTCGAGCACGACTCGTTCGGGGACGCCGCCTCGAGTGCGGAAACCGACTCCGGAACCGCGACCGATGAGACCCCGGACCGAATCATCGACGTGCCGGAGATCGAGATTCCGGACGTCACGGTGCCCGACCCGGAGTCCCAGCAGGACGGCGACAACGACGCCGACGAGATCCAGTCGCTCCGCGTCGACGTCGAGCAGGTCGACGAACTGCTCACGCTCGTCGAGGGGCTGGTGACCAGCCGCGTCCGCCTTCGACACGCCGTCGAAGCCGACGAGGACCGGCAAGCCCTCGAGACGGAACTCAACGCGCTCGAGGACCTGACGACCGACCTCCAGGAGACGGTCATGGACGTACGGCTCGTCCCCCTCGAGACGGTGACGGGGCGGCTGCCGCGGGTCGTCCGCGATATCGCCCGCGAACAGGAAAAGGAGGTGGCGTTCGAGATGGACGGCGGCGACGTCGAACTCGATCGGACCATCTTAGACCGGATCAGCGATCCGCTGATCCACCTGGTTCGCAACGCGGTCGACCACGGCGTCGAGCCGCCGGAAGACCGCGAAGACGCCGAGAAGCCCCGCGAGGGGGCCGTCGAAGTGACCGCGACGCGGGAACGCGATCGCGTGACGATCACGGTCGAGGACGACGGAAGCGGTCTCGACCCCGATCGGATCCGATCCGAGGCGGTCGAGGCCGACGTGCTCACCGAGGACGAAGCCGAAGCGATGGCCGACGAGGAAGTCTACGACCTCGTCTTCCACCCCGGCCTCTCGACCGCCGAGGAAGTGACGGACGTCAGCGGCCGCGGCGTCGGGATGGACGTCGTCGACCGAACGGTGACGGAGCTCGACGGCACGGTCTCGATCGACAGCGCGCCGGGCGACGGGACGACCGTCACGATGACTCTACCGGTGTCGATCGCGATCGACGACATCCTGTTCGTCGAGAGCAACGGCGAGGAGTTCGGACTTCCGACCGAGGTCGTCTACGACGTCGAACCCGCCGATTCGATCGAACTGATCGACGGCGAACCCGTGCTCCCCCGCGATGACGACGATCCGATCCCCGTGATCGATCTCGACGAGACGCTCCGAACGGCGGCGGTCGATACCGACGCCGAGACCGAAGCCGACGTCGCGGTCGGTGACGGCGGCAGTAGCAGCGACGATGACACCGTCGAGGTCGGACTCGAGGGCGCAAGCGGGGACGGCGACGTCCTCGTTCGAATCCGCGACGACGTCCGCCCGGTCGCGCTTCGGTGCGATCAGGTCCACGGTCAACAGGAGGTCGTCGTCAAGCCGTTCGAAGGCTTCATGCGCGGCATTCCCGGCCTCAGCGGCGCGACGGTGCGCGGCCGAGGAAAGGTAGTCAACATCCTTGACGTGACGACACTATGAACGCAAACGACGCAGACGCACACGCACACGAAGACGCACATCGACGGAGGATCTGGAACAGATGACGCTAATGGTCGACATCCGCAAGCTGAGCTTCATAAACGAGATGGCCAAGGTCGGGACGAACGGCGTCGCCGACAACATGAGCAAGCTGACCGGCCAGGACGCCCAGATGGAGGTGACGAAGACGAACTTCGTCGACGTCGACGACATCCAGTCCCAGCTCGATAACGGGAAACGCGTCGGCGTCCGCGTCCGCCTGCTCAACCCGCCGCACGGCCACATCCTCATCCTCTTCCCGGAGGCGAGCGCGAAGAAGATCACCGCGATCATGCTCGACGACGTCGTCGACGACATGTCCGACGTCTCCGGCAAGATGGCCCGCAGCGCCGTCGAGGAGATGGGCAACATGATGGCCAGCGGCTTCATCGACGGCTGGGCCGACGTGCTCGGGCGCGTCATCGACATCGCCGCCCCGCAACTGGTCTACGCCCCCACCGAAGAAATCGTCACCCGAACGGCCGGACTCGGCGACGACGACCTCGCGCTGTTTTTCGACTCGGATCTGTCGGTACCGAGCTATCAGATCGAGGCCGAAATCTACGCTTTCCCCGACCTCGAAGAGTTCGTCGAAATGGTCAACGGGATGGACGTGCAATCCGCATGAAACTCGACGTCAACGCGCTCGGAACGTTCTATCGAATGGCTCGAGAGGGCGCCGGACTCGCCGCGGGTCGGCTGACCCACATGACCGACGTCGAAACCCGGGTCGGCGTGACGAAGCTCAACTTCATGCGCGGCCGGGAGATTCGCCGCGACTTCGCCGACTCGAGCGAGAAGGTCGGCGTCCGCGTCGAACTCACGGGCGCGATCGAGGGCCAGTCGGTGATCGTCTTCGAGCGCGAGAACGCGCTTCGAATCGTCGAGACGCTCGTCACCGAGTCCGAGGCCGACGAGTTCGACGAGATGAACCGCTCCGCCGCAACGGAGGTCGGCCAGATCATGAACAACGGCTTCATCGACGGCTGGGCCGACGTCCTAGAAACTGTCATCGACGTCTCGACGCCCGAGTTCGTCCAGGGACAGTCGGCGGACCCCTTCCTCGGCGACATCGAGGGCGCGGGTGACGAGGAACTCGCCTTGCTCTTCCAGAGCAACATCGAGGCCGTCGGCACCGAAGTCGGCTTCCACCACTACCTGTTTCCGACCCGGGAATCGATGGCCGACCTGCTGGACCAGCTACGAACCAGCGACGGCATCGAGTACGACAAACTCGACGGCTTCGACCGGATGGCCGAACGCGGCGCCGAGGAGATCGCCGAGACGGCGACGACGCTGACCGGCATCGAGACGAGCGTCGACATCCGGCGGCTGAACTTCCTCTCGCTCGAGGCGATTCCAGAGCAGGTGGCCGACGAGCGACTGGTCGGCGTCGCGTTCGAGTTCGACGGCGTCCCGAGCGGCTACCTCCTCTTCCTGTTCGACGAGGAGTCGGCCAACGAGATCATCGACGCGATGGTCCCGACGGGCGGGAGTGCAGCCGGCGGCGACGACGGCTACGACGAAATGGGCCGGAGCGCGATCACCGAACTCGGCAACATCATGGCCAGCGGCTTCCTCGACGGGTGGGCGAACGTCCTCGATACGACGATCGATCACTCGACGCCGGAGTTCATCCACGACATCGGGGCCGCAGCCGTCGATCCGGTCGTGATCCAACTCGGCGAAAACCAGGAGTTCGCGTTCGTCTTCGATACAGTCATCACGGCCGACGGCAGAGAGTTCGACTGCGAAGTGTACGCCATCCCCGACGAGTCGGACCTCGAGCGCGCGCTCAACGATCTCGACGTCGATCGCATCGAGGACACGCCGACTACGGCTGACTTCCAGCAAGTGAACGAGACATGAAAACGTACGGCAGCGAACCGGGCGCGCCATCGCCGGTCAAAGTCGGCATCTCCGAACTGGCCATCGGTGACGGCGACGAGACGCTCAAATCCTACGGCCTGGGCTCGTGTCTCGCGATCGCCCTCTACGATCCCGACGCCGAAATCGGCGGCCTCGCCCACGCCATGCTCCCCGATGGCGACTCCGCCGCCAACAGCGACCGCAAACCGGGCAAATACGCCGACACGGCGATCCGCGCCCTCCTGCGGCGGATGGTCGAACGCGGCGCCGATTACACGGCCGTCGAGGCGAAGATCGCCGGCGGCAGCGACATGTTCGAGTTCGACAGCTTCGGCGACGGCGTCGGCCAGCGAAACATCGCCGCCGCGAAGGAGGAACTCGAGAAACTCGGCGTTCCGCTGATCGCCGAAGACGTCGGCGGCGACCGCGGTCGAACCGTCGAGTTTACGCCGGCGTCCGGAACGCTTCGCGTAAAAACCTCCACCGACGACGGTACCAACGGAGTGACCGATCTATGACAGACGACTCTTTCGACGATTTGCTCTCGTTCGTCGAGCACGAACTGGATTTCGCGACGAGCCACTACAACGACAGCTACCTCGACCGCCGAGTCTCCTCGCGAATGCGTCGCACGCAAAACGACACCTACGCCGATTACCTGGCGTTCCTCCGAGAAAACGCGGACGAACAGACGGCGTTGCTCGAAGCGATGAGCATCAACGTCACCGGGTTCTTCCGCAATCCGGACGTCTGGGCCGGCATTCGAGACGTCCTCCGGACGCTCTCGGCGGAAAACCGCGAGGTCCGGATCTGGAGCGCCGCCTGCGCCGACGGCCGCGAGCCGTACTCGCTGGCGATGCTCGCCCACGACGACGACCAGATTGACGAGTCGTCGATTTCGATCCTCGGAACGGACATCAGCGAACCGGCCCTCGAGACGGCCCGCGAGGGCGTCTACGAGGAGTCGCGGACGGTCGATATGGCCGATCAGTTGTCCTTCCTCGACAACTATTCCGAGTTCGTCGAGCAGGAGGATCGGATCTACCGGATCGACGACGCCGTCAAACGGACTGTCGAGTTCGAACGCCACGACCTGATCAACGGCGATCCGAAGTCGGGCTTCGACCTCGTCGTCTGCCGGAACCTGTTCATCTACATCGACAACGAGTACAAGCAGTCGATGCTGGAAGTGATCGCGCGGTCCCTCCGCCAGGAGGGGTACCTCGTTATCGGCAAGGCCGAAACGATCCCCCCGAACCTCAAATCCGCGTTCTCCGTATACGACGCTCGACTCCGGATCTACCAGCGCGACGCGGCGAACATCTCGTCGTGACGCCCCTCGCAGCGCCGAGCTATCGATCCCGCGAACACCGCACCCGTATCGATTCCTGAGTCTCACCCGCTCCTTACATAATCGGTCCCGAACTACGACTGAACGATACGATGTCCGGCCCCGATCTCCGCTCGTTCGTCGGTCGTTCGCGGGCATTCCTCGAGTCCGAACCCCCGACAACCGGTCGCGAGACGCGCGCGTGGCTCGTCGAGCCGTTTCTCCAGACGCTCGGCTGGGACAGCCACGCCGACGCGGTCGCCGTCGAGACGACCGTCGAGGAGACCCGGCTCGAGTACGTCCTCGGCGTCGACTCGGTTCCCGCGCTGTTCGTCGCCGTCGACCCCTACGACCGCTCGCTCGACGAATCGCGGGCCCGCGGCCTGCTCGAGGCGATGGCGTGGACCGGCGTCGACCGGGCGATCTATACGAACGGGCGCGAGTACCTGTTTCTGGCCGGAACGCACGACGTCGAACGGCTCGCGTGTCGGCTGTCGGCGCTTCCGGACCACGAGTCGTCGATCGAGCACTTCTCGCGGGGTGCCCTCACCCGCCGGCTCGATGCGGACTCGGAGCCCGCCGTCGCGCGCCGACTCGCGGTCCGACAGGCGACGCTCGTCGAGGCGTTCGTCGACCGGTTGACGGCGACGGCGGGCGACGCCTACGCCGACGAGTTCGAAGCCGCCGCGGAACGGTTCTGCGAGCAACTGGTCGTCTCGTTCGCCGAGACCGACGCCGAGCGGTTCGACTCCCCGTCGGACGACATCTCGTTCCGATTTACGGATCCGACAACTGCCGGTTCGGACTCGAGTTCGAACGTCCAATCCGAACCGGAATCGGCCTCCAGGCGGAGCCGGAACGATGGTCTCGAGGCAGCCGACGACGCTCTGGAGGGGGAGCCACAGCCACAGCGTACACGGGCGGAAGCGAACGGCGAACGAACGGACGACACGAACGCGACACCATCAGCATCGGAATCTGACGATACAGCGCCGCCCTCCTCTCAAGGTACGACGGAGGACGCGTCCCCGGCGACCGACGACGACGGCGAGTACGTCGCTCGCTTCTTCAACGACCGCGGCTCGATCGGCGCGATCGGCCACTCGAGTTCGCGGCGGGCGCTCGTCGGCGTGGCGGAGTACCTCTTCGAACGCGGCCTCTCGGGCGTCTCCGTTCCCTGGAGCCCCGACGACGGCGACGAGGAGCCGACCGTTCTGAATGCCGATCCCATCCGCGCCAATGGCGAGCCGATGACTGCTCCACAGGAGTTGTCGAACGGCCTCTACCTCGAGACGGCCGGCGACACGGAGACGCACGCCGAGCGAGCGACGGCGCTCGCCTCGCGTGCAGGATTGCGAGTGCTCTTGACTGGCGATTGGGAGTAGCGGAGAAAACCGAGGAAGCGGCTCGAGGTAACTGTTCGACCCGTCGTCAGTATTCGACCTTCGCTTCGACGACCGTCACGAGCACCCGGTCGACATCTTCGTGTTCGCTCTGCCAGTCCGCGAGAATGTCGTCTTCCCATACGCCGTTGGAGTCGTCGTCCTTAACTGAGACGTTCACGTCCTTAGACCGGTAGACCGCACTCGTCCGATTCTCGACCGAGATCGTCACTCCCTGCCCGCCTTGACTCTGTATCGACCGGCCGTTTTCCTCGAGGACTACGAGCGAAATGATCGCAACGGTGTCGTCTAAATTCTCGCTGTACCGAATTTGGGGATCCTCGAGCGCAACACTTCCGGCTTCTTCCGTACGGATGACGCCACCGCCTTCGTACTTGATCGCCGCGTCGTCGGACTCGTACGTGAACGCGCCGAGCGGGAGCGAGTCGCCGTCGCTGACGTGCTCGAGGTCGAATTCCGACTTGTTCCCGATAAATTCGCCACCGACGGAGACGTTGAGCGCCACTCCTTCGTCGACCGTGATCGTTCCGCCGCGCAACGAGAGTTCGCCGTACCGTTGCTCGACGCCGTCGGATCGCAGGACGTCGTTGAAGTTCGCGGCAAGGGCGGTCATCGCCCGGTCGGCGTTTCGCTCCTGTTCGACCTCCTGATAGTCTTCCATCGCCTGAAATCCAGTCACCGAGAGGATAGCGACCGAGCTGAGGATGATTCCGAACACGAGGATGAACGCGATCAGTTCGGAGACCGCCCGGTCGTCTCGCTGCAGTGAGAGCGACGAACGAGCGTCGCCGTCGGGTCGGTCGCTCATCCCGTCACCTCCTCGATCGTGATCGTCCCGTCGCCGTCGGCGCTGATCTCGATCGTCCCGCCGGTCGCCGATCCGTCGAGGTCGGCGTCGACGGCGACCGGCACGTACACGACGACGTCGGTACTCCGTGCGGTCAGCCGCAGACAGGGGCCGTCCTCGATCAGCGGCGCCTCGCTCGCGTCGTTCAGTAACTCGACGGTGTAGCCGCTATTCGAGACCGTTCGCGGGTGATCGACGGTGAGGTTTACGGTCTCGGTTCCGTTCTGACTCGCGATCCGATCGACGTTCGCGATTTCGTCGGCGAGTCGTTCGCCGACCGTCTCGAGCGACGTTTCGACCGAGCGGTCCGTCTCCGACTCGAGGAGGCTGCTGCCGCTCATCAGCAACATCGCGATCAGGATCGTCGTGATGCCGATCGTCAGGACGTGCGTGATCGCGATGGAGACGCCTCGGTCTCGGTGTCGATCCTGATCTTGATTTCGCTCGGCGGAAGGGCGTTGCTCGATCATACGTTCTCGGGACAGTCTGCAGATTCGATGTCTTGCTGTTGATTGTAACGCAGATCGTGCGTGTCGTACGTGACGTTCACGGTTGCGTTACTACCGCTGCCGGTCTCGTCCACCTCGACGTCGCTAACATCGATCAACGTGGTCTCCGATTGCGCGCTCACGTTTCGATAGATCTCGCCGAATTTCTCGATCTCGGCTTCTTTGTCCGTTTCGTTGTATCCCGCGAGGATGCAGCCGATGCTCTGCTCGAGTTCGGCGTCGGTAACGGCCGCCGAACTCCCTCCCTGGCTCGCCGTCCCGGACGAGATCGTCTCGGTGTACAGTACGCCGTTAAACACGACGACGATACCGAGGATGATGAACGCGAGCGCGATCGCGCCGATGAGGATGATCTGTCCGCGCGACCGGTCGGTGGTTTCGTTGGTTACCATACGATCACCCGCACCTCGACGACGTTGTAGAGTGCACTGTCGGATCCGGCTCCAGTATCGTCAGTATCGGGATGTTCCGGAATTGGCGGAGTTCCGCTTTCTTCGGCCTCGCTGAGATTCGCATACTCGTCCGTCCCGGTCACCGGCTGATCGTCGTACAGCGTCACGATATAGCTCGCCGTCTGTGCGTTCGACGGCGGACTCCCCTGATAGACGAGGTGCGTCGTCTCGAGTTCGCCGCCGGTACCGTTCTCGTAGTGGAGTTCGACGTTGTAGCTCCGGCCAGTTTCCGTCAGTCGATCGTCGAAAATCTGGCCGAGCGTGAAGTTCCCGAACCGCTCCTCGCTGTACACTTGCTCGCCGTCCGGCCCGGGCTGGTCGGTCCCGTTGAAGATGATCTCGTCATCGTCTTCTTCCCAGTACCTGAGCGTGTAGGACAGATTTCCGGTTTCGTTCGCAGCGGCGACGACCAGCGCGTCCTGGGTCTCCTGTTGGAGCTGTTCTTGGACAGTCCGGTCAGCCAGCCCGCCA
Source organism: Halopiger xanaduensis SH-6 (assembly GCF_000217715.1). Lineage (GTDB taxonomy): Archaea > Halobacteriota > Halobacteria > Halobacteriales > Natrialbaceae > Halopiger > Halopiger xanaduensis. The sequence continues at coordinate 1,885,245 of NC_015666.1, forward strand.
GTCGTCGGCGTGATCACCGCCGACTGGAGCGCGAACAGCACCGCCATCAGGACGATCATCGCACCGATGAACCCCTCGAGAGTGTACGCTTGTGCACGGTCTCGAGTGAGATCGTCGCGATTGCGGTTGGCAGTTCCATCGGTCATGCGATCACCACACCCTCACGAGGAGCCGATACGCCGGTTCGTCGAACCCGCTGTACTCAACGGAGACGATTCGAGCTGAACTGGCAGCCGGCTGGTCCTCATAGGCCGGTCCGACGCCGTCGACGGGTGGATGTGTGCTGCCGTTGAGGCGCTGAATGGTCACGTTTACCTTATCGATATGGACGAAATCATCACTATCGCTGGTCGTCGACCGGAGTCCGGTCAAATTCGCCAACTGGGCGTCGGACCACTTGTCGTCGACGATCGGCGTTCCATCGATCTCGTTCGGCGAGTCGCCGGTCGAGAGGTTCTGCACGACCCGATCCGCGATCCGGTCCGCCTGCGCCGTCTCCGCGCTGCCGACGGACGAATCGTAGGGCGTCACGATCGACGGCAGGAACGAGAAGACGAACGCGACCGCCAGGATGAAGACGCCGATACCGATAGCGAAGTCCTGCGTCGTCTGGCCGCGGTCTCGCAGCGAGATCGACACCGTTCGGGTCCGGGACCGACGTTGTTCTCGCGTTCGTGATCGTGATCTCTCAGTCATATTAGGCCACCAGCATCCAGCCGACGAGTGCGATCGTCGCCAGTATAACCGCGTACTTCAGTCCGCTCAGAATGTCCGCGTCGCGGATGTAACCGCAGATGAATCCCGAGAGGATCGCCTGCATCGTCACCGCGTGGAAGAACAACACCGACAGCATATCCACGTTCACGTTACTGCTGAGATCAGCCTGTGCGAGGTCGCCACCCGCACCGCCGGCGCCGGAGCTACCGCCGCCACCGCCGGGATTGAGTCCGGCCATCGTATCGATGAACTGCGTCTTGAGGATAGCGATCACCGCGAGGACCGTCATGAACGTCATGACGATGATCACGACCTGCATTCGCGTGCGGGATTTCCGGTCCCGTTCGATGTCGTCGTGGTTCTCGCTCGCGCGGGCGGCGGTGCGAAGGACGTCGGTGATCTGGTTCGACGCCTCCTGTGCTTCGGTGATCAGTCGCGTCGTCCGCGCGAGCCGCGGGATGTGGTACTTGTTATTGAACTCGATGAGCGCTTCCTTCAGGCTCATCCCGTAGTTGACCTTCGTGTGCATCATCTCGAACTCGCGGGCCAGTTTGCCGCTCGTGGTGTCCGACACCGACTTGAGCGACTCGAGCAGCGTCAGCCCGGTGTCGTTCGCGCTGGCGAGTTTGCGGAGGTCCTCCGAGAGCTGGTTGACGACGGTGTTTCGGTACCTGACGTTCCACTCGCGGAAGATCGAGAGCGGGATCGCCATGCAGTAAAGCGGTACGTAGACGTAGACGAACGTCCCCCAGATCGGGTTCTCGAGCAGCGCGCTCCACGACGTCGGTGCCGCGCCGGTTACCATCGCCGACGTGATGACGACGAGCGACGCGGGCACGGTCAGCGCCAGCGTGTACAACGGGTTATCCCGGAAGAAGATGTGCGGTCGTTTCAGTACCTTGACCGTCTCGTGGGTTCCTTCGCGGTTCTTGATGCGGTCGAAGACGCTGTGGTCGCCGGTGAAGGCCTCGACGAGTCCGAGATTGAGCAGTCCTTGCTGCTGAGCCCGCTGGATGCGGCCGTCGTCGTCGGTCATCGAGAGGAAACCGTCGCCCGGTTCGTCGTGTTTGACCGTCGAGACCAAGACGAGGAAGCCGACTCCGGTCAGCGGAATCAGCCCGTAGACGGTCATGTATAGCATGTTGTCCGTCACCTCCGCCTGCGGAATCATCTGCATGACGACCATGATGATGATGAGCAAGAGCGGGAACAGCGACAGCGTCATGTACATCTCGCCGAACAGCTCGAGCGTCTCGAGCGTGAGCTCCTGCTCCTGCTTGGCGGTGCGCATGTGTTTTTCCTTCTTGTCCTCGAGGAAGTTCTCCATGTCACCGCCGCTGTTGACGATCGAGAGCATGTCGGTCAGGAACTGCGAGAGTTCGTCGCTGGGGGTCTCTAAGGCCTGCTTGCGGATCGCCGTTCGGTAGTCGACGTCGAAGTATTCCGTCTCCTTGACGATGCTCTGGAACTCCTTGGCGACCTCGCCGTAGGTGTCGTCGGCCTGAGCCATCGCCTCGATGATCTCGAGCTGGTTGAGGCCGCCGACCGACAGCGCGTACATGAACGAGACGGAGTCGGTCAGCAGCATGTTGATCTCGCGCTTGCGAGCGGAGGCGCGCGAGTAGGGGATCGCGGTCAGCGAGCCGAAGCCGAGGGCGAACCCGATGGTGCCGAACACGAGCCCGGTTCCGAAGACCAGCGCCGGAACTTTGAGCTGCTCGATAATCCGAATAAGCGTCTGGTTCTGCAGCGGAATGCCGAGCAGTTCGTTGACCGTGATCAGCCCCGTCGCGAAGAGGCCGTAGCCGATCGTGAGTCCGATCAGCCACAGGGCCACCCCGGTGATGAGCCCGATCCCGAGCGCTCGAGCGAGGTAGAGCTCGACCGGGTCCGTCATCCGTGCCTGCGCGAGTTTGGTTTCGACGTCGGAGACGAACTCGCTGTCCTCGCTGAACAGCAGACGGTACAGCGGGTAGAAGGCGTTCCCGAGCGCGTCGGAGCTCGACCCGCCGGCTACGCCGCCGGTGTCACGATCGTCGGTCTGCAGGCTCATGTGTCGGTCTCCTCGTCGTCGCTCTCAGTACCTGTCGCATCGAAGATCGAGTCGGATTCGTCGCCGGAATCGTCGCCCGTCTCGGCGGAATCGCCGAACAGCGATTCGGACTCGTCGGCAGCGTTCGCCTCGTCGGGCGAATCGGGCGCGTCGTCATCGCTGAAGATCGAGTCGGATTCAGGACCGAAAATCGATTCGCCGTCGCCGTCCTGGCTGTCGGTACCGTCGTCGTTCGTCGACTCGGATTCGGGCTCGCTGGGAGTGGGGGACTCCGAACCCTCACTGGCTGCCGTCTCGTCGGGCGCAGTCTCGGCATCCAACTCATCGGACACAGTCTCGGCATCCAACTCATCGGACACAGTCTCGGCATCCAACTCATCGGACACAGTCTCGGCATCCAACTCATCGGACACAGTCTCGGCGTTCGCCTCGTCGGCCGCAGTACCGTCACTGTCGTTCTGGTCCGCGGAACGATCGACGTCGATCGTCGGCGGCTCCGCGTCCGTTTCGATCGGCGGTGCAGGTTCGGCGGTCTCACCGTCACCGTCATCGACGCTGTCACCGTCATCGGTACCGCCGTCGGAATCGTCGGCGGCGATATCGTCTTCATCGAATGTCACCGCCTCGGTTTCAGCGGTCTCGTTACCGCCTCCCGGTGCCGGGTCGGCAGCATCGGTGTCGGTGCTCGGGGACGGCTCGTCGATATCGATCGTCGGCGGTTCGGGTTCCGACTCCTGCTCCGAGTCAGTGTCTGACTCGGGTTCCGGTTCCGGATCGGCTGGGGCCGATTCGGTCGCCGTCATCGTCGCTGCGTTTGACGCTCCGTTCGAATCGGACGCGGACTCAGACTCAGACTTGGACTCAGACTCAGTTCCCGGTTCGGACGCCGACGGTCGAGCATCCTCGAGTTCGTCGGTGAAATCGCCGAACGACGGGCCCGCGTCCGCTTCGGGATCGAAGATCGACGCCGAGTCGCCCTCCGTAAAGACCGGCTCGTCGGCGGCGCCGTCTGCGTCGACCGGATCCGACGAGGATTGCGTCTCGTCGACTTCGTCCATCTCGTTCAGCGTCTCGTCCATGTTATCGAACAACCCGCCGAACCCGCCGTCATCGGGCGCATCGTCCGCCGAGAAGACGATGGGATCGCTCTCGGCGTCTGCCGTCGATCCCGCCCCTTGCCTGGCGCTCGAGGCGGATCGGCCGCCGGCAGCCGATTGCGTCTCGATCGGAGACATGTCGAACTGTCCCGTCGAAATCTCGCGGTCGCCGCCGCTCGAGCCCGCCGTACTGGCAGTCGAGTCGGCACCGGCTTCGGCTGCGTTTTCGGCGGTTGACGAGGCGTCGGCACCGGCCGTCCACGATTGCGCGCTGGCGCCGTCGTCCGCCGTCGGACTCGAGCCCTCGTCGAACCCGATGTCGAAGTTCGTATCGTCCGTGATCCAGGCCGGCTGGTCGTCGGTACCGGCGGTGGTGAATCCGTCGTCGGTCGACGCCGTCGACTGTTCGTCGATGCCCCAGCCGTCGTCGACGTCGTCGATCGAATCGTCGAACGACTCGTCGTCCCCGTCGACTTCGATCGGCTCCTCCTCGTCGAGGTCGCCGAGTGCACTCGCGAGGCCGCTGGGGACCTTGCCGCGGTAGTCCTCGAACAGCGATTCTTCGGCGCGCTCGAGCACGTCGACCGAGGTGTTGTACGTCTCGCCCGTCGCTTCGGGTCGCGGGACGAGTTCCTCCTTCTCCTGGTCGACGTCGATCAGGACGCTCTCCATCTCGCGGAGGTCCTCGAGGCTGTTCTCGAGTTGCCCGTTGGCGATGAGCGTCAGGATCGTATCGGGGTCGTTGATGAAGGCCTGGGCCGTCGCCGCGACCTCGGCGTACGTGTTCAGTCCGTTCTTGATGAGATAGGCGAGGATGACCTTCCGCTTGAACAGTTCCTCCTCGAGTTTCTCGCGGCTCCACCCGCGGTCGAACTGGATCTCCTCCAAGGTGTTCGAGTCCCCCATCTTGAGGTACTCGTCGGTCTCGGCCTGCCACTGGTAGACGTCCTGAACGTTGATCTCGTCGTTTTCCGCCTCGTAGTGGTTGATCTCCGTGAGGGATTTGTTCCGGCGGACCTTCCGGCCCTGGACCCGCGTCTGGGTCTGGATCGAGACCAGGTCCAGGGCGGTGAACATCGTCTTCGAGACGTTGATCGGATCCGTCGTGAACCGCTTGAGCACCTCGTCGACGGAGTCGGCGTGGAACGTCGTGTACGTGGTGTGGCCCGTCGACATAACCTGGAACAGCGTCCGCCCCTCCTCGCCGCGGATCTCGCCCATGACGATGTAGTCGGGGCGCTGTCGGAGTGCGGCCTCGAGCAGGTCGAACTCGTCGACGTCGCCCTGCTCGTCGTCGGAAAACGAGGGTCGCGTGACGCTGGCGATCCAGTTTCGCTGTGGCAACTCGACCTCGCGGGTGTCCTCGATGGAGACGATCTTCGCGCTCGAGGGGATAAACAGCGAGACGGCGTTCAGCGAGGTCGTCTTCCCGGACGCGGTACCGCCGGCGAAGATCAGGCTCTTGTGGTTCTCGATGCAGAGCCAGAGGAAGGCCATCTCGTCGAGCGAGAAGGTGTTCCAGTTGATGAGGTCGATCGGGGTAAAGGGGACGTCCTTGAACTGACGGATGGTGTAGTTGGTCCCGTGGTCGGACACCTCCTGGCCTAACGTTAGTTGGGCGCGCGAGCCGTCGGGGAGGGTCGCGTCGACCTGCGGGAGTCGTTTACTGATCCCCTTTCCGGACCGCTGGGCGAGTTTCACGACGAAGTCGTCGAGTTCGTCCTCGCCGTGGTAGACGTTGGTGATGATCTGCTCGTAGTCGGAGTGGTAGACGAACACCGGCGAGTTGTAACCGTCGACGGAGATGTCCTCGACGTTGATGTCGTGTTTGATCCCGTCGATGCGCTCGTAGCCGATGAAGTTGCGCTTCAGCAGATAGAGGAGCTTCTCGACCTGGTACTCGTTTAACGTGTCCGGATCCTCCTCGAGGATCGCGGGCTCGGGTCGAACCTCGATACCCTCGAGCTGGGTCGGACCGTCGTCTTCGTCCTCCTCGTCGTCGTTCAACAGCGACTGCACCGTCTCGAGCAGGCCGGCCGTCTTGCTGCCGGCGGTTTTCTCGTAGAGATCGTACCGTTTCAGCAGGCGCCGGGTTTCGTCTTCGATGACGATCCGCCGACCGTTTTCGTCGGCCTTCTCCTTGATTCCGTCGTCGGAGTACTTGATCGCCGTCCGAAGTTTGCCCGAGAGGAACGCCTGCAGTTCGTCCTCGATCTCGTTCAGGTACGGCTCGATCAGGTAGTACTTCTTCTCGTTTTCCCGCTCCGAGTGGAAGATGACGACGCAGGCGTAGGGTTTGTTCACCCAGTAGCGCTCGACCTCCTGAAAGTGGGTCTTCTTCTCCATCGGCACGGCCTTCTCGAGGTCGTACCGGTTGGTCAGCGTCGTCGCGCCGTCGGCCGTCGAGAAAAACTCGTCCTCGTCGAAATCCTCCTGCACGTTGACGGTCCGTTCCTCGACGACGTCGTCGAGTTCCATGGCGCGATCCGCGCCCGCCGAGAGCCGCTCCTCGAGCGTGTCGGGATCGAACCCGAGCGCGTCCTCCTCGTCGTGTTCGACGACCTCGCCGTCGCTATCGTGCGGCCGGGAACCGTCGTCCTCGTAGTAGTACTCCCACTTGTAGTGTTCCCAGGTCCAGACGTCCTTGACGACCGGCGTCGTCTCCGGATCGACGTACTCGAGAAACTCGTCCCACAGCGTCTCCGCGTTGTCCCCTGCGATCGGCAGCACGCGATCCGTCAGCTCGTCCGGATGGTAGCCGAGATAGGATTCGGGATCGAACGCGACCTGCTCCCAGTCGTCGCCGCTCGGGACCGTCGACGCGTCCGTTTCGCCCGTCTCGAGGCCGAGCTGGTCGTCGTCGGGAGCCGGATCGTCCGGATACAGCGTCGAAACGTCGTCACCGTACCCGTGCTCCACCATGAAATCTTCCCACGTATATTCGCCGACCCGGACCGACGACCCGGACTCCGAATCGGAGCCCGAATCGGAACCGGCGGCCCGCTCGTCTGCCGACGCGGAGTCGGACGCCTCACCCGAAGCAAAATCCCCGGCGTCCGACCGGTCACCCTCGTCAATAGCCATTGACTCCATCCAAACCCTCACCCTTCAAAAAATTCATGTTCTCATTACCACTTCTGATAACGAGATCCGCATCGAGCGTTCGGTCGAGGGAAATCGGCTATCCCAACGTATCTAGTTCCTAACCGATGGGAATAGCCAGCAGATACTCCCTGTTCTACTCAACTTACTGAACTAATTCGGTATAAATAGTGACTCCCGTTCGCACAGGCGGTGGCAGCGGACTCGGGCTGGAAGCCCCTCGAGCGCTCGAGTCGGCCGTTTAGAACGGCGATTCAGGGGTTGGCTCTCCGCTACTGATGCAGGAACGGTGGGCTCGAGGAAACGGCGTCGCCTCGAGTACTCGGTGACAGAATCGGTCGTGGTGACGTTTAGCGTGGCGGGACGCAGGCATGGATGAGTCGGCGTGGCGGGATTCGAACTACGCCCGAGAACCTGCTCGCTGCGCTCGCAGAACCTCGGTCTACTTCGAATCCCGCAGTACCCGTTGCGGTCGCTCACGTTCGTTCACGACCGGCAACGGGCGTGGCGGGATTCGAACCACGCGAACGGCTCGCTTCGCTCGCCGTTCTCTCATTCGAATCTCCGGGGCCGCTCGCTCCTCACGAATTGTTCGTCGCGAGCGGGCGTGGCGGGATTCGAACCCACGATCAGAAGGTTAGGAACCTTCTGCCCTCTCCGCTAGGCCACACGCCCCGGAAAAACCGCGTTAGTTGGTTTCCGTTTCGGTCTGCGTCTCGCTTTCCTCGGAGGTAACCGGCTCCGTGTCGACGAAGTCGTCGTTGTCGTCCTCGTCGAGGTCGTCGAAGTCGCCGGTTTCACGCATCTCCTCGAGTTCCGTTTCGACCTTTTCACGGCCCTTCTGGAACTCGCCCATGGCCTCGCCGGTGGAGCGGGCGAGCTTCGGGATCTTGTTCGCCCCGAAGAGCAGAATGGCGATGAAAAGGATGATCAGTAGTTCCGGACCCCCGGGTGCACCGGGGATGAACAGCGGTGCAATTTCGGCTACCATCTCTATGCGTGGCTTACCCGCTGGCAATTATAACCTTTTTGGACCACTCAGTTAAGCAAGAGCCAGCGAGCCGCCCCTCGAGCGTAATATCCGTCTAGAAACGATGTACGACAATGGACAAGGGAGTAACGGCGGCGATTGCAAGCCAGAGCGTTGTGATTCCGGCTTCGTCTCGCCTTCTGGCTCGACTCGTCTGCCGTTTCGACATCGACCGTCCGACGACTGTTATCGGCTGAATACGCCCGAATAGACGACCAGAAGGCCGAACCGCGTATCAGGTCTCGCTGGTACGTTTCTAAAACTCCGATTGCGCTCGTTCGCCCGTTTGGATCGGTGCGGATCCACGGTCCGTCGAGCCGCCATCGATCGGAGCGCGACCAGTCCGTTCCGCGAACGAAACTATCTTTCCTGCTTGCACGTAATAGACGACTGATGGCAACGAGTGGAGATTCCGCACCCGACTTCACCGCACCGCTCGCAAACGGCGACATCGAGTCCTTCACGCTCTCGGAGCGCCTCGAAGACGACGCACCGATCGTCCTCGCCTTTTTCCCCGGTTCGTTCACCGGCGTCTGCACCGACGAGATGTGCACGTTCCAGGACCGGCTCGCGAACTTCAACGACCTCGACGCGACGGTCTACGGCATCAGCCGCGACACGCCGTTCACGCTCAACGAGTTCCGCGACCAGAACGGCCTCGAGTTCGGCCTCATCAGCGACCTGAACAAGGAGATCATCGACGAGTACGACCTCGAGATGGACTTCGACGATCTGGGCGTCTACGGCGTCGCCAAGCGCTCGGTGTTCGTCGTCGACGGCGACGGCGAGATCACCTACGCGTGGGTTAGCGACGACCCCGGCGTCGAACCCGACTACGACGAGGTCGAGGACGCCGTCGAGGCGGCAGCCTAACGCGACTCGCACGCAACCGACCGGCATCGTCGCAGCGCTTTTTTGGACTCGAGCCGACGTTCGCGTATGAGCGATTCGACTGTCGACGACGAGCCCGGTCGCGTCTACGCCCCCGACGCCGAACACAGCTTCCCCGACGAGAAACTCAACGAGGTCCTCGAGTTCGTCGAGACCGACGAGGAGATCCAGACCTACCTCGAGGCCCAGAACGTCAACGCGGTCGATCGGATGCGGTACAACGATCACGGGGCGAAACACATCGAAATCGTCCGCAACCGGGCGCTCTGCCTCTACGACCTCCTGAAGGCCGGCGGCGTCGAGTTCCACGCCAAACAGCAGGGACTCGCGGAGGAAGACGAATCCGTCATCATCGCCCTGGCGGCGACGCTCCACGACGTCGGCCACGTCGTCCACCGGGACGAGCACGTCTACTACTCCATCCCGCTCGCGGCGGATATCCTCGATCGGGTACTGCCGAAGTTCTACGACCTCGCCGAGACCGTCCGCGTGAAAGGCGAGGTGCTCCACGCGATCCTCTGTCACCACACGGCCGAAACGCCGCTGACGACCGAGGCCGGCGTCATCCGCGTCGCCGACGCCCTCGATATGGAAAGCGGCCGCTCGCGCATCCCCTACGAGCAGGGCGGACGCGGGATCAACACCCTCTCGAGCCAAGCGATCCAGCGCGTCACCCTGACCGAGGGCGACAGCCGCCCCGTCATGGTCGAAATCGCGATGACCAACGCCGCCGGCGTCTACCAGGTCGACAACCTCCTCAAGGCGAAACTGCGCAACTCCGGCCTCGAGGACGAGATCCGGATCGTCGCGGTCAACACGAACGAGACGACCGACCAGCTCGTCGAGCGGATCGAGCTCTAAAGACGAACTTTTCCTCTGCGGGTGCGCCACAGGCGCACCCGCAGAGGAAAACTTCGATGAAAAGCACTCCTCCTTCCCCGTCAGCCGCGCGTAGCGCGGCTTCTCGGTCAGTCGTCGGCCCGCTCGCAGCCGCCGGCTGCTCGCGGTGAGTGAATGGGGACAGCCTGCCCTCCCCCGAGTCACGGCTTCGCCGCAATTCGCGGCGAAACCGCTCCCGGCCCAAAGGCAGTTAGAACTAAGCAGTCGATGTTATCGACGATGCAGCACGATCCGCAATTTAAACCAGTTCGTACCGACCGTTCCGCCGCTCGAGGTGGCCGCGCTCGCGAAGGGTGCCGGTGATCGAGAGGACGGTGCTCTTGTTGACGTCGAGTGCCGACCGGAGTTCGTCGGCCGTCGCGCTGCCGAACGCCTCGAGATAGAGATAGACCAGCTTCGCGCGCGGCGAAGCGAGGTCCTCCGGCATCGACACGTCGAGTCCCTGCGCCGTTGTCGGGTTCATACTCGATTTCCAGTGTTTCGACGATAATAAACCTATGTTACAACAGATGTCGAAATTCGGCCGTCTCCACCGACCGAAATTCGGTTCCGTACAGTCGTGTAGAATCGCTGAACGCGCGTCTCTCGTCTGATACCGATCGATTATGGCCGATACGAGGGGTTTACCGATCGTCGTTCACTGGCAATCGGTCGCACGACCGGCGGTCGAAACGGCCGGCAAGCGGGTCGCTTTTGTGCGCGCCGACGACAATCGGTCACGATGTCGACGCAACTTACCGTCCTCGCGCTTCTGGCCGGACTGTTCACCGGCGCGCTGTTTCGCTTTCTGAACGTTCCGATCCCCGCGCCGCCGGAGCTGCCCGGCATCATGGGGATCGTCGGCATCTTCCTCGGCTACAGGGTCATCGAGTACTTCGACGTCGACGTCGCCGTCCTCCTCGAGGCGCTCGGCATCTGACTGCGAGATAGAAACGGGTCACGGGCACGCAACCGCACGATTACGTCACGATTCCAACGCCATCGAGAGCCGCGACATCCCCCACGCGAAGCCGAGCACGATGACGAAACAGAGGTAGCTCAGCCCGATCGGGAGGACGATAACCGGGAGCGACTCGTAATAGAGGTAGCCGGCGCCGAGCAGCAGCGGCGCGAGAACCAGATTGACCTGAATGAATCGCTCGAGGCTCATCTACTGCACGAGAGTCGATACGGGACGAAAGGGCTACCGGTCTCGAGCGATCGGCACGCGAGCGGTCGAAGCGAACCGGCGAGAGTCAGTCGGGTACTGGCCGCCGATCAGTGTTCAAACCCGAAAACGAATTCCGGTTCCGAAGCGAGACCCTGCGGCGTCAGTAACTGCGCTCTTTGGGCTCGTAGGTCTTGTTCTCGCCCTCGAGGATGACCGGACGGAAGAAGATGTCCGGGTCGCCCTCGTTCCAGGAGATCAGCGTGTGCTTGAGCCACTCGTCGTCCTTGCGCTCCTGGTGTTCCTTGCGCCAGTGGGCGCCGCGGAACTCGTCGCGGACCAGGGCGCCCAGCGCGATCGTCTCGGCGACGTCGATCAGGTTGCGCGTCTCGTAGGTCTGCTGGAGGTCCGTGTTGAACGTGCGCGAGGGGTCGTCGACGTAGACGTTCTGGTATTCCTCGCGGCACTCGCGGATGATCTTCAGCGCCTTCTTGACGCCTTCCTCGGTGCGGAAGACGTTGACGTAGTCGGTCATCGCCTGCTGAAGCTTCGCGCGGATCTCGGAGTGCTGAACGCCGCTGTCGCGGTCCATCAGGCGGTCGACGCGCTCGCGCTCGCGCTCGACGGCACGCTCGAGCATGCCTTCCGCGTCTGCCGTGACGCCGCCGTCGGCCGCGACGCCGCTTGCCGTATCGAGGCCGGCGCTGCCGGGCTGGACCGGCAGTTCGGTGTCGTCGTCTTCGACGTCGTCGCCGTAGCCGGTGCGGATCTCGGGCGCGCCGAGATCCTCGCCGGCGGCGTGTTGGCCAGCGCGCTTGCCGAAGACGATGAGTTCGGGCAGGGCGTTGCCGCCTAAGCGATTCCCGCCGTGAACGGAGACGCAGGCGCACTCGCCGGCCGCGTAGAGGCCGTTGACGCAGGTCTGGCCGTTCTCGTCGACCTCGATGCCGCCCATCGCATAGTGCTGGCCGGGCTTGACCGGCATCGGCTCGACGAGGCCGTCGACGCCCTCGAAGTCCTCCGCGAGGTGGAGGATGTTCTCGAGGCGGTCCATGATGCGGTCCTCGCCGAGGTGGCGCATGTCGAGGTGGACGTACTCGTCCTCGATCCCGCGGCCCTCGCCGACCTCGGTGAGTTCGGCGCGGGCGACGACGTCGCGGGAGGCGAGCTCGCCGGAGTTGTTCGCGTAGCCGTACTCGAACATGAACCGCTCGCCCTCGCTGTTGTAGAGGATGCCACCCTCGCCGCGGACGCCCTCGGAGATCAGGACGCCGGTCGAGGGGAGGGAGGTCGGGTGGAACTGGATGAACTCCATGTCCTCGAGGGGCGCGCCCGCTCGGTAGGCCATCGCGTGGCCGTCGCCGGTACAGGAGACGGCGTTGGTGGTGTGGTCGAAGGCCTGGCCGGGACCCCCGGTCGCGAGGACGACGCCGTTGTTCGCCTTGAACCCTTCAATCGTACCGGACTGGACGTCGTAGCCGACGACGCCGTGGCACTCGCGGTCCTTGGGGTCGTCCTCGTCGGTCGTGACGAGGTTCATCACGTACCACTCGTCGTAGACCTGAATGCCCCGCTTGACGACCTGCTCGTACATCGTGTGCAGCAGGTGGTGGCCGGTCTCGGCGCCGGCGTAGGTGGTGCGGGGGTAGGAGAGGCCGCCGAACGGCCGCTGAGAGACGCGTCCGTCCTCTTCACGGGAAAACGGCATTCCCCAGTGTTCGAGGTTCATCGTCTCCTCGGGGGCGTTCTTGGCGAGGGTCTCGACCGCCGGAGCGTCGCCCAGGTAGTCCGACCCCTTCATCGTGTCGTAGGCGTGGAGCTCCCAGTCGTCGCCCTCCTGGAGTGCGGCGTTGATGCCCCCTTCGGCCGCGCCGGTGTGGCTGCGGACCGGGTGGAGCTTCGAGACGATTGCCGTGTCGGCTCCCGCCTCGTGCGCTGCGATCGCGGCTCGGAGGCCGGCGCCGCCCGCGCCGACCACGATGACGTCGTGTTCGTACATAGATTAGGGTTACCAGAACTTCAGGTTCTTCTTGACTGCTTCCCGCTTGAGCTCCTGAATGTGCTCGGTCAGCGGAATGTCCTTCGGGCACACCTCGGTACAGGAGAACTGGGTCTGGCACCGCCAGACGCCGTGTTCCTGCTCGAGAATGCGGAGTCGGTGCTCCTTGATCTCCTCGCTTTCGCGGTCGTCCATCGCGAACTTGTAGGCCTTGTTGATCGCCGCCGGGCCGAGGTACTCGTTGTCGCCGGCCGCGATGTTACACGAGGACATGCAGGCGCCACACCAGATACACCGCGAGGACATCTTGATCTTCTCGCGGTTCTCCGGGCTCTGGCGCTGCTCCTCGAGTTCGCTCGAGTCGGGGGTATCCTCGTCCTGGAAGTACGGCTCGACCGCGTGCATCTGGTCGTAGAAGTGGTCCATGTCGACGACCAGGTCCTTGACGACCTCCTGGTGGGGTAGCGGCTCGATGCGAACCGGCTGTTCGAGGTCGGAGATCTGGGTCTTGCAGCCGAGTCGCTGCTTCCCGTTGACGAAGAAGGCGTCGGAGCCACAGACCGCCTGCCGACAGGAGTGTCGGAAGGTCAGCGAGGAGTCGAACTCGTCGCGGGCGTACATGACCGCGTCGAGGACGGTCATCCCCTTCTCGAAGGGGACGTGGAAGTCGTCGAACCGGGGTTCCTGCTTCGCCGCGACTTCGGGGTCGTAGCGGAAGACCTTGATGTGGACGGTCTCGCCCGCGGCTTCGGCCTCCTTCTCGGCGTGCTCGTCGACCATCCCCTCCTGTTTTTCTCGGAGTCGCTCCTGCTGGGGCGACTCGGCCCCCTTCATGTCGGGGTCTTGCGGTACTTCCTGGCTCTCGGGTTCCTGTTGTTGTTGCGTACTCATGTTAGATCCACCCCGCCATAGCGACTGCGACGTAGACTCCCTGCGCGATCAGTGCGCCGCCAGCGATGACAAGGACTGCGAGCACTACTTTCTTCCGGGTGCCCTCGAGTCCCTGGTTGATCAGGGCGTTGTAGACGCCGTTGACGCCGTGGAACGCGGCCGTGATCAGGAACAGCACCATCGTCAGGAAGTAGCCGACGTTCTGCATGCGCGCTTGCGTGCCCATGAAGGTCACCTCCGCGGCGTGGGTGACGAAGTGCAGTTGGAAGAAGTGGAAGGCGAGCACGACGACCAGAAACGCCGCCGTGATCCGCTGGAGCAACCAGCGGGTTCCGCCGGGCGCGAACGAGGAATACCGTTCCGCCATCAGAAACCCACCCCCGAAAGGAAGGTCGGCACGCTCGCGACGGTGATCGCGCCGGTCAGGACCAGCGACGCGTAGAAGCTCCGATCCTGCGCTTCGAGTCCGATACCCAGGTCGACCATCAGCAGGCGGAGGCCGTTCAAGATGTGGAAGACGGCGACCGCCAGCAGGCCGACCTCGAGAACGCGGACGATGAACAGTTCCTCGAGGCCCTGAATCGTCGTCGTGTAGACGTCCGTTTCGGCTTGAATCATCGATGCATCACCGCTCGCTGCGCCGATCGCCGTACTCAGCACGGCGATGTGGGTGAACAGGTAGCCGATCAGCATCCACCCGGTGAACTTGTGGAAGATCCACGCCCACATGCCGGCCGAGAACTCCTTCCACCGACCGAAGTCCTCGATGAGACCGCGATTGTAAGACTGACTCATGCGCTCATGTGGACGGTTTGACCGCGGGGGTATAGAACTTACTTTTATCTCCTCGTTCGCCGGTTTCCGACGCTCAAGAACGTTCGAAAAACGACCCGTTTTATCCACGTTTCCCGAACGCGTTCGATCGAGCCTTGCCGGATGTTCGCTACACGTTCGTGGCTGCAACCGAGTCCCTCGTGTTACCGCAGTTCAGACTGCGACCGCTCGGCCGTGTGCTCGCGCTCGAGCGCCGTCCGGGTGTCCGGCGAGAGCCCCACCAGATGACAGAGGGGGTTCCCCGGGTAGACGACCGGGTTCTCGAGGACGCCGACGACGAGCCCGGTGAAGGGCGCTTCGACGGTGACGATGTCTTCCTCTTCCTTGAACGGGTTCGTGATGGTACAGATCACGTCGCCTTCCCTGACGAGTTCGCCGCGGCCGTGTTTCATGTCGACGATGCCGCCGGCGTCGGCGCGGATCCAGGTCTTCTCGTCGTCGTCGTCGATGACGGTCCGCCAGCCGGGCCAGTGGACCGACGACTCCTGGTGCAGGCCGAACTCGGCGAGGACGCTCGCGACGCCGGTCAACGCGCGGTCGATCAGACTCCGCTGGAAGCGGTGTGCCTCGCCCATCTCGACGGTGATCGTCGGAACGTCGGCGTCGGTCGCCTCGCGCCGGAGCGTTCCCGACGGCCCCTCGCCCGCGATGATGACGTTCGAACTGAACGCCTTGGCGAGTCTCGAGACCTGCGGGTCGGCCATGTTCGCTCGGACGTGGAGCATGTTGGTCCGGCCCCGCGTGGAGGTGTGAAAGTCGATCCCGATGTCGCAGGGTTCGATGAAGTTCGTGAAGATCTGGTTGGCCATCCGTCTGGCGCTGGTCGATCCCTCGCGGCCGGGGAACGAGCGGTTCAGGTCCCGGTCGTAGATCGGCAGGTACCGCTCCTGGGCGAGAAAGCCGGGGACGTTCATCACGGGGAGACAGACCAGCGTCCCGTGGAGTTCGGAATGGTCCCAGTCGTGGGCGACCTCGCGGACGACCTCGATCCCGTTGAGTTCGTCGCCGTGGGCCGCCGCGGAGAGAAAGACCGTCGGGCCGGGGTGTTCGCCGTTGACGATCGTCACCGGAATGCGGACGGGATCGCCGAGGTACGTTTCGCTGATGCCGTACCGGATGTTCGCGGACTCGCCGGGGTCGATCCGGCCGCCGTTATAGGTGAACGCGTCGTTCTCGGTCGCGTCGGAATCGACGGGCTGGTCGGGTGGCTCGTCCGTTCCCTCGTCCCGTGCGACGTCGTCGCTCATACACCGGTCTCGAGTGGCACTAATGTGAATCTTGTCTTGTTAGTTCCGGACCCGTCCTCGCGCGGTATCGGTCCCATAACAGTCCGGATTTCCTGACGGAATCGCGGGAACATAGCTCTCCGCGGGGCATACGTTTTGTACGATGATGTGGTAACTCTCCGCATGGAGATCCGCACCGCCACCGACGACGACGTCGACGCCATCCGCTCGATCGCCCACCAGTCGCTCAGTTCCACCTACACGGACTTCCTCGGCGAGGAAACGGTCGAGTCGGCGATCGATCAATGGTACGGCGACGGCTTCGGCGACGAACTCGAGGACGATCACGCGGTCGTCCTCGTGGTCGAACGAGACGGCGAGATCGCCGGTTTCTCCCAGAGCGATCTGGTCGGCCAGCAGTACGGCAGCGGCCGGATCCTCTGGCTGCACGTCCGTCCCGACCACCGGGGCAGCGGGACGGGCGTTCGATTGCTCGTCCGGACCCGGGAGACGCTCATCGACGAGGGCGCCGATCACGTGGAGGGGTTCGTCCTCGCCGATAACGCGGGCGGCAACGAGTTCTACCGGGAGCACGGCTTCGAGCAGGCCGGCCAGCGCGAGGTCGAGATCGGCGACGAAACGTTTACCGAGAACGTCTACGTCGAGGGCGACCTCGAGGACGAGGGGTGGGGCGCGATCGACGAACTCGAGATCGACGGCGAGACGGTCTACGTGAGCTACGGCGAGGCGGCGCGGGGTTCGCGCTCGCCGTTCTACAGCGCCTACCGGGACGACGACCGCAAGGAACTGTACGCGTGGCTGTGTGGCAATTGCGACTCGATCGACAACACGATGGACACGATGGGGCGCATCGAGTGTAACGTCTGCGGGAATCGCCGGAAGGCGACGCGGTGGGACGCCTCGTACCTCTAGTCGTCCGCCGATCGCTGCGATCCGCCCCTCGCGGTACCGCGGCGCCTGAACCGCGACTGCGCGGGACTGTACGACCCCGTTTCACCGTCGGTACGAGAGTCTTTCGACGGTTAGTTCGCACTAGCCCCGCGCTTCGGACGGAGTTGGCACTCCATTACAATTGCCGGATTCCGCTATTGGGTGAATGAGTCATCACCGGACTTCGGGCAGCGGTTGGGTCCGGACTCTCTCGCCTCTCAGTTCGTCCTATGAGCACGCAGCAGGATCACATCGTCCGCGGGTTCAAAGCAACGCTCGTCGCTCGAGCAGTCTACATGCTCTCGAGCGCACTCCTGATGCTCGTCCTCGCCCGGTTTCTCCTCGACCCGCAGGGGTACGGGGACCTCTACTGGGCGATCAGTATCCTCGCGATCGTCCAGCTGTTCGCCGACGTCGGGCTGGGCAAGTCGGCGGCGCGGTACATCTCCGAGTACAACGAGAAGGATCCGGGCCAGATCCCGCACCTGCTCCGGTCGACGATGGTCTACAAGCTCGTCGTCGTCTCGGTCGTCGCGTACGCCCTGTTGCTCTTCCACGACGAACTCGCGAGCATGCTGGGCGAGCCGAGCGCGGCGCCGTTCCTCGCGGCGGGCGTGCTCTACGTCGTCGTCAAATCGTTCCAGACGTTCGCCCAGATCTCCTTTCAGGGGTTCAACGAACTCGGCTACAGCGCGGCCGTGCAGGCGATCGGCGGCGCGACGCGGCTCGTCTTCGCCGTCGGCTTCGTCCTGGCGGGATTCGGCGCGCTGGGCGCGCTGTTCGGCTACATCGTCGGCTACGCGCTGGCCGGCGCATTCGGACTAGCGATCCTCTATTTCAAGTTCTACCGCGAGTACGACACCGCGGAGATCTACGAGGAGGGACTGTCGAAACGGCTGCTCAAGTACAGCGTTCCGCTGACCGCGACGCGGAGCGCCAACGTCGTCGACAAGCAGATCGACACCTTCCTCGTGGGCGTCTTCCTCTCGTCGACGGCCGTCGGCTTCTACACGCTCGGCAAGCAGATCACCGACTTCGTGCTCGCGCCCGCGGAGTCGCTCGGCTTCACCATCTCGCCGAACTTCGGCGAGTACAAGGCCAACGACGAACTCGAGGAGGCCCGGCGGATCTACGAATCGTCGCTGACGAACACGCTGTTGCTCTACGTGCCCGCGGCGGCCGGCCTCGCGATCGTCGCCGACCCGTTCATCTCGCTGGCGTTCCCGAGCTACGAGGGGGCGATCCCCGTCCTGCAGGCGCTGACGGCGTTTATCGTCCTGCAGGCGATCACGAACCTCACGAGCGACAGTTTGGACTACCTCGGCCGGGCGCAAGCCCGGGCGGTCGCGAAGGGCGGGACGGCCGCGGCTAACTTCGGGCTGAACCTCGTGCTCATCCCGGCGATGGGCGTCGTCGGCGCCGCGATCGCGACGGTGCTCACCCACTCCGTCTACGTGGCGGTGAACCTCTACGTGGTCCACAGCGAGCTCTCGCTGCGCGTTCGCCACCTCGCTCGCACGATGGGGCTGATCTTCGGCATCACCGGCGTTATGGCGATCGCAGTGTTGATCGTGACGCCGATGGTCTCGAGTTTCCCGATGCTCATCGCCGCGATCGCGCTCGGCGCCGCGACGTGGGCGGTGCTCGCCGTCGCGAGCGGGCTGGTCGATCCGGGAGAAGTGCGCTCGGTGCTCGGATAACGCTTGCTCACAGCGATCGGCGGCTCGGCGAGAGACGGGTGAAAACCGAGTCGATGGCGACTTGTCGCCGATATCGACCGTCGTTTGCTTCCCTAGTCGCCCTCGAGAACGGTCGCTTCGACGCCGATCAGGTTCGACGCCGACGCCGGCGCGCCGTTCGTGCGCTCGAGGGAGACGGTTCGCCCCTGCAGGGACGATGGTGTTCCGTCGTCGTTCTCGTTCTCGTTTCCGTTCCCGTCCTCGCCCTCCTCGGCGAACAGAAAGCCGCGGAACGACCGCGCGTGGCCGTACTCGAGGACGTGCGTCTGGTATCCCGAGAGGCGTTCGGGAAGCCACTCGAGGTCCGTCTCGACGATCGCCGCCCGTGAGGCGGGCGCGTAGTGGTAGGGGAACATCGCTCCGCGGAGGGCGGTCGTCGACTCCTCGTGCTGTGCGTCGGTCTCGGCGGCGCCGACCGCGTGCGAGCCGCCGACTACGGCGCCGGTCGCCGCGAGCGCACCGGTCGCGAGCACGCGTCGTCTCGAGGGACCAGTTCGTGCTGTGGATTCGTCACCGGTCATCGAAATCAGTGCAGGCTACGGACCACTACCGACGAGAAAAACCTTGGTTACGATCGATCTGAGGGTCTCGAGAACGTCTTTTTCGGCCTCGAGTATTTCTCTTACCGATCGTAATAACAGCGTTTCCGACGGGTGAAATATTTATTTGATTCCTCGATGTCCGTGGAGTGGATGTTCTTCCAAGAACCCGAGCTACAGTACGAGGTTACCGTCGAAGACCCCGACCCGCACTTCGCGAAGCTACTCCAGCAGGCGATCGGCGGCCAAGAGGGCGAGATGCGCGTTGCGCTGCAGTACATGTTCCAAGCGTGGGCGCTGCCCGAGGAGTTCGAAGCCTATCGGAACCTGCTGATGGAGACCGCAGCCGAGGAACTCGGCCACATCGAAATGCTCGCGTCGGCCGTGACGAAGAACCTTCGCGGGTCGCCCAAGGAGATGCGCGAGGAGACCGAGGAGACCGCCGCCGTCGCCGCGGCGATGACCGGCCAGAACCCGCGCCAGTACCTCTCGTCGGGCCTCTCGGCGATGCCAGTGGATAGCAACGGCGTGCCGTTTACCGGCGCGTACATCGCCGCCTCGGGGAACCTCGCCGGCGACCTCTACGCGAACGTGATGGCCGAGGCGACCGGCCGCACGCTCGCGACCCGCCTCTGGGACTACACCGACGACCCCGGCATGAAGGACATGCTCTCCTACCTCATCGCCCGGGACACGATGCACCAGAACCAGTGGCTCGAGGCGCTCGAGTCCCTGGACGACCCGGTCCCGGTTCCCGCGAGCTTCCCGCAGGAGCAGGAGAACCAGGACGTCAACTACACGTTCATCTCGACGCGCCGCGAGGAGCAGCCGAATCCCGAGTACCCCTGGACGCAGGGCGAGGCGCCGGACGGGAACGGCACGTTCTCCTACGCCGCGGAGCAGCCGGGCGACGGGGAGGTCATCGCGCCCGACCCGGATCCGTCGACGTACAACAACCCGAACGACGTCGACGACTGATCGGTACCGGATGCGCGAGTAAGAATTGATTATCGATCGGCGCCGTTTTTCGTCGCCGATTACCGCGTCGCCCTCGTGCGGATCGCGGCAGTCGCACGGCGCCGGCCTCGAGCGCCGCACCGATCGTCGACCCCGATCGCGGTTAACCGAACCGAACTATCCGCGCGTGCTCCGGTCGGCGCCGTCACTCGTTGCGATCCACTATTAATACTTATCCACGCGGTCGCCGTCTAGAAACGTATGGACGTCGACGATCCCGTCACGGTGGGGGTACTGAGTTTACACACGAGCAAGGAGACGAAAGCGATTCTCAACGCGGTCGAAGACCTCGGCCACGACACCGAGTGGCTCCGGACCGAAAACACGTCCATCAGCGTCACCGACGGCAGCGTCGTCCTCGAGCCGTCGGTCGACGTCATCGCGAACCGAATGCTGCTGTCGAACACCGAACAGCCCGCCGAGGAGCTCGGACTGGCGAACACGTTCGCGCAGCTCGTCCCGATGCTCAACGAGCCGGCGAACGTGATGACGGCGATCCACAAGCTCTCGACGGCGACGACGTTGGCGGCCAACGACGTCCGGACGCCCGACGTCACCCTCGCGCTCAACAGCGACCAGCTGAACGCGGCCCGGAGCCGCTACGGCGAGGAGGCCGTCTACAAGACGGCGATCGGCACCCACGGCGGCGGCACCTGGAAGGTCGGGCCCGACGACCCGGTCAACCCGAAGGTCGGCAACCGGTACGCGTTCCTGCAGGAACTGATCGACCGCGACGACGCCCGCCACCGCGACGTCCGCGTCTACGTCGTCGACGGCGAGATCATCGCCGCGATGTACCGCTACGCGCCGGACAACGACTGGCGGACCAACGTCGCGCTCGGCGGCAGCGTCGAGGACGCGACCGAGGACCTTCCCGAGGAGGCCCGCGACATGGCCCGCCGCGCGGCCGACGCCGTCGGCCTCGACTACGCCGGCGTCGACTTAGTCGAGGGCGACGAGGGCTGGTTCGTCCTCGAGGTCAATCCGACCGCGGGGTTCAAGGGGCTCTACCAGGCGACGCAGGTCAGTCCCGCACCGTACATCGCCAAACTGGCGATCGAACGCGCCGGCGGCGAGGTGGATGAGGACCGCGTGCGCGACATCTCGAACGTGCTCGACGACTCGCGGCCGACGGCGCAGCCGGTCGAGTCGATCTCGGAGGACACGGAGCCGGCGGTGATCGGCTACACCGAGGAGGTGGTCCTCTCGGGGACCAGCGGGTCGAAATCGGTCGTCGCCAAGTCCGACACCGGCGCGACGCGGACGAGCATCGACACCGGCCTCGCCGCGGACATCGGCGCCGGCCCGATCAAGTCCATCACCCGGATCCGCTCGGGCAGCAGCAAGCAGTCCCGGAGCCGACCCGTCGTCGACGTCGTCGTCGGCGTCGGCGGCAACCAGCACACCGTGACGGCAAGCGTCGAGGACCGCAGCCACATGGACTACCCCGTCATCCTCGGCCGGGACATCCTCGAGAACTACCAGGTCGACGTGAGCCGCCGCATCGACGGCGAGGCGCCCGATACGCCCGAAGAGGAAGAAGAGTAGCTGCCCTTCTTGCCCGCGACTACCGGTTAATTTATTGATCGTTTCGTCGAACAGGGATACGATGACGACGGTCCTCGCATCCACGCTCTCCGGCAAGCCCGTGTTGAGCACGAACGGCGAAAAACTCGGGACGATCGAGAACATCACGATGAACCTCGCGTCCGGCGAACTCGAGGACGTGTTCGTCGCGCCCGCGAAGGAAGTTCCGACCGCCACCGCCCGCGCGTTCGAGACGACTGACGACGGCACGCTGATCGTGCCCGCAGGATGCATGCGCGACGTCGACGATTATCTGTTAATCGAGCGGCCCGATCGATAGCCACGCGTTCGACGGGCGGCGGGTATTCCCGTCTCGAGAGTCACCATCAAAACACCGGTAGCCGCTCGCACGTCCCCGTCGCGTATCCGCCGGTGCCGAACGATAAAGTTGATCCCTCCGTCTCGCCCCCGGGAGAGTAGCGGACGCGACGCCGTCTCTGCCGCACGTTTGGCGGCGCTCGAGCGACGGCCGATAGCACTATCAGTGAGATTCGTTTGCAGTATCGGAAACAATATGGGGCGAAACGTGAACTGGAAGTTGCGATCGGTACACCTATTATTATCGAATCCCATCTTCCGTTCGTAGCAAGAATCCATGGCAGACGAGTATTCGGAACGCAGCGTGTATGGCGGTATTACTGAGGTGACTCGACAATGACTGAGTTCGAACGCAAGCGCAACCACGAGTGGTGGCCGAACAAGCTGAACCTGGAGGTCCTCGACCAGAACGCCGAGGACGTCGGCCCCTACGACGACGACTTCGACTACGCTGAGGAGTTCCAGAAGCTCGACCTCGAGGAGGTGAAGGCGGACCTGAAGGACCTGATGACGACCTCGCAGGACTGGTGGCCGGCCGACTACGGCCACTACGGGCCGCTTTTCATCCGCATGGCCTGGCACAGCGCCGGTACCTACCGCACCACCGACGGCCGCGGCGGCGCCTCGGGCGGCAACCAGCGCTTCGCGCCGCTCAACAGTTGGCCCGACAACGGGAACCTCGACAAGGCCCGCCGACTGCTGGAACCGATCAAGCAGAAGTACGGCCGCAAGCTCTCCTGGGCCGACCTGATCGTCCTGGCCGGGAACACGGCCCTCGAGTCGATGGGCATGCAGACGCTCGGCTGGGCCGGCGGCCGCGAGGACGAGTTCGAGCCCGACGAGGCCGTCTACTGGGGTCCCGAGGACGAGTGGGAAGCCCCGCAGCACGACCGCGTCGACGAGGACGGCGAGCTCGCGGAGCCGCTCGGCGCCACCGTGATGGGGCTCATCTACGTGGACCCCGAGGGGCCGAACGGCGACCCCGACCCGATGAAGTCCGCGGACCGCATCCGCCAGGCGTTCGGCCGCATGGCGATGAGCGACGAGGAAACCGCCGCCCTCATCGCCGGCGGACACACGTTCGGGAAGGCCCACGGCGCCACCGACGACGACATGGGTCCCGAGCCCGAAGCGGCCCCCATCGAGGACCAGGGTCTCGGCTGGACCGACTCCGGCAAGGGTTCCGAGACGACCACCAGCGGCATCGAGGGCGCCTGGAACGCCTGGCCGACGATGTGGGACACCTCCTACCTCGACAACCTGCTCGACTACGAGTGGGAGTTGACCGAGAGCCCCGCCGGCGCGAAGCAGTGGCAGCCGGTCGAGGAGGAGGCCTACGACACCGTCCCGGACGCCCACGATCCCTCGGAGAAGCACGCCCCGATGATGATGACGACGGACGTCGCGCTCAAGCGGGATCCGGAGTTCCGAGAGATCATCGAGAACTTCCGCGACAACCCGCCGGCGTTCCTCGACGCGTTCGCGCGGGCGTGGTACAAGCTGATCCACCGCGACATGGGCCCGCCGGAGCGGTTCCTCGGCCCGGACGTGCCCGAGGAAACCTTCGTCTGGCAGGACCCCGTCCCGGACGCCGACTACGAACTGATCGGCGACGAGGAAGCCGAGCAGCTCAAGGCGGAGATCCTCGAGACGGAACTCTCCGTCTCGCAGCTGGCCAAGACCGCCTGGGCGGCGGCCTCGACCTACCGCGACAGCGACAAGCGCGGCGGCGCCAACGGCGCCCGCATCCGCCTCGAGCCCCAGCGTAGCTGGGAGGTCAACGAGCCGGCGGAGCTCGAGACCGTCCTCGAGACGCTCGAAGAGGTCCAAGAGGAGTTCAACGGGTCGCGCTCCGACGACGTGCGCGTCTCGCTGGCCGACCTCATCGTGCTGGGCGGCTACGCGGCCGTCGAACAGGCCGCGGCCGACGCCGGCTACGACGTCGAGATTCCGTTCGAGCCCGGCCGCACCGACGCCACGCAGGACCAGACCGACGAGGAGTCCTTCGAGGCGCTCAAGCCGGAGATCGACGGGTTCCGCAACTACTTCGGCGGCGACTACAACGAGCCGCCGGAGGACCTGCTGGTCGACCACGCCGACCTGCTGGACCTGACGGCCTCGGAGATGACCGTTCTGGTCGGCGGCCTGCGCGCGCTGGGCGCGAACTATCAGGACTCCGATCTCGGCGTCTTCACCGACGAGCCGGAGACCCTGTCCAACGACTTCTTCGTCAACCTGCTCTCGATGGACTACGAGTGGGAGCAGGCCTCGGAGGGCGAGGAAGTCTACGAACTGATCGACCGCGAGACCGGCGAGGTCGAGTGGACCGGCTCCCGTGTCGACCTCCTGTTCGGCTCGAACTCCCGACTTCGAGCCATCGCGGACGTCTACGCGGCCGAGGAAGAGAAGTTCGTCGAGGACTTCGTCGACGCGTGGCGCAAGGTCATGACCAACGACCGCTTCGACCTCGAGTGATCGAGGTCGAGTAACCGCTGACTCGCGGCGCCCCCGCGGCGCCGTTGCGGCGGTTCCGACGGGCTCGAGCCCGTCACGGTCCGCGCTCGCTCACGCGCCGGTTTCGACGCGTTCGGATCGAAACCGGTCGAACTGACTGTGTCATCGCCTGGGACTGAGACCGACTCCGAACGCGACTGACGCGTCGATTCGCGACCGCTCAGTCGCCGCGGATGACGATCTCGTCGTCCGTGACCTCTTTTATCTGCGCCGGTTCGACCGGATACTCGTCCTCGTCCTCGTTGCCCCAGCCGAGGCGCGCCTTGAGTCGGTCGGCGAGGCCGGGTTCCGGATCGATGTAGACGGTATCGGCCTGGATCCGCGAGGCGATCCCGATCTCCTGGCCCGACTCGTCGACGACGACTTTCCCCTGATCGTCCTTGCTGACGGAGACGGACGAATCCGCTTGCGTCGGTTCGGCTTCGGCATCGGTCGTCGCGTCGCTTCCCATCCCGGACTCCGATTCGACCGTCGGTCCGCTTTCCACGGGCGACTCGGATTCGGCCGTCGCCTCGTCGTCCCGCGTCGTCACTTCGGTCTCCGTCGCGGCGGCCCCGCTGCGCTCCTCGGCCGTGATCGACTCGTACTCCTCCACGTCGATGATCTCCCCTTCGATGATGTCGCTGCCGACCACTTCGGATTCGACGAGGTCCGTCTCCTCGAGCGTGAACTGCTGTCGGGTCCGCTCGTGGATCTCCTCTTCGACCGTTCGGCGCTCGATGAGTTCGCTCCGGACGGTGTCGCCCTCGCCGCGCTTGCTCTCGATTACCTCGCGCTCGATGACCTCCTCGGGCGCGATGTCCGCCTGCACGACGTTGCTCTCCAAAATGGAGCGCTGGACGCTCTCGAGTTCGATTCCGGTCTCGATCTCGTCGCTCTCGAGTTCCTCGTCGCTCTCGAGGTCGACGTCGACGACCTCGCTCTCGACGGTGTAACGTTCGATCTCCTCGATCGTATCGAGGCGGGTCTCGTCGGTCGTCACCTCGATCATATCGGCCGTGACGAACTCGGTCTCGGCGATGTCGCGGCTCAACAGTTCGGAGTCGACGACCTGCCGATCGGCGAGTTCGGTGTCGACGACCTCGCTCTCGATCGTGTCCCGCTCGACGACCTCGCGCTCGATGACCTGCGTTTCGACGATCTCGGTCGTTACGGTCTCGCCCTGCCGGAGCTGGTCCTCGAGTTCGTCCCGGCCGAGGTCGGCGCGGTTGAAGGCCTCGTCGCGCTCGAGGAGGTCGAACCTGCCGAGTCCCCCGGTCTCAGTCCCCATCGCTTCCTCGTCTTCGTAGACGAAGACCAGATCCCGGTTGGTGAACGTCTCCTCGAACTCGTCCCAGGTGTGCTCCTCGTGTTCGTCGTCGACGTCCTCCCGGCGAGCGAACGTGTGGCCGTGGCCCTCGCCGCCGCGGGTCGAGACGGGGACGGCGTCGCGCTCCTCGGCCCACTCCCGAATGCGGTCCGGATCGGTGGTCATGCGTCGCTGCGACGGCGTCTCGCTGGATTCCGTGGAGTCGGACAGATCGTTTGCCATCGACGGCACTGCAGTCGATCAGCACTTGAGTCGACGGGGCCGTCTCTCCGTTCAGTCCGGGATTTCTCCCGTCGTACGGTCGGCTCGAGACGAACGGAATCGTAATCGGCGATTGATGCGGTTGCCGGCGGCGTGCTGTCGCGCTCGCAGCGCCGTCGTTGACGAACAGTGTGCGATTACCGCCTTGCGAACGACGGGAGCGCCGCTCGAGGCCGCTCGGACGATAGCGGGAAGGTGGGGCGAGACGGTGGGCGAGACGGAAACCCAATACAACGGGTCGACAAGCGGAGCGCTGCACTCGGTTTCGGGCCCCGCCGCTACAGAACGGCGGGCGACTCCGCCTCGTACTCCGCCCAGATGTACCGCGTCGCGACGCTGCGGTAGGGCCGCCAGGCCTCGGCGATCTCGCGCATCTCCGCGGGGGTCATCTCGTCCGGCTCGCCGTCGCCGTACAACTGCTCGATACCGCGGCGAACGGCGAGGTCGCCCAGCGGGAGGACGTCCGGGCGCTCGAGGACGAACAGGAGGTACATGTTCGCGGTCCACTCGCCGATGCCCTTGATCTCGGTGAGGAGATCGATCACCTCCTCGTCGGAGTAGTCGGCCAGCGCGTCCCGGGTGTAGTCGTTTTCCTGAAACGCTCGCGCGGCGTTTCGCATGTACTCGATCTTGCTGCGCGAGAGGCCGGCATCCCGGAGTGCGTCGTCCTCGGCGGCGAGGACGGTTTCGGGGGTTACCTCGCCCTCGAGGAGTTCGAACACGCGCTCGCGGACGGCCATCGCGCTCGCGGTCGAGAGCTGTTGGTTGATGATCGAGATGCAGAGCCGCTCGTACTCGCTCCAGTCGGGTTCGACGTACGGCTCGTGGGCCTCGATCAGTCGTTCCATGATGGGATCGCGTCGCAGGACGGGTTCGGCGTCAGTTAGCATGCTCGACATGTTCCGGTCGGATACCGGAATACGGGACTGCGAGGGGAAAGGCGTCTCGGTTGTCGATTTCGGGTGTCGACTAGCAGTTGCCGGCTAGCGGCCGTCGATCGCCACCCTCGAGACTGAACGACGCGAGCGACGAACCGAGCGGACTACTCGACGTGAAGCAGACTCGTTCTGACGGTTTCGGCGACGCCCAGCAGATGCGCCTGGCCGAACACGGCGACGACGAGGGCGCCGAGCCCGTTGAACAACAGGTCCCGTACCGTGTCGTCGAGTCCGTGCTGGGCGAGCGGCATCGTCATCCCCGTCGTATCGGCGACGATATCCAGCCCGAACTCGAACAGCTCCCAGACCACGGCGAACGCGAGCACGACGACGAGGATGTAGACGAACGCGAACCGCCGCGGGATGGTGATCTCGTCGCTGTGGAGTTCGATCGCTCGGGCGACCGTGTAGCCGGCTCCGGCCACCAGCGAGGCCGACATCGCGTGGGTGAGGTGGTCCCACCACTCGATACGGCCGTACATCCCCGCGGATCCCGCAGTGTGGAGGAACACCGCCACCGTGATCCACAGGCCGAGCCACGGATCGAGCGGCAGTCCGTAGTTGCGCTCGAGCACCGCGGGGACGAACGTGACCACCAGTGCGAGGCTCCCGTTGCTGATCGCCTTCGGCTGGCCGGCGAGGAGGCCGTAGGCGACGATCCCGACGAGAACGAGCTGCAACAATCTGGTCAGCCGACGCTGGTTGCGGTCCGACGGGCGCGGCAGCGACATCAGGCGCTCACCATCCGTCGGATGGAGCGGCGAAGCCGCCTGCCGCGGCGTCGGAAGTACGAATCGAACAGCACGCCCGCGACGAAGCCGGCGAGCGTCACCGACGTCCACTCGATCATCAGCTGCTCGTTCGTCGTCAGATAGGCCGTTCCGAGGCGGGCGTCCATACTCCAGCGAACCACCGTCCACGCGGCCGCCGTCGCCATCGTCGTCATCACGACCAGGGCCACGGCGAACCAGTGGGTGAGCCGCAGCGCGGTGAACATGTGGAGTTCGACGGTGACCAGCAGCGCGACGCCGGCGATCGCGAGATACGTGGCGAACGTGCCGACCTCGCCGCCGTACAGGCCGCGAACGAGAATCGGGAGGAGTGCGACGACCAGCAGTTCCCACGGGAGCATCACCCGCCAGTCCCGGGCCGCGCCCGGCGGCAGCAGTACGACGACTCCCGTCGCGGCGACGAAAACGAGCCAGTGGGCGTCGAACTCGAGCAGGCTTTCGACGAGTACCGCCGAAAGAACCCCGACGAGCAGCCACGAGAGGACCGCGTTCGTTCGGCCGTTTCGAAACAGTTGCGCGAGGAGGTCGTCCGGGTCGACGAGTCGGCGTTCCTCGCGCGAGGGTTCTCCGCCGTCAGTCATAGCGAATTATCAAACGCCGTTAAAATAAATGGCGGGGATAGGTGGTCGTCCGCCTCGATCCCGAACGGCGGCGAGAAGCGGCGGGCTTATCGTCTACAGTCACGACGAGTGATGTATGATGCTCCCGACGCACGCGATCGTGGGCCTGGCGATAGCCGCGCCGCTCGTCTCCGTCGCGCCCGAATTCGCGCCGGCGGCGCTCGCCGGTGCGATCGTCGGAAGCGTGCTCCCCGATCTGGACATGTACGCCGGCCACCGCCGGACGCTCCACTACCCGACGGGGTACGCGCTGCTCGCGGTGCCGGCGCTGGCCGCAGCGGCGCTGGTTCCGGCGTCCGGCTCGTTCGCCGTCGCCGCCCTGCTCGTCGGCGCCGGAGCCCACTGTCGGATGGACCGCTACGGCGGCGGCCTCGAGCTCCGACCGTGGGAAGCGACGTCGGATCGGGCCGTCTACGACCACGTCAGGGGGCGCTGGCGGGAACCGAAGCGCGTCGTCCGATACGACGGCGCGCCGGAGGACCTCGCGCTCGCCGTGCTCCTCGGGCTTCCGCTGCTCGTCGTCCTCGAGGCGCCCTTCCGCTGGCTCGTCCTCGCCGCGATCGCCGTCGGCGGCGTGTACGCCCTCCTGCGTCGCCGGCTGGCGGCGCTGGCCCCGGTCGCCTTCGGGTACGTTCCACCTGCATTTCGGCACTACGTTCCGGACCGATATCGATCGTGACGAGGGCGTCCGAACGCGATTCGACCTCGAGGGATAGGCTCGCGGGATGACCGTCGGCGGGGAGGACGAATGCAACCGGTCGTTCATCTCGCGGTCCAAACCACTGCGTGACGGGGTCGCGACAAAGAGGTTTCTCGCTGGGACTCGTACGGTGTAGTAATGGCGCTCGTCTCGTCGACCGTGCTCGTGACCGCCCCCCGTCGACTCCGGGAATTTTGGTCGTTCTACCGGCGCTATACGACCACCGCGATACACACGGCCGCGACGGTCGCACTGGCGATCTTCGGTATCCTCGTGTTCCTCGATCCCTGGTTCGCGGCGATCGCCATCGGCAGTTACGTCGTGCCACCCGTCGTCCTGTACGCCCTCGAGTTCGAACCGCCGTCGCCCGAGGGCACCTCGAGCGCCGATCACAATCGCAACGGCGAGACGGGGGCGACTCGAGACCGAGCCGTCGAACCGGTCGCCTCAACGCCGGAGACGGGCCGCTCGAGGGGTGGCGGTTCGGACACCGACACGGATACGGATACAGATTCGGACGACGGCGATACGGATTCGGATAGTGATAGCGACGACGGTGACACGGACTCCGACAGCGATGACGGCGATACCGACTCTGACTCGGATTCGTGACGGACGACCGGCCGGGAGCATGCTCGGCGGAATTCGTCGAGCATGCAACACGGGGAAGGGCAGGCCCTCACACCGCTACTGACCGCGAGCGACCGGTGCGCGGCGCGACGCGCCGCGGAAAGACGAATAGCGCGGAACCGAAGGTTCCGCGTACCGTACGAACGGCGCGAAGCGCCGTGAGCAGACGGCCGAAGGCCGTGAGTCAGGGAGCGAGCGGGCCGACGACCGATGTGGAGGACGCTACGCGTCCGGAACGGAGGGAGGAGTGTCTTCGTGAGCGGAGCGAACGAAGGCTCGGAAGTCGCAGCACGCGAACGGAGTGAGCAGGAACGTCTTCCGTTGCTTTTCATCAGAGCTAAGCGGAATCTTCGATTCCGCGAGGTCCGAGAGAGCGCGAAGCGCTCTCGAGATTTTGCCGAGGGCCGCCGGAGGCGGCCCGCAGCGCAAAAGTTCGTCTCTAGAAACCTTTCCCGAGCATTTCCCGCGCAATAACGTTCTTCTGGATCTCCGTCGTCCCCTCGTAGATCTGGGTGATCTTGGCGTCTCGGTAGAACCGCTCGACGGGGAAGTCGTCCACGTAGCCGGCGCCGCCGTGGATCTGGACGGCCTCGTCCGCGACGTCGACCGCGACGCGGGAGGCGTACTCCTTGGCCATCGAGGCGAGTTTCGTGATGTCCTCACCCTGGTCGACGTTCCAGGCGGCCTTGTAGGTCAGGTTGCGCGCCGCTTCGGTGTCGGTCGCCATCTCCGCGAGTTTGTGCTGGATCGCCTGGAACTCCGAGATGGACTTGCCGAACTGCTCGCGGTCCTGGGCGTACTCGAGGGCCGCGCGGGTGGCACCCTTCGCGATGCCGACGCCCTGGGCGGCGACGGCGACGCGGGTTTCGTCGAAGAACTGCATTTGCTGCATGAAGGCGGCGTCGCGCGTGCCGATGAGGTTCTCCTCGGGGACGCGGACGTCGTCGAAGACGAGTTCGGCGGTGTCGGAGGCGCGGATGCCGAGTTTGCCGGAGATTTTCTCGGCCTCGAAGCCGTCGCGGTCGGATTCGACGACGATCTGGCTGAAGCCGTTGTACCGACCCTCGGCGTCGGGGTCGGTCTTACAGAGGACGACGAAGAAGTCGCCGACGGAGCCGTTGGTGATCCACATCTTGTTTCCGTTGATGACCCACTCGTCGCCGTCCTTCTCCGCGCGCGTCGAAACGGAGGAGACGTCCGAACCGGTGTCGGGTTCCGAAATCGCCGCGCCCGAGATCTTCTCGCCGGCCGCGACCGGCTCGAGGAAGCGTTCCTTCTGGTCTTCGGTGCCGAAGTTCATGATCGCCTCGCAGCCGAAGGAAGTCGAGACGATCGAGAGGGCGATGCCGGGATCGTACGAGAACAGTTCCTCGGTGATGATCGCGGTGTCTAAGATCGAGTAGCCGGCGCCGCCGTACTCCATCGGGATGTGCGCGCCGGTCAGTCCCATCTCGGCGGCCTCGTCGACGATGTCGCGGGGGAACTTCTCCTCGCGGTCGTACTCCGCGGCGTGGGGGACGATTTCGTTTTCCGCGAACCGCTGGATTTCTTCTCGGATCTGCCGTTGTTCGTCCGTGAGACCGAACTCCATGGGTCAGTCTGTCTATGGCGATCGATAAAGATCTTTGTAACCAGACATAAACCT
The DNA here is from genome assembly GCF_000217715.1 of Halopiger xanaduensis SH-6. Classification (GTDB taxonomy): domain Archaea; phylum Halobacteriota; class Halobacteria; order Halobacteriales; family Natrialbaceae; genus Halopiger; species Halopiger xanaduensis. Next base: position 1,916,691 of record NC_015666.1, read on the forward strand.
AAACATAGTTTTTCCAACGAAGTGGGGAAACGTTCAAACGACTCCCCATCGCATGAGTGTCCATGGAGCTGGAAGATATCAACACCGTCGCAGTTCTCGGCGCAGGGAATATGGGCCACGGCATCGCGGAGGTCGCCGCGATGGCCGGCTACGACGTGACGATGCGAGACATCAAAGAGGAGTTCGTCCAGAACGGCTACGAGCAGATCGAGTGGTCGCTAAACAAGCTCGCGGAGAAAGACCAGCTTTCACAGGACGAAGCGGACGCCGCCCTCGAGCGCGTGACGCCGCTGGTCGACATGGCGGAGGCCGTCGCGGACGCCGACGTCGTCATCGAGGCCGTCCCGGAGCAGATGGAGATCAAGAAGGACGTCTATCAGGAACTCGAGGAACACGCCAACGACGAGGCGATTTTCGCGACGAACACCTCGAGCCTCTCGATCACGGAACTGGCCGAGGTGACCGAGCGCCCCGAGCGGTTCTGCGGTATGCACTTCTTCAACCCGCCGGTCCGGATGGACCTCGTCGAGGTGATCACCGGCGCCGAGACGGCCGAGGAAACGCTCGAGACGATCGAAGAACTGGCAGAGGACTTCGGGAAGACGCCGGTCCGCGTCCACAAGGACTCGCCCGGGTTCATCGTGAACCGCATTCTCGTGCCGCTGATGAACGAGGCCTGCTGGCTCGTCAGCGAGGACGAGGCGACGATCGCCGAGGTCGACTCGACGACGAAGTACGGGATGGGGCTCCCGATGGGTTCCTTCGAGTTGGGCGATCAGGTCGGCAACGACGTCAGCTATCACGTCTTAGACTACATGCACGAGGTGCTCGGCGCGGCCTACGAGCCGGCACCGCTGCTCGAGGAGAAGGTCGAAAACGAGGAGCTCGGCAAGAAAACCGGCAAGGGGTTCTACGACTACGAGAACGGCGGCGTCGACATTCCGACCGACGAGCAGTCCGAGCTCGTCGAGCGGCGGCTGCTGGCGACGATGGCTAACGAGGCCGCGAAGCTGATCGGCGGCGACGTCGCGCCGCCCGAATCGATCGACGAGGCCGTCCAACTCGGCGCCGGGTTCCCCGACGGCCCCGTGAAGCTCGTCGACGACTACGGCCTCGAAACGCTCCACGAGACGCTCGAGGACGCCTACGAGGAGACGGGCCACGAGCGCTACGCGCCGGCCGACTACCTCGCCGAGCGCGCCGAGGCGGGCGGCTTCTACGAGTCCGACGGCGAGGCCGGCGACGGCGAAACCGAGTTCGAAACGATCCGCGTCGAGTACCCGGCCGACTACGTCGGCCACATCGTCCTCGACCGACCCCACCGGATGAACACGATCAGCAACGAGTTGCTCGCGGAACTGTCGGAGGCGATCGACCTGCTCGAGGACGACGACGAGGTCCGCGCAATCTTGCTGACCGGCGAGGGCGACCGCGCGTTCTCCGCCGGCGCCGACGTTCAGAGCATGGCCGCCGGCGCCGACCCGCTCGACGCGCAGGAACTCTCCCGGACGGGCCAGCAGACCTTCGGCAAGCTCGAGGCCTGCGACGTGCCGGTCGTCGCCGGCGTCGACGGCTACTGTCTCGGCGGCGGGATGGAACTGGCGACCTGCGCGGACCTGCGGGTCGCCAGCGAGCGCTCGGAGTTCGGCCAGCCGGAACTCAACCTCGGCCTGCTGCCGGGCTGGGGCGGCACCCAGCGGCTCAAGCACATCGTCGGTGAGGGCCGGGCGAAGGAGATCATCCTCACCGCCGAGCGGTTCGACGCCGAGACGATGGCCGAGTACGGCTTCGTCAACGACGTCGTCGAGAACGACGCCCTCGAGGCGGAGGCGCTCGAGTTGGCGAGCGATCTGGCCGGCGGCCCGCCGATCGCCCAGCAGTTCACGAAGCGCGCGATGTTGACCGGCCGCGACGATACCGAAGCGGGCCTCGAGTACGAGGCGTCGGCGTTCGGCCACTTGATGGCGACCGACGACCTCATGGAGGGCATCACCGCCTTCATGGGGGACGGAGAGCCGGAGTTCGAGGGGAAGTGAGGCGACCGTCGTAAGGAAGGGAACCGGCGTTCGAAGGGACCTGAGGTCGCCGGCGGACGAGACCGCTGCGACCGGGACACCGTCCGGTCGGGAACGTCCCTCGAGCGGATGATTTCGTCGTTTTGGCGATAACGGTTGTTCAATTGTCACTTGGTCGCGAGATTTATCACCCAGAGGTGCCATGCATGACGCGTGGCTGCAATCGATGATGGGTGATGAAGGGAACGGAGGGGTCAGCCGATGAGTGAGGGGACGGAGGTGCTCGTCGTCGACGACGAGTCCCGCCTCGCCGACCTGTTCGCCGCGTGGCTGCAGTCCGATTGGGCCGTCGAGACCGCCTACGACGGCGAGCAAGCCCTCGAGAAGATCTCCGACTCCGTCGAGGTCGTCCTCCTGGACCGGCGGATGCCCGGCCTCTCGGGCGACGAGGTCCTCGAGCGGCTCCGCGAGGAGGGGTACGACTGCCGCGTCGTCATGGTCACGGCGGTCGATCCGGACTTCGATATCATCGAGATGGGGTTCGACGACTACCTCGTCAAACCGGTCTCGAAGGACGAACTCCTCGAGATGGTCGACGACGTCTCCGGCCGCTCCGACTACGAGTCGGCGATCCAGGAGTACTACGCGCTCGTCTCCAAGAAGGCCCTGCTCGAGTCCGAGAAAGCGGAGCGAGAACTCGAAGACAACGCGGAGTACCGGGAACTCTGCGACCGCGTCAACGACCTCGAGCAGGCGGTCGACGAGACGGTGACGAGCATGTCCTCCCACGACGAGTTCGTCGGCGCGTTTCAGGACCTCCAGACCGAGAACTGAGCCGGTCGGTGCAGGTCTCCGATTCCAACCCGGCGCCCCAGTTTCCATTACCCAGTTACGGATTCTCCCATCTCCGCACGTAGTTGCGGCCGGCAGCGCCGCGTAGTCCGTCCGTATTGCCGTTCTCGAGTCGGAGTGATCGGATAGTCGGTCCGAGTTCGACCGGCGGTTCGATCCGATTACCTCGAAACACCGGAGATGACCGTCAGTTGTCGGTGACAATTAGCGCCGACTGTTTCCCGACAGGTGCAGGCACGTTCGTTTTCGCCCGTCGAGAGCTACCACAAATGTAGCATGAGTGATGCAACAACCAATACGGCGGCCGATCGGAACCGGAACGCGTTGAACACGGACACGATGCAGTGGCTGAGCGCCCTCATCGCGCTGATCGGGTTGTACCTCGTCGCCTCGCCGTTCATCCTCGAGTCGACGGACGCGGCGACCTGGAACGACACGCTCGTCGGGACGGGCATCTTCCTGCTCGCCGGCTACAACTTCTACCGGCTGTCGAAGGACCGGCTGGCGAACGTCGGCGCCGCGGGCCTGACCGTCCTGCTCGGGCTGTGGGCCCTCATCTCGCCCGCCGTCATCGAGATGGGAAGCAACGAGCTCGCGACGGGCACGGCGATCTCCGGGCTGGCGGTGGCGCTCCTCGCGATGTACAGCGCCTACGCGAACAACAAGGCGGACGTCCCCGCACGGGCCCGAACCCGCACTCGTGGCTAACGCGGCCCGTTCGGGAGTCGCTCTTTCTATTAGTGCGTCGGGTATCGAGTCACCGTCCGTCTCGCACCGTCGCTACTGCGGCGACTGTCTGTAGATCAGGTTCCGCTGGATCTCGTTCGCCCCCTCGTAGATGACCGGGACCCGCGCGTCGCGGTAGACGCGGGCGATGCGTCGCTCGTCCAGCACCGAGCGACCGCCGTGGAACTGCATCCCCTGTTCGGCGACGTCGACGGCGGCCTCGGTCGCTTTCGTCTTCGCGAGCGCCGCCCAGTAACCGGCGTGGTCGTCGTTCGCGACCTTCTCGCAGGCGCGCCAGGTGAGCGTCCGGGCGCTCTCGAACTCGAGGAGCATGTCGGCGAGGCCGTGCTGGACGGCCTGGAACTCGTTGATCGTCCGGCCGAACTCCTCGCGGTCGTGGGTGAACGCCCAGGCCTCCTCGATGGCGGCGGCGGCCATGCCGAGGCCGTGGCCCGCGACGGCGACGCGGCCGTGGTTGAAGAAGTCCGAGATCATCCAGAAGCCCGCGCCTTCGGTGCCGATCAGGTTCTCCTCGGGGATGCGGCAGTCGTCGAACGTGATGTGGGCCTGCTTCGAGGCGCGCATCGCCATCTTCTCGGGGATGTGCTCGGCCTCGTAGCCGTCGGTGTCGGTCGGGACGATAAACAGCGAGTGGTTGTTGTAGCGGTTGTCCTCGTCGTCGTCGGTGCGGGCGTAGACGGTGACCCAGTCGGCCTCGACGCCGTTGCCGATCCAGTATTTCTCGCCGTTGATAACCCACTCGTCGCCCTCTTTCTCCGCGCGGGTCTCCATCCCCGCGAGGTCGCTGCCGGTGTCGGGTTCGGAGACGGCAAGCCCCGAGAGCTGCTCGCCCTCGGCGACCGGCCGAATGTACTCCTCGCACTGCTCGTCGGAGCCGTACTCGTAGGTGAGCTCGCAGCCGAAACTCGCGAGTTGGAGCGTGAGGGCGATGCCGGCGTCCGCGCGGTAGAACTCTTCGGTGAGCGCGAGCAACTGCGGGAGGTCGAAGCCCCGACCGCCCCACTCCTCGGGGATGTCCTGCGCGACGAGGCCGGCCTCCTGACCGGCCTCGAGGATATCGTGCGGGTACTCGCCGGACTGGAAGTACTCCTGGGCGTTGGGTTCGATGTGCTCTCGGGCGAACTCGCGGGCTTCCTGTTTGACGTCGCGGGCGTGCTCCGGGACGATGCTGTCGTCGAGCAGATCCATGCCTCGTCAGTCGATTGCAACCCGAATATAGCCGGTGGTTTCTGTTCGCAGGCGAACACGACTCGGCGCTGACGTCGGGGGAGGTGACAGGACTTTACGGCCGGCCCGTTTCCGGTCGGTATGGCGACTGAAGCGACATTTACGGTGCCGGCCGACGAATTTCCGCTGGGGAGCGTGTTCGAGCAATTGCCGGACGTGACGGTCGAACTCGAGCGGATCATTCCGGCCCGCGACGTGGTGGTACCCTACTTCTGGGTTCGCGGCACCCCCGTCGACGACATCGAGAGCGCGTTTGCCGACCATCCGGGCGTTACGGACATCCGACTCGTCGATTCGGTCGCGGACGAGTACCTGTTGCGCGTCGAGTGGACGACGGAATACGAGGGCGTGTTGAGCGTACTGACCGAGACGAAGGTGCCGCTGGTCAAAGCCGTCGGCACGAACCGACGGTGGACGTTCGACGTCCGCGGGGACGTCCGCAGTGATATCGCCGCGTTTCAGCGCCGCTGCCAGGAGTTGGACATTCCGATCACGCTGACGAAACTGCACGCGCTCACGCCGATCAAGACGGAGACCGGGCGGGCGCTCACCGGCCCGCAGCAGGAGGCGCTCGTCCTCGCCTACGAGCGGGGCTACTTCAACTCGCCGCGGGACGTCACGATGGCGGAACTGGGCGACGAGCTCGGCATCTCCCAACAGGCCGTCGCGTCCCGTCTCCGGCGCGGCGTCGATCAGATTCTCGAGGGAACGCTCTCGGAGTTGGAGCCGTCGTCACGGAAGACTACTTAAATAAGTTGTATACTAAAAAGCGAGCCTGAACAGCGACGCGCCGGATAGAGGGAGTATGAGTTCCGAGTTCGACGCGGCGTTCACGGCGTCCGAGAGCGAGCGGCGCTACTGGTACCGCGTCGTTCCCGCGCTGGGCGTGCTGATCCTCGTCAGTGCGATCGCCAAAGCGACGGTAACGCTCGCCGATAACGGACTCCTGCTGGAGGCCGCCCTCGATCTCGTGTTGCTCGGGTCGCTGGGGCTCGTCACGCTCTACATCGGGCTCTGGCTGCCGAACACGTCGATCCGGCCCGCGTTCTACCCGCGCATCGTCGCGTGGGTCGGCGGCGGCATCGGCGTGATGGGAATCGTGCTCGCGCTCCGGGTCCTCCACCCCGGCGTCACCGTGCAGTTCACGTTCGGTACCCAGGCGGTGTTGCTGGCAATCGGCTCGATCGCGGGACTGGGCATCGGCGTCCACGAAGCGCAGGCGCTCATCCGCGCCGAAGCCCTCGCCGCCCGAAACGAGGAGTTGAAACGCACCGAACGCCGCCTCGAGGAGGCCGTCGCGCAACTGGAGGCGTCGAACGAGCAACTCGAACAGTTCGCCTACGCAGCGAGCCACGACCTGCAGGAGCCGCTCCGAATGGTGACGAGCTACCTCCAGCTCATCGAGGACCGGTACGGGGACGAACTCGACGAGGACTGTACGGAGTTCATCGCGTACGCCGTCGACGGCGCCGACCGCATGGACGCGATGATCGACGGCTTGCTCGAGTACTCGCGGGTGGATACGCAGGGCGGCTCGTTCGAGCCCGTCGATCTGGACGCGGTGCTCGAGGACGTCTGCACGGACCTCCAGTTCATGATCGAAGAGAGCGACGGGACGATCACGCGGGAGTCGTTGCCCACCGTCGAGGGCGACGAGCGACAGTTGCGGCAGGTGTTCCAGAATCTGCTGTCGAACGCGATCGAGTATTCGGGCGACGAACCTCCGCGCGTACACGTGTCCGCGGAGCGGTCGGCGGAGCGCGCGGCGGAAGCGGAAGGAGAGAGCGGGGGCGAGAGCAGGGGCACGGGTGCGGCGTGGACGATTTCGGTCCGCGACGAGGGGATCGGCATCGACCCCGACGACGCCGACCGGGTGTTCGGCGTCTTCCAGCGCTTACACTCGATGAACGAACACGCCGGCTCGGGGATCGGCCTCGCGCTCTGCGAGCGGATCGTCGAGCGCCACGGCGGCGAGATCTGGGTCGACACGGAACCGGGTGAAGGATCGACGTTTCGGTTCACGCTCCCGTCCCGTGGCGACGCGTCGGCCGCGTCCGCTCCCGACGTCGCGACTCGAGCGAACGAATCGAAGGCGCGGCCGGAGCGGAGCGATCGGCGCGACGACTAGCGGGTAGCCCCGTCACCGCAGCGCGCGGAGTAGTTCGTCCTCGTTCGCGGCCGCGTCGGCGTGGTGATCCAGCCGCCAGATGTCCCAGATTACGTCGCAGACGATGTGCACGTACAGTACCGCTCCAGTCAGGATCGCGAGCGGAACGCTGGCGAGCGCCAGGAGCGAGACGAGAATTCCGGCGAGCAACAAATGGCTCAGGAGCCGCGAGAGGACGCCGACGTCGCCGCGGCCGAATATTCGGTCCTGATCGGCGACGGCCGCAGTCGGATTCGAGAGGCAGAACCGAACGGCGTCCCACGACCCCGTCTTGAACCGCGCGATGAGGAAGTGATCGAGGTCGATGAAGACGCCGAGGGCGACCGCGTAGGCGACGATGAGGGCGGCGGGGACGGAAACGCCGGCGACCTCGATCGGCGGGAGGACATACGCGAGTGCGCCGGCGACGACGAGCGACACGACTGCGTGGTGTTTCGAGTAAATCGAGACTCACCTGCGTTCGACGACGACGGCGAGTCACTAAATCGTCCCGCCGGCCTCTCGATATCGGCGAGCGGCGGAGCCGCTTTCGGCTACCGGGCGAGTCGGACCCCTCGAGCGCACCTCACCCGGCGAAACCCGAAAGCAGCCACTCGCCGCCGTCGCTATCCTCCTCGCCGATGCTCGGGGCGCTCACGAGCACGAAGGCGCTTTCCTCGTCGCCGTTGCGGATCTGGCGCGTCGACTCCGGCGGGATCCAGAGCGCGTCGCCGGTCTCCATCGACACCTCCTCGTCGTCGACGACGACCGTCGCCTCGCCCTCGATGAGGACGTAGACCTCCTCGTGGTCGTTGTCGGTGTGGTCGTGGGGTTTGCTGTTCCACCCCGGATCGCAGCGCGCGACCGTCACGCCGACCTGCTCGGTCTCGAGCGGATCGGACAGAAAGTGCATCGCGCTCGAGACCTGCTCGACGTCTTCGTAGTTGACTTTCCGGTAGGACATACCGCGGTATTCGTGGGGGATCCAGTAAAACTAGGTGTTCGGCCGCATTCTGCCGGCTACCCGCTCGAGTGAGGGACGACCGTCGCCGGTACCGTTATCCGTCCTGTGCGATCGGATCGAAGCCGTCGACCGGCGTCACCGAGTAGTCGATCGTCAGCGCGTCCTGGGTCGCGCGGATCTTCCCGACGAACGTCGAGATGTCCTCGAGTTCGCCCTCGAGGACGAACAGTTCCATGCAGTGGTGGTCGCCGACGTGGCTGTGGAAGTTCGAAGCCACGAGGTCTTCGTGCTCGTGGCGCAGGTGCATCATTCGCTCCTCGACGCTGGTCGTCTCGTAGTCGAAGAGGACGGTGACGATCCCCATCAGGTCTCGATCCTCGAGTCGGGTGTCCTCGAACTCGCCGAGCAAGTTTCGGGAAGCCTCGCGGACGACCTCGCTGCGGCCGGTGTAGCCGTGCTCGTCGGCGAACTGGTCGAGTCGCTCGAGGAGTTCGTCGGGCATCGAGACGCTTACGACTGCCATATAATAACTCGGCGCCGTTCGAATATTAATATTTGCTATCGAGGGCGACGCGCCGTCCTCGAGGAATCGACTCGCAGCGGTTGCGCCCGCCGGACGGGCACATAACGTTTTCCGACTCCGGCGAGAGGGGCGATTATGTACCTCGCGAACCGGGCCTGGCCCGACCTCGCCGATTACGTCGCCGACGAGTCGCTGGCGGTCGTCCCCCTGGGGTCGACCGAGCAACACGGACCACACCTGCCCGAAGGCACGGATCACATGATCGCTGAGGCGCTCGCCCGCGAGGCGACGGAGCGGACCGGCTTCCTCTGTACGCCGCCGATTCCGATCGGCGTCAGTTCTCACCACCGCCAGTTCCACGGCACGATGTGGGTCGACGCGCCGGTCTTCCGGGACTACGTCGAGAGCCTCTCGAGAAACCTCACGTACCACGGCATCGACCGGATCGTCTACGTCAACGCCCACGGCGGCAACGTCGCGCACCTCCGCGAGGTCGGCCGCCGCCTGCACGAGGACGGCACCGCCTACGCCGTCGAGTGGATGTGGGACGAGTCGATCCCCGACCTGATCGAGGAGGTCTTCGAGACGCCGGGCCCCCACGGCGGTCCCAAGGAGACCGCAATGATCATGCACATCGCGAACGAACTCGTCCACGAAGACCGCCTCGAGGAGGCCCGCGACGGCGGCGTCGTCTTCGATTACGACGACGAACGGGTCCACGGCGCGACGACGTTCTACGACGCGATCGAGAACAGCCCGAACGGCGTTTTCGGCGACCAGACCGACGCGATGCCCGAGGTCGGCGAGCGGCTCTTCGAGGCCGCGACCGACCAGCTCGTGGCGCTGCTCGAGTGGCTCGACGAACAGCCGCTCGAGGACCTGCTACCCGAGCCCCACGTGGAGCCTCGTCCGGATCCCGATCGGTAGCTCCCCGATCGACGGAATCGGTCCGATCGCCCAATCCGGGATTACTGGGACGGGCGAGATCGATCAGTTATCGACGATCATTGGTTCGCGGATAGGTGGTTCGTGCTATCCGCAGACGAGTTTTCGCCGACCCGGCGATCGACTCGGAAATTCGCTGCGAGCGCGGGGACGGATTCGATCGATCGACGAGAACCGTTGCGGCGTCCTCCGAGCGCCGATCATGAATGAAACTCGGTACCAACGTCCCAGCGGTGCGCCCGAACGCTGCCGGTGGAATCGCGTGGAACACCGACCGATTTGCACGAGTCGAACCAACACACCGTTATCGCACGACTGCGGGACGGTCGGTGCGCGCTCGCTGTCGATTCGAACGAACCGACGGTTCGAAATCGATATCGATCCGTCACGGTCCGCTCGAGTCGCAATTCGGGGTAACGGACACTTCAATTGACGCTCGCTCGCCGCCCAACTTCTATTGATTTCACTACATTTCGATAGGCACTCAATTACGAAACGCCGTGGGCGCCAAGGATTGAGACATGGTACAGCCACAACCCGCCCAACAGGCACAGGTCCCCGACTGGCTGCAGGAGCCGGCCGCAGAGCTCATCACGTTCCTGCCGCGTCTGGTCGGCGCGCTGGTAATCCTCTTCGTCGGCTGGATCGTCGGCCGGCTCGCCGGTCGCGCCGTCCGACGGCTCGCCGACGGAATCGAACTCGACAGGATGGTCCTCGAGACGCCGCTGGGACGCATCATGGGCGGCACGGAGCAAGCCGTCTCGAGCGCGTTCGGCTCGCTCGCGAAGTGGTTCGTCTACGGTCTCGCCATCCTGGCGGCCGCAAACGCCCTCGCGATCCAGCTGCTGTCGGAGTGGGTTTCGACGGCGATGTCGTACCTGCCGGCGTTCATCGCCGGACTGCTCGTCATCGTCATCGGATTCGTCGTCGCGGACTTCATCGGCGACGTGATCGAGCGGACGCGCGCGGCGGCCGAGACCGTCTACGCGAGTTGGTTCGCCAACGGCGCGCGGATGTTCCTCTACTTCACGGCGATCGTCATCGGTCTCGACACGATGGGGATCGACGTCAACATCCTCTACGTCTTCGCGCGAGCGCTGGCGTGGGGCCTCGCCGCGGCTGTCGCCATCGGCGCCGGCGTCGCGTTCGGCTGGGGCGGCAAGGACTACGTCTCGAACAACATCGATCAGTGGATGGGACGCACCTCGAGCGTCGCACCGGACGAGGAGACCGGCGGCTCATCGCCCGATCGTGACCGTTCCAGCAGTCCGTCCTCCCGCACGGACCGCGAGCCCGGCGCGGGTCCCGGTCCGAGCGACGACGACTGATCCGCGCGACGACCGCCGTCGCCGCCTTTTTTCTCGCGCTCGTTCCCGTCACTCCGCGGTCGCCCGGACCCGCGGCGCGTCGTCCGTCCGATTCCGCGGAAAGAGCGGCTTGACCGGGACGACGACGTAGGACTTGACGAGCCGGCCGTCGAACCGCCGCCACTTCTCGAGGCGCGCCACCGAGTGGGTCTCGTCGTAACACGACTCGAGGCGCTCGAGCGCGGACTCGAAGGCGTCGCCGTCGAACTGCGCGGCGGAGACGGGATCGCTGACCGCCGCGACGCCCCGGGTCCGCGCGTAGACGTCCAGGCGTCCTTCGAAGGCGTACTCCAGTCGTTCGATACAGTCGTGGATCTCGCCGAACGACCGATCCTCGGTCGGCAGCGAGACGTACGCTCGATAGCCGTCGGGTTCCCCGCGGACGTGTCGCTTCCAGAGTCGCGTTAGGAACTGCACGGCTCACCCCCCGCGGACCGCCGTCGAGGGGCGTCCGCTGCATCCGTATCGAACGGTCGATTCGCCCGTCCCGGCCGTGACCTGGCCCTCATTCGTTCTCACGTTCGACTCGTCGGCGCCGGTAATACGTTCTTTGTTGTCGGCCGCGCTCGAGCGACGGTCGTCCGCGGGGACCTCGAGCGCGAGCGATTCGCGAGAGTTTTGTCCAACGACTCGCTACCGGTCTGCAGCGATGACTCGATCGATTTCGGCACCTCCCTCGGCGTTGCTCGTCGGTTCCGTGGCGATCGCCGCCGCCGGCGTCGCGGTTAATACGGGCTTGAACTCGCCGTACCGACTGGTCCCCGCCCTCCTGTTACTGAGCCTGGGAGTCGCGGGCGTCACCGACGCCGCACGCGAGTACGGCGTCGACCGACTCCGCACCGCGGCGACGCGGTGGTGGACGGTCGCGTTCGTCGCCTTCCTGCCGTACGCGCTGGCGGCGGCCCCGGAAAGCGCCGCCGCCGCGGCCGCCGGCGACGCGTTCGCCGGGCCGATCGTCGGCCTCGCGCTCGAGTCGATCGTCGGCGCGCTGGTCTGCTGTGCGATCGCCCTGACGGTGCTGTACGGCTTCGCGCGCTACGGCATCCATCCCGGACGGCCGTCGCCCGAAGAACGTCTCCTCGCCGACGACGAGTAGCACGGGCCAACCGCGAGTCGGAGCGGAGGCTCGAGGGTACCGTCGGCCGCCGACGGGTTTAGTCGTCAACGTCGGCTCGGTACCCCCGTCGCTGGACTTATGCGTCCATGCGGCTTTTCACGGCTAATGAGCGACCGGGCACCGTCGACGAAACCGACACCGACGTTCTGGGCGGACGGCAGCGAGAACCCGGGCAGTCAGTACTACCGGGCCCTCGTCGACGCCGTCGACGGCGGCGTTTTCCAGCTGGACGCCGCGAACCGGCTGGTCGCGGTCGACGACGCGCTCCTTGAGTTGACCGGCCACGACCGGGACGCCGTCCTCGACGAACCGGTCTCCGTGCTGCTCGAGACGGACGCTGTCCCCCGCCTCGAGCGCCGCGTGCGGGCACGGACCGACGACCGCGCGCCCGAAAGCGAAAACGAAACCGCCGGCGCCGATGCCGATCGGCGTCGAAACGCCGGCACCGGCGCGGACGGGAAGTCCGTCGCAACCCTCGAGCTCGATCTCCGGACCGTCGACGGCGCGTCCGTTCCCTGCGAAGTTCGGCTCAACGTGTTCCGGGTCGATGAAGGCGACTCGGACTCGCAATCCGAGAGCGAGCGGCGAGACGGGAACGCGAACGAAACCGGGCGTCGCCGGCGCGCAGTTATCGGGATCGTCCGCGAGCGGGACGAACCGGGTGAGGAGTCCGACGGCGTCGAATACCGACACGACGACGCGCAGGAGCACGCAGCGACGACGCCCGTCCTGGCCGACGCTGATCCGGGCTCGCTCGCGCCCGTCCTGGACGAGGCCGACGTCGGCATCTTCGTCCTCGACGCCGACCGCCGGGTCGCGTGGGCCAACGAGACGATCGAACGGTACTTCGGCCTCGAGCGCGCGGCGGTCCTCGGCCGGGACAAGCACCGAGTGATCGAGGAATCGATCCAGCACCGAACCGCGGATCCCGAGGGGTTTCGCGACACCGTCCTCTCGACCTACGACGACGGGACCGACCGCGAGCGATTCGAGTGTCGCGTGACCGCCGGCGACGAGCGCGACGAGCGCTGGCTCGAGCACCGCAGCCGGCCGATCGAGTCCGGTCCGTACGCCGGCGGGCGGATCGAATGCTACTACGACGTGACCGACCGCCACCGCCGCATCGACCAGTTGCGACGGCTGAACGCGGCCGTCCGCGACTGGCTCGAGGCGGATTCGAACGAGGAGGCTGCCGAACGGGCCTGCCGAAGTCTGCGGGAGACGCTCGGCCTCGAGATCAACGGCGTCTTCACCTACGATTCCGAGCGGGACGCGCTCCGGCCGGTTCGACAGTCCGAACCGGCGGCGACCCTGTTCGAGGAGCCGCCGACGTTCGAGCGCGGAGAGGGCATCGCCTGGCGCGCGTTCGAATCCGGCGAGCCCGAACTGTCCGGCGACGTCAGATCGGACCCTGACGTCTACAATCCCGAAACGCCGATTCGAAGCGAACTCGTCCTCCCGGTCGGCGACTACGGCGTCGTTATCGCCGGCTCGCGACGACCGGACGCGTTCGACGAGGGGACGCTGTCGATCGCGGAGATCGCCGCGTCGAGCCTCGAGACGGCGTTCGACCGGATCGAAACCGAGCGCCGACTACAGCGGCGCAAGCACGACCTCGAGACGGAGTTGAGCGAGATCCTCGGCCGGGTCTCCGACGGCTTCTACGCGCTCGACGAGGAGTGGCGGTTCACGCACGTCAACGAGCGCGCCGAGGAACTGCTGGGCTACCCGCGCGAGGAACTCGTCGGCGAGGTCGTCTGGGACGTCTTCCCCGGCGGCACCCGGTCGGAGCTCATCGACCGGTACCACGAGGCGATGGAAACCCAGCGATCGATCTCGTGGGAGCGCTACTCCGGCTCGCTCGAGATCTGGATGGAGATCCAGATCTACCCCTCCGAGACCGGGCTCTCGGTGTACTTCCGAGACATCACCGAGCGACGGGAACGTCAGCGCAAACTCGAGGAGCGCGAGCAGCGCTACCGGACGCTCGCAGAGAACTTCCCGAACGGCGTCGTCACGCTGTACGACGAGGACCTGCGGTACACGCTGGTCGACGGCAAGGGCTTCGAGGACCTGCCGCAGTCGGCGACGGACCTCGAGGGGCGCCGGCCGTCCGACGTTTTCCCGACGCCGGTCGGCGCCGAACTCGAGGAGCTGTTCGAGCGGAGTTTCGACGGCGAGCGACTCGTCCGGAAGATCGAGTACGAGGGGCAGGTGTGGCGCGTGCAGGCGGCGACGATCACCGACGAGGACGGCGACGTCCTCTCCGGGATGGCGATCGCCCAGGACGTCACCGAGCGCAAGGAGTACGAGCGCCGGCTCGAGGCCTCGAACGAGCGCTTAGAGCAGTTCGCCTACGCCGCCTCCCACGACCTGCAGGAGCCCCTGCGGATGGTCACGAGCTACCTGCAACTGCTCGAGCGTCGCTACGCCGACGATCTCGACGACGACGCCGCGGAGTTCATCGACTACGCGGTCGACGGCGCCGAGCGCATGCGCGAGATGATCGACGGCTTGCTCGAGTACTCCCGGATCGAAACCCAGGGCGAACCGCTCGAGCCGGTCGACCTGAACGGGGTGCTCGCGGACGTGCGCCAGGATCTCGAGCTCCGGATCGAGGAGAGCGACGCCGAAATCGTCGCCGAGTCGCTACCCCGCGTTCGCGGCGACGCCGGCCAGTTGCGGCAGGTGTTCCAGAACCTGCTGTCGAACGCGATCGAGTACAGCGGCGAGGGGGCGCCGACGATAGAGATCTCGGCGAGCCGCGAGGGAACGATGTGGGAGATCTCGGTCGCGGACGAGGGGATCGGCATCGACCCGGAGCAGACGGATCGGGTCTTCGAGGTGTTCCAGCGGCTCCACAGCCGCGAGGAACACGCCGGTACCGGGATCGGTCTGACGCTGTGCAAGCGGATCGTCGAGCGCCACGACGGCGAGATCCGGATCGATTCGACCCCCGGCGAGGGGACGACGGTGTCGGTGACGCTCCCGGTCGTGGCCGGAGACAGTCAAGAGGCTGAAAGCGGGAGCAAGTGCGAGACCGAGACCGAGTGAGGCGGCACCGTCGGCGCCACGGTGCGCTACCCGGCCGAACTCGCCGGCGACGATGGGCGCCACCAACAGCTATATATCCGGTCGGCTATACGTGCCAGCAAAGCAGTGTCCGACGTGATCCACGCGTACGCCCGTTCGGATCGGCTCCTGCTCGCCGCCTCGTTCGCCTGCTTCGCCGTCGCCGGCCTCGCGACCGCGGCCGCCGACGCGACGGGCGCGACCATCGGGGCGACCGCCCTCGCGGTCGTCGCCGTCTACGGCCTCGCACAGTACGCGAACCGGGTGACGCGACGGACCCTCGCGCACCTGTCGCTGGCCCTCTGGATCGGCTTTCTCGGGGTCGCGGGACTCCACGCCGTCGGCCTCGAGACGGTCGGCGCTGCCGTGCCGGGTCCGAGCGGGACCGTCGTCCAGTCGCTGACCGCCGTCACGTGGGCAACCTTCCTGACCGCCTCTACGGCGACCGCGTTCCTCGGCTTCCGCGAGTACGGCGCCTCGCAGACCCACGCCACCGAGGACTACCTCGAGAGCGACACCTCGGATTACTCGACGCGGTAACTCACCGCGATTCCCTCCCCCAGGGGGAGGACGACGGTCTCGAAGGCCGGATCGGATTTGACCCGCTCGAGGTAGTCGACGATGCCCCGCGTCGACTCGTCGAGTTCGGTTTTGTCGACGTCTTCGTCACCCTCGAGCGCGGCGAGCAGGTCGTCGAACACGATCGGCCCCGCGGTGATCGCGTTGTCCGCGACGACGACGCCGCCGACGGGGACCTTCTCGCGGACGGCTTCGAACGCCTCGAGGTAACGGTGTTTCTGGTGGTCGATCAGCACGGTCTCGAAGGGGCCGTCGTAGTTCTCGATCGTCTCGAGCGCGTCGCCGAGTTCGTAGCGGGCGACGTCGTCGTAGCCGCCCCGGGAGAGGTAGTCGCGGGCCAGCTCGAGTTCGTTCTCGTCGACCTCGGTGAGGACGATCTCGCCGTCGTCGGGCAGGGCCTCGGCGAACCAGTAGGCGGAGTAGCCGTAGCCGGAGCCGAACTCGAAGATGCGCTCGGCGTCGCTCGCGCGGGCGACGAACCGGAGGAATACGCCGACCTCGGGCCCGACGTGCGGGAAGCCCTGCGACCGGGCGTAGTCGTCCATCTCGGCGAGCGTCTCGTCGGGGCTCGGTCCGACGGCGCGAACGAAGCGTTCGATCTCGTCGCTGAGTACGTCGACCATACGCGGGTCTACGGCGAGGAGCATATAGAGGTCCGGGACGCTGCCGTCTTTGCAGCCTCCGGCGTCCCGCGGTGCGGTTACCGCGACTCGAGTCGAACGCAGTTCGCGAGTCGAAGCCGCCAGCGCCGATCGACAGCATCCTTTTTGGCGCTCGCAACCGTCTGTACGACCGACATGTCCGCCGAAAATGCGACCCAGAACCCGCTCGCCGAGTTCGTCGACAACCTGGTGTACGAGCCGGTACAGGTCCACGAGCACGGCGTCGACCTGACGGCCGGCGCCGTCTACGAAGTCGCCGCGCCGGGGCGGATCGACTTCGGCGGCGACGAGCTCGAGGACGCCGATCTCGAGCCCGTCGACACCGAACCCCGCGACCCGGACGACGAGTACGGCTGGTGGACCCTCGAGGGCGACCAGTACGTGGTCCAACTCAACGAGTTCCTGACGGATCCGGAGGTGCCGCTGTTGCTCCAGCCCCGAAACGAGTTGCTGGCACGCGGCGGCTCCCATCCCTCGGTGCGCGTGGACTCGCACCTGCCGCTGCTGCCGCTGTCGGTCGCCGACGGCGGCCTCGAGCTGAAGGAGAACGCGCGCATCTCGACGCTGGTTTCGCTGGCTCCTGTCGGTGACGACGGCTCCGGCGGGGACGTCGCGGATCCGGCAGACCGCATCGAGTGAGCGGCACCGTCGCGATCCGCGATCGAGGACTGGCCTGACGTACACGATGCGCTTTTGGGCCACATAACCGGAGTAGTGAGCCCGTATCGCGTGCGAATACTACTCGTTCGCGAGTACAATATGTGTAGTTAAGTAGGCCGGTGAGTTGTTCCTAGGTACACAGCATGGTCTACTACGCGGGCGTCGACCTCGGGGCGACGAACGTGCGGGCGGCCGTCGCCGAGGGCGACGGGACGACGATCGGCGTCAGCCGGAACGCCACGCCGCGCGGCCCCACGGGCATCGACGTGACGGAGGGAGTCCTCCGGACGCTGCGGGAAGCCTGCACCGACGCCGGGATCGAACCGGATCAGATCGTCTCGGCGGGGATCGGCTCGATCGGCCCCTTCGACCTCGCGGAGGGAGCGGTGATCGATCCGGCCAACCTGCCGGACTCGATCGACCGGATTCCGCTGACCGGCCCCATCGAGAAACTGATCGACAGCGACGAGGTCTACCTCCACAACGACACCGCCGCGGGCGTCATCGGCGAGCGGTTCCACGCCGACCGCAACCCCGACGACATGGTCTACATCACCGTCTCCTCGGGGATCGGCGCCGGCGTCTGCTGCGACGGCGACATCCTGGCCGGCTGGGACGGCAACGCCGGCGAGGTCGGCCACTGCATCGTCGACCCGCGCGGGCGGCTCACCTGCGGTTGCGGCCACGACGGCCACTGGGAGGCGTACTGTTCCGGGAACGGGATCCCGGACTACGTCCGACTACTCGCTGAAGACGACCCGACGATTTCGACCGACCTACCCCTCGACGACCCTGATTTTACCGCGAAAGACGTCTTCGAACTCGCCGGCGAGGACGAACTGGCCGACTACGCGATCGACCAACTGGCCCACTGGAACGCGATGGGTGTAGCGAACGTCGTCCACTCCTTCGCCCCGATCGTCGTCTCCTTCGGCGGCGCCGTCGCGCTCAACAACGAGGAACTGGTCGTAAAGCCGATCCGCGAGCGCGTCTCGGAGATGGTGATGAGCAACGTCCCCGAGATCCGCGTGACCGATCTCGGCGACGACGTCGTTCTCGAGGGGGCGCTCGCGAGCGCGATGACCGAGGGAACCGGCGACCGGCGGCGGTTCCAGGGGTAACTGCGGGCGACGATCGGACGGCCGCGCCCGAGCAACGTCGGCCACCGAACCGACGACCGACGTTATTTGTCGCCGGGAATCGAACGGCGAGTATGCGCCGACGAGCCCTCCTTCGCGCCGGAAGCCTGAGCGCGGCCGCGCTGGCCGCACCCGGGATCGCCGCCGGCCGAGCGCGAGTTGCGCCGATGCAAGACGGAGACGCCTACGAGCCCCTCGCACGCCTGCCGATCGACAACGCCGCCGAGGTCGTGGTCGGCGACGGCGGCGAAACGGCCTACGTCGCCGCGACGACCGGCTTCGTCACCGTCGACGTCAGCGATCCCGGCGAACCCGAAATCCTCGCCGAGGAACGGCGACTCTCGTTCGACGACGCGAGCGCGAACGAACTCCTCGATCTCGAGGTCGACGGCGACCGCATGGTCGTCGCCGGCCCGGCGAACCCGTCCGCGGACACGTTCTTCCACGGCTTCGCCGTCTACGACGTGAGCGATCCAAGCGAGCCCGAACTGCTCGATACGTACGAAACCGGCGCACACATCCACAACTGCTACCTCGAGGGCGACTACTGCTATATCGTCGGGAACGGACAGGAAGCGAATCCGCTCGTCATCTACGACGTCGCCGACGGCATCGAGGAGGTCGGCCGCTGGTCGCTGCTCGAGCGCGAACCCGACTGGGGGGACGTGTACTGGCTCGCGCGGTACTTACACGACGTCTACGTACAGGAGGGGATCGCGTACCTCTCCCACTGGGACGCCGGCACCTATCTGGTCGACGTGAGCGACCCTGCCGAGCCCGAGTTCATCTCCCGGGTTCAGCAGGAGAGCCTCGAGGAACAACTCGATCGCGAGGCCGAGAGCGGAAACAACGGACAGGTCGGCTTGCCGGGGAACGACCACTACGCCGCGGTCGACGAGACCGGCGATCTGCTGGCGGTCGGCCGCGAGGCGTGGGCGACGGGAAGCGGCGAGCCCGACCGCCCCGGCGGCATCGACCTCTACGACGTGAGCGATCCCGCGGAGCCGACCCATCGGGCGACGATCGACGCGCCGCGGGCGGTCAACGAGCAGTACCGCGGCGGGCTCTGGACGACCGCACACAACTTCGAACTCCGGAACGGCAGGCTCTACTCGGCCTGGTACCAAGGCGGCGTGAAGATCCACGACGTGAGCGATCCCGCCGCACCCGAGGAGATCGCCTCGTGGCGCGACCCCGCCGAGGCCGGGTTCTGGACGGCGCGCGTCCTCGAGCCCGAGGACGAAGACGCGGAGACGTTCGTCGCGACCAGTACGCCGCTGATCCCGAACTCGCCGACGACGGGCGCGCTCTACACGTTCCCGATCGAGGCCGGCGAGCAGGCCGATCCGCCGTCATTGACCGATCCCGAGGACCTCGAGTTCGACGTCCAGACGCCGACGGAAGACAACGAGACCAACGAATCGACGACCGGCGGGCCGAGTGGTCCGAGTGCTGACGGTACCGGTAACGGAACGTCGACCGATGGGACCAACAGTTCCAACGCGACCGACGACACCGCTGACGAGAGCGACGATTCGATTCCCGGATTCACCGCCGGACTCGGTCTCGCCGGCGGCGCCGGGGCGGTCGCGCTCGAGTGGCTGCGTCGCCGAGACGACGACCGAGACTGACGCAGCACGTCCGGCGGCCGACGTACCGACTACCTGCGGTTCCTTACTCGTACTCGCGGCCGCGGGTGACGACGTGCTCGGCGGGAATCCGAACGATGACGCGCGACTCGTCTTCTTCGTCGTGGTGCGGGTACTCCTCGACGTCGAGGTACTGGCGGGCCAGTTCGTCGATGTGTTCGTCGGCGCCCTCCTCGGTGAGTTCCGCGCGGCCGCGAACGGAGACGTAGCGGTAGGGATCGTCGGGATCGACGACCGAGATCGAGACCCTCGAGTCCGATCGAATGTTCCGCTCCTTAGTGCGACCGCGAAGCGTGTTGAACAGCACGGCCTCCCCGTCGTCGTGGTCGACCCACACGGGACTGCTGTGGGGGTGACCGTCCGATCCGAGTGTCGCGACGTGGCCGAACGATTCCGTCTCGAGGATGTCCAGATACGGGTCGGGTATCCGTCCGCTGTGGGTTTCGAAGGCTCCCATCGTCGGTACCGAACCGCGGGATCGGGTTCGGACTTTCGATGTAGCCGATCGCGTCCGGCATCGCCGCCCCTCGAGCCGATCGGCCCTCCCGGCGGCCGAACAATGATATAGCGGGCGCGCCCAGTGGGAGACAACGGAACGGACCCCACGCCAATGACGAGTCACTACGATCACGCGCAGGTGCAGGAGTTCTGGCAGTACGTCTGGGAGCGCGACGACGTCTACGAGCTCGACGAGGACGCCGCGGATCCGACCTACGTCCTCGGAATGTTCCCCTACACGTCGGGGACGCTCCACATGGGCCACGTCCGCAACTACGCGATCACGGACGCCTACGCCCGCTACCGACGAATGCAGGGCGACGACGTCCTCCACCCGATGGGGTGGGACGCGTTCGGCCTCCCCGCCGAAAACGCCGCCTACGAGCGGGCGAGCGATCCCGAGTCGTGGACCCAGGCCTGCATTCGACGGATGCGCGAGGAACTCGAGACGATGGGCTTCGGCTACGATTGGTCGCGGGAGATTACCACCTGCGAGCCCGAGTACTACCAATGGAACCAGTGGCTCTTCAAGCGGTTCTACGAGGAGGGGCTGGTCGAGTACGAGGCGGCGTCGGTCAACTGGTGTCCGGACTGTGAGACGGTGTTGGCGGACGCCCAAGTTGCAGAGCAGGAAACCGGCGACCGCGTCTGCTGGCGCTGCGAAACCCCCGTGGGCCGCCGCGAACTCGACCAGTGGTTCTTCACGATCACCGACTACGCCGACGAGCTCTACGAGGGACTAGACGACCTCGAGGGCTGGCCCGACGGCGTTCGCGAGATCCAGCGCAACTGGATCGGCCGGCAGGAGGGGGTTCGAATCACGTTCGACGTGCAGCGGGGGGAGACGACCGATGCCGTCGACGTGTTCAGTACCCGCCCCGACACCATCTACGGCGCGACCTACCTCGCGGTGTCGCCGGGCCACGAACTGGCGCGCGACCTCGCCGACGCGGACGAGGACGTCGCGGAGTACGTCGAACGCGTCCGTGAGCAGGATCCCGACGAGGTCGGCTTCTCGGGCGTCGAAACCGACGCGACGGCGGTCCACCCGCTGACCGGCGAGGAGTTGCCGGTCTACGTCGCCGGCTACGTCTTGGAGGACGTCGGCACCGGCGCGGTGATGGGCGTCCCCGCGCACAACGAGCGCGACCACGCGTTCGCCCGCGAGCACGACCTGCCGATCGAGGGCGTGATCGCGCCGACGGACGCCACCCGCGAGGTCGACCTCGAGAGCGAACCCTACACCGGCGAGGGAATCCTCGAGGACAGCGGCGACTACTCGGGACTCGAGAGCGAGACCGCCCGCGAGCGCCTCGTGGCCGACCACGACGCGCTCGAGGAGGACGTCACCTACCGCCTGCGCGACTGGCTGATCTCCCGGCAGCGCTACTGGGGGACGCCGATCCCGGTCGTCCACTGCGACGACTGCGGCCCCGTGCTGGTGCCCGACGAGGACCTGCCCGTCGAACTGCCGGAGTTCGTCCGCACGACGGGGAACCCGCTCGAGGAACACGATTCGTTCCGCGAGACGGAGTGCCCCGAGTGCGGCGGGCCGGCGCGCCGCGAGACGGACACGATGGACACCTTCGTCGACTCCTCGTGGTACTACCTGCGGTTCCTCTCGCCCGACTACGACGACGGACCGTTCGACACCGAGCGGGCCGAGGAATGGATGCCGATCGACGTCTACGTCGGCGGCGACGAACACGCCGTGCTCCACCTGCTGTACATCCGGTTTTTCGCCCGGGCGCTGTCGGATCTCGGCCTGTTGGACTGCCGGGAGCCCGTCGAGGAACTCGTCAGCCAGGGGACGGTGCTGTACGACGGCGAGAAGATGTCCAGTTCGAAGGGGAACTCCGTCACGCCCCGGGAGTACGGCGCGGAGACCACGCGGCTGTTCGTCCTCTCGGCGGCCCACCCCGAACAGGACTTCGAGTGGACCGCGAACAACGTTCGGGGCGCCTACGACCTCCAGCAGGACCTCTACTCGATGGCGACCGCGTTCGTCGAGGACGGCGACACCCGCCTCGAGCGCCGCCCCCACGACGAGTACCTCGCTCGAGAGATCGATCGGACGATCGCGGCGGTCACGGAGGAGTACGAGCGGTTCCGCTTCCACCGCGCCGCGACAGAGATCCGGGAACTCGCGCAACTGCTCCGGCGCTACCGCGAGTACGACCGGCCGCACGACGAGACCTACCGCCGCGGGCTGCTGACCTTGGCGGCGCTGATCGCGCCGATGGCGCCCCACCTCGGCGAGGAGTGCTGGAACAAGCTCCGTGGCGAAGGGCTGGTCGTCGAGGCCGACTGGCCCGAACCCGAGCGTGAGGTCGACGACTACCGCCGCGAGCGTCGGCTGGTTGAACGCACCCTCGAGGACGTTCGCGACATCGTCGACGTCGCGGCGATCGACGAACCCGAGCGGATCGAACTGGTCGTCGCGGAGGAGTGGAAGTACCGCGCGGCCGACCACCTCCGCGAACGGGAGGAAAGCGACGCCGACCTCGAAAGCGTCCTCGAGGCCGTCGACGCCGACGTCGACCGCGACGCGGTCGCGACCTTCCTCGCGGAGCGGGCCGATCGGACGGGCCGGGGAACCGAACCGGCGCTCGAGGCCGACCGCGAGCGGAACCTGCTCGAGCGCGCCGCGTGGCTCGTGACCGACGAGTTCGGCGCCGACGTCACGGTTCGGCGGGCGACCGGCGACGACGAGTTGGCGACGAAGGCCCGACCCGGAAAGCCGGCGATCCGCATCACCTAACAGCCGCTGTTTTTGTCTGCTTTCTAGTACGATCGTGTAGGGAGCAACTTTTCTAAATAGTCCCTCATTCGAAAACAGTGGCGTGAGCGGGCTTTCCCGCTTACCTTCGATATCGAAGGTAAACGGATCGTACGTGTCAGGGGGTCGACCTCGGAAGGACAGCTTTATTCGATCGGACTGGGAATTGGGTCGTATATGAAGGGTGGCGGCGATAGTGTTGACGGGACGGTTCGCAAAACGCCGAGTCGTGCGGTCGTCGAAGCTGTCGCGGACGCTGAAGGGGTGTCGCCGACCGAACTGCGGCCACCCGAGTACGAGCCGTTACACGCGGCGGTCGACCCGGAAGCGCTCGATTCGCTGTTCGCCGACCGGGCCGACGGCTCGCCGCGATCGCACGGTTCCACCTCGTTTCACTACTGCGGTTACCGCGTCACCGTCGGCGCCGACGGCTCGGTCTCCCTCGAGTCGCTCGAGGACGACGACTCCGAGTGACGAGACCGGCGTCGGGCCGCCGTCGGCTGGGTTCCGGAACAGCAAGACAGATACGACGACTCTCCTAACGTCCCACAATGGCAACCGCGGACGCGAGACGACGACTTCGGAATCGGCCGATCGGCGCAACGATTCTGTTGACGATAGTCGGCTACGCGCTGGTTATCGGTACGTTCGTGCTCGACGTACCGATCTACCCCGATCTGACGACCGCACAGATCAATCTCCTTTCGCACGCGATCGCGGTGATCAACTCGACGACGACGGTGCTGCTCGTGCTTGGCTGGTACTGGATCCGACGGGGTGACGTCGGGAAGCACCGGCTGGCGATGATCGGTGCGTTCGCGCTGATCATGCTGTTCCTGGTCACGTACCTGATCAAGGTCGGCGGCGGGGGCGAGAAGCACTTCGTCGGCCCGGATCCGGTCTACTACGCGTACCTCGCGATGCTCGCGATCCACATCGTGCTGTCGGTCGTCTCCGTGCCGGTGGTGCTCTACGCGCTGATCCTCGGACTTACCCACACGCCGGCGGAGCTGCGAAACACCGCCCACGCCCGCGTCGGCCGGATCGCCGCCGCCTCGTGGATCCTCAGCCTCGTCCTCGGCGTCGTCACCTACGTCCTGCTCAACCACGTCTACGAGTACGAGTTCGCGGCGGTGCTCGTTCCCGCGCTGTAGACGCGTTCCGTCTCCGGAAAGGCTTCGGCTCGGCGTATTTTACCGCTCGGCGTCGTGGCCTTCGGTATGGACCTCCGTGGCACACTCAGCCGAGACGAAATCGAGACGTTTCTCGAGGAATCGACCGTTCCGGTTCGGCTCGCCTGCCGGACGCCGTCGGATCAGCTCTGGATGGTCTCGCTGTGGTATCGGTACCGATCCGGCGGGGACGACGACTGGCGCCTGCAGTGTGCGACCGCCGCGGACGCCGACATCGCGTCGCTGCTGTCCGCGGATCCCGCCGTCGCGTTCGAGGTCTCGACGAACGAGCCGCCGTACGCTGGTGTGCGCGGCCAGGGGACCGCGTCGATCGAGCGCGATTCGGACAAGGAGATCCTGCGGACTCTCGTAGAGCGGTATCTCGGCGGCACGGAGTCGCAACTCGCGCGAACCTTGCTCCGCGAGGATCGCGAGGAGGTGACGATCACGATCGACCCGGCGGTCGTCTCCGGTTGGGACTACACGGATCGAATGACGGACTCGGAGTCGGAGACGAAGACGGAGGCGGACGCGGGCGACGATCAGACCGAGAAGAAGTAGGAAACGGACGACTCGAGCCGGCGCAGTCTCAGTCCGTCCGCGGAATCGATCGCGCGCCGAGCGCGAACGTGACGACGGCGAGCACCGCCAGTATCGCGAGGTTCGCCAGCGTCGCATCGACGCCGGCCACGGCGGCCGCGTCGGCTTCGGGGAACGTCGCCGCGCGCACGCCGCGGGCGAAGTACGTCAGCGGCGAGAGGTTCACCAGCGGTTCGAACCAGCCGGGCAACTGCTCGAGCGAGATGAACGTCTCCGAGAGAAAGAGCAGGGGGAGGCCGATGGCGTTGCTCGCGGTGACCGCACCGTCCTGGGAGTCGGTGTAGCTGCCCAACATTGCGCCGATCCCGCAGAAACAGACGACGCCGACGAGCACGTACGGCACCAACAGCGGCGAGAACGCGATCTCGGCGCCGGTCAGAAGGACCACGAGCGCGAGGATCAGCAGGCTCGCCAGTCCGATGATGGCCGCGTTGACGACCGTCTGGGCGAGCAGCCACTCGGCTCGCGTCAGCGGCGTCGTCGCGAGCTTCTCGAAGCGGTTCCCCTCGCGGTGGCGCGCCACCTCGCTGCCCATCCGCGAGAGCGGCGTGAAGAGGACGACGACGGCGAGGTAGCCGGGGACGTAGTAGGCCGGCGGCTCCGTGAACAGTCCCTCGCCGGTCGGGTCCGTCCGGACCAGCGCGCCGAAGATGACGATCAGGATGACGGGGAAGAAGAACGTGAAGAAGACCGCCGTTCGCCGGCGGATAAAGGAGCGCCAGCCGGCGTTCGTCTCGGCGCCGACGCGACCGAGTCGGCTCACGCCGTCTCACCCGCTCGAGGGCGGTCCGCGTCGGCGGTCGCGTCGCCGTTATCGAGTCGCCCCGTCCGCTCGCGTTCCGTCGCGTCCGCCAGTTCGAGGTAGACCGTCTCGAGGTCGGGTTCGGCCCACGAGAGGCCGGTGTACGCGAGGTCGTTCGCCTCGAGGTAGTCGACGACGATCCCGATCGCCTCGGGGTCGATCTCGCGGACGACGACGCCGGCGTCCCGGTTCCGGCCGCGGTCCGCTGCCTGGTCGACCGGATACTCGAGGTCGTCGAACGCCGCCGGCTCGGCGTCGGTGTCGATCGTCAGCCGGCTCGAGCCGCCGTGCTCGGCGATGAGCGCCTCGGGCGTGCCCTGCGCGACGAGCGAGCCGTCGGCGAGCAGGCCGACGCGGTCGGCCAGCCGCTCGGCCTCGGCCATGTCGTGGGTGGTGAGCACGACGGTCGTCCCGCCGGCCGCCAGCTCCTCGATGAGCCGCCAGACGGTCCGTCTACCGGCGGGATCGATCCCCGTCGTCGGCTCGTCCAGGAAGAGGAGGTCCGGGTCGTTGACCAGCGTCGCGCCGACGCAGGCCCGGCGCTGCTGGCCGCCCGAGAGGTCCTCGTACCAGGTGTCGGCGCTGTCGACGAGCCCGACGTCGGCGAGCACGTCCGCCGGGTCGCGGGCGTCGTCGTAGAGGCCGGCGTAGTAGTCGAGCAGTTCGCGAGCGGTGAGCCGGTCCGGCGGCGAGAAGTCCTGCGGGAGCACGCCGAGCCGGTCGCGATCGACGGCGCGGGGTGCATCGCCGAGAATGCGGGCCTCCCCCGCGTCGGGGTCGGTCGTCCCCGTCAGCGCGCGGACGAGCGTCGTCTTCCCGGCCCCGTTCGGACCGATCAGCGCGAAGACCTCGCCGCGCTCGATCGTCAGGGTGGCCCCCGACAGCGCGACGGTCTCGCCGTAGGTCTTCTCGAGTTCTGTCGCCTCGACTACGGCTTCCATACCGGCGATTTCGACGCGTCGCGGGTAAGGCGTTCGATTCCGGCATTCGGTTCGTGGGTTCGTTCAGGTGCTTCGGTTCGGTCGGCCCGCTCGAGTCTGCGACTCCGCTGGTTGACCCGAGTCGTCTCGCCGAACCGTTCGGCGTCCGGTACTGTGTCGATCTGCGCTCTGTCTCGAGGTACGTCGTATCTACGGCCAGTATTTCGGCAGTACACCGCGCGTGTAGCGGGCGGTTACGTCCGGATACCGCGCTCGAATCAACAATGGATCCGCATAACGAAGGGGCGATCCGTCGCCGTTGGATCGAAATGGCGTCCCAGCAGCAATCCGTCGAGTCGGACGAGTACCGAGTGAGATCGTACGAGCCGGGCGATCGGGACGGCGTGCTCTCGCTGTTCGAACGCCAGTGGGGGTATCGGCCCGGCACCGACTGGTTCGACTGGAAGTACGTCGACGATCCGTACCTCTCGCACGTCCCGATTACGCTCGCCGAACAAGGCGGCGAGATCGTCGCCGTCCAGGGGTACGTTCCCTGCCGGCTCCGGCGCGGCGGGCGGATCGTCCGGGCGCTGAAACCGGTGGACGCGGTCGTTCACCCGGACCACCGCCGACAGGGGCTGTACTCCCGGATCACGGAACTCGGGATCGAACGGTACCGCGACCGGGAGGCGGCGCTGTTCTTCAACTTCCCGAACGAGGCGTCGCTGGGCGCACAGGAGAAACTCGGCTGGTCGGAGGTGACGGTGGTTTCGATGTACTACCGGGTCCAGCGACCCGGCGAGTTGCTGCCGGCGGAGCGGTCGGCCGGACCGCTTTCGGACGCGGCCGACGCCATCGCACAAACCGCGCTGGGGGTGTACGATCGCCTCTCGCCCTCCGACGGCGACTACGAGATCGAGCGGTACGCGTCGCCGCCAGCCGACCTCCTCGCGTCGGTCTACGACTCCCGCGTCCCGAACGCGTTCCACGCCCACCGCGAGGCGCGGTACTACCGCTGGCTCCTCGAGGCGCCGTCGGTCGACCATACAGCGTACGTCGCCAGACAGGGCGGCCGCCCCGTCGCCGCGCTCGTCACGCGGTCGGACGACGACGGCGTACTGGTCTTCGATGCGGTGCCGCTCGGATCGGCCCACGAGGCCTTCGCCGACCTGCTCGCGGCGGTCGTCGCCGACAACGCGGACGCCTGCGTGCTGTCGGTGACCGCCCGCACCCTTCCCTCAAAGCTGCTCGCCCGCTTCGGCTTCGTGAGCTACGAGACGGCGGTCGTCTCGCGGTTCTGTGACCCCACGTACATGGCGGTGCGGCCGCTTGCAGGCGACGACGAGGACGAATCGATCCCGTTCTCGCGCCGAGCGCTCGCCGACCCGTCGAACTGGTGTCTCTCCTTCCTCGAGGTGAAGGATTGAGACTACTGCTCTTGCCCTCGCAGGGTCAACCGTTACCCGCCGGTTCGTGGTAGCGAGCCGGGAATGCCACGGACACGGATCGGATACACCCTCTCGAGCGAGGAACACGGCCCGCAGCGGCTCGTCGAGATCGCCGAACGCGCCGAGGACGCCGGCTTCGACTTCCTATCGATCTCGGACCACTTCCACCCCTGGGTGTCGGCCCAGGGCGAGTCGCCGTTCGTCTGGTCGACGCTGGGTGCGATCGCGAACGCGACCGACGAGATCGAGGTCGGCGTCGGCGTCACCTGCCCGACGATCCGAATCCACCCGGTCAACGTCGCCCACGCCGTCGCGACGGTCGACGAGCTGTTCGGCGACCGCTTCACGTTCGGCGTCGGCACCGGCGAGAACCTGAACGAACACGTCACCGGCGAGCGCTGGCCCGAACACGACGTGCGCCTCGAGATGTTGGACGAGGCGATGGACGTGATGCGGAAGCTGTGGACGGGACAGACGACGAGCCACCACGGGAAACACTACACGGTCGAGAACGCGCGCCTCTACACCTGTCCCGACGAGCAGCCGACGACGATCGCGAGCGCCTTTGGCCCGCAGACCGCCGAGTGGGTGGCCGACAACGCCGACGGCCTCTGGTGCTCCGGGCCGAAGGGAGAGCCGGTCGAGGCCTACGAGGACGCCGGCGGCGACGGGCCGAAATACACGCAACTGCACGGCTGCTACGCCGACAGCGAGGAGGAAGCCGTCGAGACGGTCTACGAGAAGTGGCCGAACGGCTCGATTCCGGGCGAACTCGGGCAGGAACTTCCGACGCCGGCCCACTTCGAGCAGGCCGCGCAGATGGTCGAGAAGGAGGACATCGCCGAAGCGGGGACTACGACGAGTCCGGATCCACAGGACCACATCGACAGCCTCGAGCAGGCCGTCGACGCGGGCTACGACCACGTCTACTTCCACCAGATCGGCGACGAGCAGGAGAAGGCGATCGAGTTCTACGAGGAGGAAGTGCTGCCGTCGTTCCGCTGACGCTGCTGTCGTCGTTCCGTTGCTGTGAGGACGCGAACGCCGACCGCACGCTGCCTCACGGAGATTCGATCACCGGACGGTTCCTCACCGCGACTCGATCTCGATCGCCGACGCGGACACCGCCGTCACTTCGCCGGCGATCGAGGCGTGCTGCGGGTTACTGATCCCGTCGGGACTCGGGCTCGCGATCCGATCGCCGACGTCGACGCGGTCGCCGATCTCGACCGTCGGTTCGGCGGGTTCCACGACGTCGAGCTCCGGGTTCGTGACGAGCGGAATCCGGACGCGAGACGGCTCGAGCGTCGCGGTCGGCTCGGATTCTACCTCCCGGTCGGTCCACTCGTCCGCCTCGAGCACGTCGATTCGTCCCTCGCCGTACGCGTTTTCCGCGACGGTATCCTCGTCGAGCACGAGCAGACAGTTCGTGTGCTTGCGGACGCCGTAGTCCGCCGCCGGCGCATCGACGGGGAAACACCAGCCCGGTCCGCCGTCGGCGAGCACGGCGTCCGCTGGCAGCGACTCGGGTGGGCGGCCAGCCGCTCGCAGCAGTTCGCTCGCCGGCGTTCCGACGGGGACCTCGAGGAAGCGATCGCGCGGTACGTCGCCGCTGACGTGGACGTACTTGCGGGTGACAGGTGTTCCGTTCGAAAGCGCACGAGAGATGTTGTACAGCGTTTCCGTGTTCTGGACGAGCCAACCGTAGTCGGTGGGGAGGTCGTTTCCGATGACCGTCCCGTCGACGGTCTTGAGGAGGACGCTTTCCATCCCGTACTGGTACGTGTTCTCCGTGTAGGCGAACACGACGCCGGATTCCGCGTTCCGGTCGAGCGGCAGCTCGTCCGGCGGGATCACCGTGCCGTCAGTTTCGGCCTCGAGCTCCCGCACGTACTCGTCGCGGTCCTTCCACTTCGCGCTGACGACGATCAGGTCGAACGCCTGTGCGAGCAGGGCGTCGAACAGCGCGGCGAACGTCTCCGCCTTCGTTTTCCCGAGCCACTTGTCGATGCGGTAGTTCGGCTCGCTCTCCTGGTGGTTCACGAGGAGGGAATCGACGGCTTCGAGGTCCGTCCACTTCGCGTAGGACGGAAAGCCGGCGCCGCCCGCGCCCGCGACGCCGGCCGCGCGGATCAGGTCGCTCCCCTGTCGTCGAATATCGGGCCACTCCGCGGCTCGAGTCGGCTGCACGCGTGGAGTCGTCATGGCACGCGGAGAGTGGTTCGGAACGATAGTCCGCCTTGATCCGCAGCTATGAGGGGTGTTTATAACACACCGTCGCGGCGTTCGGTCCGCGCGCCAGCGGTCCGTCGAGGCGGTAGCTTTGTAGGCGCCAGCGGACGTATCTCGAGCAGGGACATGCGCTACCTCGAGGTGACCCTGCAGCGACCGCCGGCCGAGCAGCATCCGATGCACCGGTTCATCGTCGAACACGAGGGATACACCGCATCGCGGCTGCTCTACGGCCACCAGTACGGCGACGAGTACGCGATGCTGTTCTACATCGACGGGCCGCGACTCCCCTACGAGCCCGCCCTCGAGGACGCGCCGACGGTGCTCGACTACGAACTCGCACCGTGTCGCGACGATTCGTTCTACCTGTACGTCCGAGAGTCGTTGACGGGCGCCGACCGAACGTTCGTGGACGCGGTCGAACAACCGGGGCTGATCATCATCCCGCCGGTAGAGTTCCGCGCAGACGGGACGATACGACTGGCTGCGGTCGGTCCCGACGAGGCGATCCAGACGGCGGTCGACGACGTGGCCGATACGGCGCGCGTCGACGTCCGCTCGGTCGGCGAGTACTGCGCCGGGCGAATCGACGCGCGGGTGGACCTGACCCGGCGCCAGTTCGAAGCCGTCTCGGCGGCCGTCGACTGCGGCTACTACCGCGCGACCCGAAACGGGTCCCTCGAGGACGTCGCCGAGCGACTCGACTGCTCGAGCGGGACGGCGGGGGAGTTGCTCCGACGGGCCGAACGAACGGTCATGGCAGGGGTCGTTGACGGCGGGCCGTTCTGAGGGCGCCGCCCTCTCTTGGATCGATCGCGGGCTCGCGGAATCGAGGTCGTGCGGATTGCCCCGAAGGCAAGGCATACCCGAGACTATCCGCATCGATCACACATGAACCATCGACGACTCGGTTCGACGGGATACGACGTTTCGGAAGTCGGACTCGGCACGTGGAACATCGGCGGCGACTGGGGCGACGTCGACGACGAAACCGGCCGCGAGGTCGTCCGCGCCGCGCTCGAGTCGGGCATCGACTTCATCGACACCGCGGACGTCTACGGCGACGGGCGCAGCGAGCGCCACATCGGCCACGTCCTCGACGAGCGCGAGGCCCACGACGACGTCACCGTTGCGACAAAGGCCGGCCGCCGGCTCGACCCTCACGAGGCCGACCGGTATAACTACGATAACCTCTCACAGTTCGTCGACCGAAGCCGCGAGTACATCGGCGAGGACACCCTCGATCTCGTCCAACTGCACTGTCCGCCCACCGAGGCGTACTACCAGCCAGACACCTTCGAGGCCCTCGAACGCCTCAAAGACGAAGGCAAGATCGCCCGCGCGGGCGTCAGCGTCGAGAAGGTCGAGGAGGCGCTGAAGGCCGTTGAGTACGACGTCGTCGAGACGGTCCAGATCATCTTCAACCCGTTCCGCCAGCGCCCGAAGGAGCTGTTCTTCGAGCAGGCCAAGAAAAACGATATCGGCGTCATCGTCCGCGTCCCCTACGCCTCCGGCCTGTTGACCGGCGCGCTCGAGCGCGAGCAGGAGTTTCCCGAGGACGACCACCGCAACTTCAACCGCCAGGGCGAGGCCTTCGACGTCGGCGAGACGTTCGCCGGCGTCCCCTACGAGACCGGTCACGACGCCGTCGAGGCGCTCGAGCCCCACGTTCCCGAGGATCTGACGATGGCCGAGTTCACGCTGCGCTGGATCCTCGACCACGAGGCGGTCTCGACGGTCATTCCGGGGACGACCTCGCCGGACCACGTCGAGTCCAACGCCGCAGTCTCGGATCTCGATTCGCTCTCGCACCAGACCGACGGTGCGGCGCAGGACGTCTACGAGGAGTACGTCGCGGAGCACGTCCACCACCGCTGGTAGCTTCTCCGGCGGCGTCGAACGGAGTTCGACTCACTCGCTCTCGTCGACGGGCTCCGAATCGACCGACTGACGGCGTTTTTTCTCGGCTTGGTCCGCTCGAAGCGGCTGCCACTGCTCGTAGGTGAGCGAGCGCCAGAGCCACTCGAGCGGTCCGTACCGGAAGTACCGCAGCCAGCACACCGACAGCGGCACCTGCACCGCCCAGATGGCGACGACGACGCCGAGCAACTCGAGGCGGGTCAGCCGGCCGAACAGTCCGAGCCCGTGGCCGTAGAAGATCGACGTCGCGAGGACGGTCTGGAGAATGTAGTTGCTGAAGGCGGTCCGACCGACGGCGGCAAGCGCCCGGGTGACGGGACCGTCGGGTCGCCGCCGGCAGTACAGCATCACCAGGCCGACGTACGCGCCGGCGAGCGCGAAACTGCCCCAGTAGTTGAACTGCCGCCAGAGCAGCGCGACGCCGGCCCCCCAGTCGTTCGCCTCGATGTACCAGACGCCGACGAGGATCACGGCGAGCCCGCTACTCGCGCCGACGGCGACCAGCCGGCGGTAGAATCGGGTCGACCGATCGTTCATCAGCACGCCCCGCTCGAACAGCGCCATCCCGAGCAGCATCGACCCGCTCACGCGCCAGCCGGTGTAGCCGAGCAGCCCGGTGGTCTGCCGGCGCAGCGACGTCGGCACGCGGTGAGTCAGCTGCTCGAGCCAGCCGCCGCGGTAGGCCTCGAGTTCCGCCCGAATCGCCGCATCGGGCGGGCGCCACGTGCTCGCGATCGCGGCCGGGTCCATGGCGAGCCCGGCCAGCCCCTCGATGAGCGAGGGGACGGCCACCAGGACGAGTCCGAGGCCGGCCAGCGTGCGGGGCTCGAGGTCCCGCAGGAGGACGACGCCGAACGCGCAGACGCCGTACGCGACGAGGATGTCGCCGTACCACAGGAGGTAGGCGTGTGCGAGGCCGAAGACGACGAGCCAGCCGTTGCGGCGGGCGTACAGCCCGAAGACGGATTGCCCGCGCTGTTCGGCTTTCCGCGTGAACAGCACGACCCCGCCGCCGAACAGGAGCGTGAAGATCGTGATAAACTTCTGCTCGGCGAAGACGTGGCCGACGAACCAGGCCCAGTAGTTGCCGCCGGTGAAATCGCCGTACACCGTCGGATTGCCGAGCGTCGCCTCCGGCATCGCGAACACGCGGACGTTGATGATGAGGATGCCGAGCAGCGCGAAGCCCCGCAGCGCGTCGAGCGCGACGATCCGCTCGGACGGCGCGGTCGGGCCAGTGCCGCCGGCGTCGCTCATCGGTTCCTCGCGGCGACGGCGGACGAGCGCGCTCGAGTTCGAGCCCTGGTCCAGCGGTCGATTCTCCGGTAGCGCATCCTACACGACACACGTCGGGCGGTCGATACAAAAGTGTAGTCGACGAGTGGCGGTGGCGGCGACGGTGCGGTGGGGTGACGGTGGCCGGGACGGTCCGGTGGCGGCGGTAGAAGCGGCTACCACTCGAAGCGATCCGGATTCCGCGTCGCGAGCGCCGTCCGGACCGCGGCGACGTTCTCGGGAACGTCGTGGACGCGGACGAGGTCGGCCCCGCGGTCGGCCGCGAGCGCGCTCGCCGCGACCGTCGCGTCGAGGCAGTCGCCGGCCTCGCTGCCGACGTGCTCGAACATCGACTTGTGGGAGTGCCCGAAGAGAACCGGACAGCCCAGCGCGCGGAACTCCTCGAGCCGGTCGAGAATCTCGAAGCTCTCGCGGGCCGACTTGCCGAAGCCGATGCCGGGATCGACGACGATGTTCTCGCGGTCGACGCCCGCCTTCTCCGCGAGCAGCACCCGCTCGGAAAGCTGGTCGATGACGTCCTCGACGACGTCGTCGTAGGTCACCTCCTGTCCCGGGACGACCGGCGCGTTGATGCTGTGCATCACGATCAGCCCCGCGTCGTGGTCGGCCGCGACGAACCGCATTTCGGGGTCCTCGAGCCCCGAGACGTCGTTGATGATATCGGCGCCGGCTTCGAGGGCCGCGTCGGCGACGGCGGCCTTGCGGGTGTCGATCGAGATCGGGATGTCGAAGTCTCGGACCCGCTCGAGGACGGGCACGACGCGGTCGATCTCCTCCTCGGTCGAAACGGGGTCGGCGCCGGGACGGGTCGACTCGCCGCCGACGTCGAGCACATCGGCGCCGGCCTCGACCATCGCCTCCGCGCGGGCGACGGCGTCCTCGACGGCGTCGTACTCGCCGCCGTCGTGGAAGCTGTCGGGCGTGACGTTCAGGATGCCCATCACGGCGGTGCGATCGAACCACGGCCACGGCGACCGCGACAGCGGCGACTGATTGGCTACGAACTCGTTTGGAGGGGCGCCAGCGTCGCTGATCTCGAGCGTTCCCCGCAGTTCCGCGGCGAGTTCGGCGAGCCCCAGCGACCGCGCGTCGGCGTCCGACTCGAGGCGGTCGACGAGGCGTTCGAACTGCGCGAACGTCCCCATCAGGAGGGTGTCGACGGGTTCGTCGTCCCGCTGGAGCCCTGAGAGCGCACACTCGCCGCCGACGCGCAGCAATTCCTCCTTCACCAGCGTCGCTTGCCGTCGCTGCAAGCGCGTGCGCACGACGCGGTGGACGCCCTGCCCGCTCAGTTGCCGGACGCTGGCCTCGGGAACGTTCGCACCTGCGAGCGCCTCGCGGGCGTCCGAGCGGTCGCGGATGCGCTTCGAAATCTCGGTGCGAGTCCACCGCCGGCGCGCCTCGGCGACCGCGAACAGCGAGCCGGTGACGAGCACGCAGTCGGATCGATCGGCCTCGGAAAGGGCCGTCTCGAGGGCGGCCTGCACGGCACCCTCGATGCGGACGTCTTCGACGCCGGCGTCGTCGAACACGTCGGCGAGGACGGCCGGATCCTCGGCGCGGTCGAGGGAGGGTTCCGTCGCGACGACCGCGTCGGGGGTCGGCAGCGCCGCGGCCATCTCCCGGTGGTCCTTGTCGTGCATCGCGCCGAAGACGACGCGGAGGTCGTCGTACTCGTAGCTGCCGAGCGTCGACGCGAGCGTCTCGCAGGCGCCGGGATTGTGCGCGCCATCGAGGACGACCAGCGGCTCGGTGTCGATCACCTCGAACCGGCCCGGCCAGTGGGCGCTGCGCAGCCCGCGGGCGATGTCGTCGGTCGAAACGCCGGCGACCTGCCGCGCGAGCGTCGCGGCGATCCCGGCGTTCTCGGCCTGGTGCTCGCCCGGTAGCGGCACGCGCGTCTCGACACCCCACTCGTCGGCGTCGATCGAGACGGCCGCTTCGGTGTGGTTCGTCCGGCCGCCGTACTCGACGCGGACGTCGGGTTCGGGGTCCTCGTCGGCGAAGCCGACCGTGACGACGTCGCCGGCAACGTCTCGGACCGCCTCGAGCGGGTCGCCCGAGACGCCGGTCACGAGCGGCGCCTCGTCCGGGGCGACGTGGGCTTTGTCGCGGGCGATCTCTTCCTCGGTGTCGCCGAGGATGCCCGTGTGCTCGAGGGTGACGCTGGTGACCGCGCTCGCGATCGGATCGACGACGCTCGTGGCGTCGAACTTCCCGCCGATGCCGACCTCGAGGACGGCCACGTCGACGTCCTCGCGGTCGAACTGCCAGAGCGCCAGCGCGGTCATCGTCTCGAAGAAGGTGGGCGACTCCCCGTCGGCGGCCCGGTCCGTGAGGTAGTCCTGCGTCGAGTCGACGAACTCGCAGACGGCCGACCGGGGGATCTTGCGCCCGTCGACCCGCACCCGCTCGCGCAGTTCCTCGAGGTGCGGCGAGGTGTACAGTCCCACCGAGAGCCCGGCTTCCCGGAGCGTCCGCTCGAGCATCCGCGCCGTGCTCCCTTTCCCGTTGGAGCCGGCGACCTGCACGAAATCGACGTCCTCGTGTGGGTTCCCGAGGTGGGCGAGGAGCCGCGCGGTCGACTCCGTCCCCGGTTTCGGGCGGAACCGTCGCAGACCGAAGAGCGCGTCCGCCGCCTCGTGATACTCCATATCCGAACCACAGAGTCCGCCCGCTTTAGGGTGTCGGACTCGGGTTTCGGCCGCCACTGCGGTTGCGCCGGGCCCGGTCGGGTCGGACGCGATCCGCCCGATTCCCGCTATCGAGCGGCGACGAACGTGTTCGGGAGAAGGACGATCCGGTCGGAGCGAGCAGTCTCACACAAACGGTTTAGGATAGCCTAAACCGCAGCGATCCACCCATGTCAAAGACAGACTTCGACACCGAACGGGAGTTCAACGACGCCAAATTCTCCGCACGCACCGTCTTCGAAACCGACCGCATGAAGGTCGTCTGCGGCTACTTCGAACCGGGGCAGTTCATCCCCGTCCACGCGCCGGGCAGCGACGTCGCTATCCACGTTCGCTCCGGGACCGGCGTCGTCCGCGACGGCGACGACGAACACGCGGTCGAACCCGGGGACGTCGTCACCGTGCCCGCAGACGTCGACCGTGGAGTGCGGGCGAGCGAGGACGAGCGCCTCGAGGCGCTGCTCGTGACCGGGCCACCGCCGACCGACGCCGAACACGACCCCGTCCGAGAGGGATTGAAACGCGGCGTGTTCGATCCGAGCGCGTAGCCGTCGGGCGACGCTGGTCACGTCTCGAGAGCTGATATCCAATTACGCCGGCTCTCGGCCAGCGAACCGACCGCCGTCCCAGCCGCCCAGTCGCGAACGGATCGCTTCCTCGAGCACCCACGCGAGTGCGAGGACGATGGCGTAGGGGCCGAACAGGAGAATATGAAGCGGGCTGTCGGTCGTGACGAACACCTCGTAAACCAGCGTGTAGGGGACGAGCGCGAACAGCACCGTCGGCACGACGATACCGCGAGCGAGCAGCGCCGCGAGCGGGACAGCGGTGACGGCGGCGGCGAAGAGGAACACGACGGCTGCGGCAGCGGGGGGTCGGATGCCGGCCCGCAGCACCAGCAGCGTCGCCGCGAGGCCGACGAGGGCGGCAACGCTGCCGACCGTTCGGACGAGCCGATCGCGCGAGAACGGCAGCGTCGGAAGGTTCCGGAGCCGGTCGCCGCCGATCCCGTACCCGCGGCGGATCGCGAACTCGAGGACGCCGGCGACCGTCAACAGGGCCAGCCAGACGTCCCAGGCGTTCGCGTAACTCGAGACGTGCGTCGGTCCGTCCACGACGACGTACTCGCCCAGTTGGCCCCATTCGGGAGGCGGCGTCGCGAACTCGAGATAGGCGGTACCGGAGAGTGCCGCAAGGAAGCCGATCGCGGGCGTCAGTAGCCGCGTATACGCCGTAGCGAACCAAGGAAGGAACCCGACGAGGAATGCGGTCACCGCGAGGACGGCGACTTCGGGGGCGGGATAGTCCCCGCGGGCGTACAATCCGAGCACGACAGCGACGTTCGCGAGACCGCCGAGCGCTGCGATCGCGACCGTCGTCGGTGATGGACGGGTCATCAAAAACAGCGCGTCCGCGTCGCTACTCCAGCGGCGGTTCCGCCGTCGCCGCGTCGTGTTGGGGTTCCTCGCGGGTCACCTCGAGGAAGGCGTCCTCGAGGCTCCGCGCGTCGCCGGTCTCGGCTCGGGACTTGAGCGTCTCGGGGTCGCCCTCGGCGACGAGTTCCCCGTCGTGGAGGACGCCGATCTCGTCGGCCAGTTCGTCGACCACGGGGAGGATGTGCGTCGAGAGGAAGATCGTCATCTCCCGGTCCGCGAGGTCGGCGATGGTGTCCCGCATCGTCCGCGCGGCGCGGGGATCGAGCCCGCTGGTCGGCTCGTCGAGGAAGGCGACGGCCGGTTCGTGGAGCACGGCCTGGATGACCCCGACCTTCTGGCGCATCCCCTTCGAGTAGTCCTCGATGCGCTTGTTGGCGTCGGCCAGCAGGTCGAACCGCTCGAGCAATGATTCGATCCGCTCGTCGGCCTCGTCCTCCGGAATATCTCGGAGCCCGGCGGCGTACTCGAGCTGTTCGCGGCCGGTGAGTTCGTCGTAGACCGGCGGATCTTCGGGGAGGTAACCGATGTAGGGCGCGACGGCCTCGCGCTCGGCGATCGAGTGGCCGGCGACGCGGGCGGTCCCCGACGTGGGCTTCGTCAGCGTCGTCAGCATCCGCATCGTCGTCGTCTTGCCGGCCCCGTTTGGACCGAGGAAGCCGTAGACGGTTCCCCGATCGACGGACATCGTCAGGTTCGAGACGGCGGTCGTCTCGCCGTAGCGTTTCGTCAGGCCGTCGGTCTCGATAGCGGGGGCGTCGGCGGGGCGCATACCGGCCATTCCGGACGAATAGTATTAAACCCGTGTCATTTTCTGCGCCGTGATGACAAGGATCCAAAGTGTTTACTACCAGCGCGGTGCGGATTCGACCATGTACTTCCCGTTCGCTCGTCTTCGGCCCCGTTCCCGTCTCCGTTTCCGTGCGCCTCGCTCGAGTGCCACTCGAGGTGAGCTCTGATGCGCGCCGCACCCGCCACCGTCGCGCACCTCGAACTCCGACGGACCGTTCGGACCTTCGTCGGGAACAAGACGAAACTGCTCATGATGGCCGCGGTCGCCCTGTTCGCGCTCGGGCCGATCACGTTTCTCGGCCTCTCGATTCTTCCCTCGCTGGGCGAGGAAGCGGTCGCCGGGACAGTAACCCCCGAGACGGCCGAGACGATCACCGGCTACGTCACCGGCGGCACGGCGGTCGTGTGGCTGTTTCTGACCTTCATGGCGATACTTCGGACGGTGACGACGGTCGGCGACATCGATAAGCCGGCGTTCCTCCTGCTATCGACGCCGGTTCGCAACACCGTCGTCGGCGTTATCGCCGCCGAAACCGTGCTGCTCGGCGTCTGGGTGGTTCCGCCCGCGATCCTGTTTGCCACCGCGTTCGCCTACGGCGCGGGGACGATCCTGCCGGTTCTCGCGGCGCCGCTGCTGATCGTCTGCCTGCTCGTCACCGCCGTCCCCGTGGCGTTCGTCGTCGGGATCGCGATTCGCCACCTGATCACCGTCTACGAGCCGGTCGCCCGATACCGACTGGTGCTGTTCGCCGCGTTCTGGCTCGTCTACTTCGGCGCGATCGCGACCGGGGGCCTCGACGCCGTCATGACGACGCTGTTTACCCACCTGCAGGCCAGTCCGTTAGGCTGGCCCGGCCACCTCCTGTTGCTCGGTATCCCCGGAATCGACGCCTCGATGCTCGGCGTCGGCGGCGCGCTCGTCGGCTCGGCGCTGCTGGTCGGCGTCGCGGTCGCCGTCGGGGTTCCCTCGGCGCGGCTGCACTGGTTCGCCGATCCGGCTCGGTTCGAAGACGAAGAAATCGACGAGGAAACCTCCTCCGACCGGCTCGCCGATCTCCTCTCCGGGACGGTCTCGCGGCCCGTCCGGACGGAGACCGTAACCGCGATCCGCCGCGCGAAGCGCTCGCCGATCCGGCTGGCCTACGCCGGCTACCCGCTGCTCGGGACGCTCGGGTTCGTCCAGCAGATCACGGAACTGGGGACGGTGCCGTCGTACCTGGCCGTCCTGTTCAGCCTGTACGTCGTCTGGGCGGCCGGCGTCCTCTTTACGCTCAACCCGCTGGGCGATCTCGGTCCGGGACTGCCCGCCGTCCTGACCTCGACGCTGACCGGCCGGCAGGCGATTCGCGGCCGAATCCTCGCCGGCGCGCTCGTCGGCGTTCCGGTCGCGATCGTGGCGTCCGCGGCGCTCGGCCTCGTGAGCCCGCTCTCGCTCGAGCACACCGCCGCGCTGATCGCGGGTACCGCCGTCGGCGCGGTCGCCACGCCGGCGCTGGCGACCGGCGTCGGCTCAGCGTTCCCCCGCTTCGGCAGCGTCAAGGTGACGAACAACCGCGAGGCCGTGATGCCGAGCAAGACGGCGTTCCTCGTCTACACGCTCTCGATCGCGCTGCCCGCCGTCGCCGCCGTCGTGCTCTACCTCGAGGCCCCGGAGTTGATCGCCGATCTCGTCGCGTCGGTGTCCGCGTGGACGCCGGGGCCGGAACTGGCGATCTCGGCGGGGTCGATCACCGTCGCGGCCTGGCTCGTGCTGGTCGTCGGGCTGGCCGCGCCGCTGGTCTCCTACCGCTACGCGGTCGAGCGGTTCGACTGGTATTACCTCGACTGACGGGCCGTCGCGCGTCTCGAGGGCGTCGGAGGCGGCGCCCGAGCGGTCGAAAGGCCGACCGACTCGCCGGTTCCCGATCCATTTTAGCGGTCGCTCGAGAACGCCGACACGAGATGGAGTACACGACACTCGGCAACACGGGCACGACGGTATCGAAGCTCTGTTTCGGCACCTGGCGCTTCGCCATGGAGAGCGACGGCGTGGTCGAAACCGACCGCGAGGAGGCCCACGAGCTGCTCGATACCGCCTGGGAGAACGGGATCAACTTCATCGACACGGCCAACGTCTACGGCGATCCCAACGGCACCAGCGAGGAGTGGATCGGCGAGTGGCTCGAGGATCACGACCGCGAGGACGTCGTCATCGCCTCGAAGGTGTACTTCCCCTTCGACGGCTGGGGCGAGCCCGGGCCGAACGACTCCGGGCTGGGGCGCAAGCACATCCGCGCCCAGATCGAGGGGACTCTCGACCGGCTGGGAACTGACTACCTCGACGTCTACTACATCCACCGCTGGGACGAGGACACGCCGATTCGGGAGACCCTGCGAACGCTGACCGAACTCGTCGAGGAGGGGAAGGTCCACTACCTCGGCGCCTCGTCGATGGCCGCCTGGCAGCTGACCAAGGCGCTCTGGAAGAGCGATGTCGAGGGCCTCGAGCGGTTCGACGTCACCCAGCCGATGGTCAACGCGGTCCAGTACGACGAGGTGAGCGATTACCTCGACGTCTGCGCGGATCAGGATCTGGCGGTCTGTCCGTACTCGCCGCTCGCGGGCGGGTTCCTCACCGGCAAGTACGAGCGCACCGAGGACGGCGGCATCGAAGCCCCCGACGGCTCCCGCGGCAGTCTGGACGAGATGTTCGACGAGTGGTACGTCCAGGAGAACGCCTGGGACGTCCTCGAGGCCGTCGAGGGCGTCGCCGACGAACTCGACGCGACGCCGGCGCAAGTCTCGCTGCGCTGGCTGATGGAGCAGGACCGCTTTACGTGCGTCCCGATCGTCGGCGCGCGAACGTCCGACCAGCTCGAGGAGAACGTCGGCGCGGTCGACCTCGACCTCTCCGACGAGCAGTTCGAGCGGATCGAGGCGGCCCGAGGGACGGACGAGTAACGGTCGGTAAGAAAGGGGCGGACCGGCTGACGGCGGTTACGA
Source organism: Halopiger xanaduensis SH-6 (assembly GCF_000217715.1). Taxonomy (GTDB): domain Archaea; phylum Halobacteriota; class Halobacteria; order Halobacteriales; family Natrialbaceae; genus Halopiger; species Halopiger xanaduensis. The sequence goes on from NC_015666.1 coordinate 1,957,922, forward strand.
GTCGGCGGTTTCGTTTTCGTCTTCGTCGCGCCCGTCGTCCGCGTCGTCCTCGCGGTCAGCGTCCGGTTCGGCTTCGTCGGTGCGGTCGATCGCCTCCTCGAGTTCTCGGTCTCGCTGGCGGTCTTCCTCGTCGCGCGCTTGCTTGTCTCGCCCTTGTTTCGTGTCTCCCATGTCGCGAACGACGAGCGTGAGCGGGATAACGCTGCGGCCGGCACGCGCGAGACGGTCCGAGCGCAGAGTTCTGGCCAGGAATCAGGACGTAGTACAGGACGATATCATCGCAGAGTGGACAGTCTATTCGTCCCGGACAAACGTTGATTGGGCTGGCTGCCGGTAGTACTGTATGGTCGAGGCTCCGGCGGAACGCCAACTGGTCGTGCGAGCCCGCTCCAACCTGGAGCGGTGGACGAACAGCGCCCGAACGGCGGCCTACCGCGACCTGTTCGAGGGAGACGATCCGGTGCTTACACCGGACGAACTGCAACTGCTCGATGCGATCGACTCGGAACTGGAGCGCCACGGCGGCGACGGGGTCTGGGGAACCGATCAGTACGGAATCCACACCGCCGGCCCGGCGGGGTCGGATCGCTCGCTCGGCGTCGTCTGCGTGTACCACCCGCAGATCACCGACGACTCCGTCCTTCGAGGCGGGGACGGGCTCGACGACGAGACCGAGGAGCGACTCAACGCGGCCCTCTGGCAGTACGGGGAGCGCGTCGCGACGCTCATCGAGGACGAACTCGAGGAGTTCGTTCGATCGACCCAGCAGTAAGCGCCCGCGGCGAGCGGCTGATCGACGTCGAGGAGAACGTCGGCGCAGTCGAGCGCGATCGCGCCGACGATCAGTTCGAGCGCATCGAGACGGCGCTCGAGTCGCTCCGCGCGACCGCGGTGTCCCTACGCGAGCGCGTCTTCAATGGCCGAGACGACCGACTCCTCGTCCTGCGAATCGTCGACCTGTTCGCCGTCCACGAACACCGTCGGGGTCGCCTCGACTCCCGCTTCGTCGCCGCGCTCCCAGTCCGCCACCAGCGTCGGGTAGTAGGTGTCGTCCTCGAGCGCCGCCGTCACGGCCGACGGGTCGGCGCCGACGTCCTCTGCGGTCGCGGCCAGTTCGTCCGGGCCGCCGATGTCGTCGCTCATCACGCGCGCTTGTACTCGAAGAAGCGGCCGTTAGGATCGTCGTCGGCGCGGGTGTCCGCCTGAACCGCGCGGGCGGCGTTCGCCCGCGCCGCGGAGGTATCCGACGCCATCACGACGAAATCTCGGTGGCGGTACTCGATCTCACCCGGCTCGATGTAGTCGGACTCGAGCGTGGGGAACACCTCGGCCTGAAAGTCCTGACAGTGCGGACAGCCGAAATCCTCGTAGACGTCGACCGCGACCGGTCCGTCGCCGAGCGTCGGGACCGGTAGCTGGCGGTCGGGATCGACGCCGGCGAGTTCTTCGGGCATGGACGCTTCCAAAAACGAGGTACAGCCGGCGAGGCCGATCGCGGACGCGCCGGCGGTCGCAGCGAGAAACGAGCGGCGATGCATGACCGGTGCTTACGGGCGAAGCGAGTTAGGGACATCGCAACGGCGGTCGGAGCAGCCGACTGTGCCGCCCGACCTACAGCACGAGCGCGTCGACCAGCACGGCGACCAGCACCGCCCCGAGGAAGGCGTTCGAGGCGTGGAACGAGCGGAACGCCGCGCGTTCGGTCTGCTCGAAGTGGAGGACGACGGCGGCCCAGAGGAAGACCCCGCCGAAGATCGCGACCGTCGCGGCGTAGATCGCCCCGAGGTCGGTCAGCCACGCGAGCGCGACCGTGCTCACGAGCGTCGCCGCGAGGTAGTAGACGATGTGTTTGCGGGTCTCGGTCTCGCCGCGGACGACCGGCATCATCGGGAAGCCGCCGCGAGCGTAGTCGTCCTTGTACGCCAGCGCGAGGTTGTAGAAGTGCGCCGGCGTCCAGAGGAAGATGACGCCCGCGAGCGCGAGCGCCGGAACCCCGATCTCGTTGGTGACGGCCGCCCAGCCGATCAGCGCCGGGAGCGCGCCGGCGAAGCCGCCGATGACCGTGTTTTGAACCGTATTCGGCTTGAGCAGCAGTGTGTAGACGACGCTGTAGAACAAGATTGCGGCTAGCCCAAGCGCCGCCGCGAGCCGGTTGATCGTCAGGAAGACGCCGAGCGAGGCGACCGTCAGCAGCCCGCCGAAGGCCAGCGCGTTCCGAACCGGCACCAGATCCGTCGCCAGCGGCCGGTCCGCGGTCCGGGACATCCGCCGGTCGATATCGCGCTCTAAGACGTGGTTGAACGTCCCCGACGCGCCGATCGCGAGGACGCCCCCGCCGAGCGTGGCGACGATGGTGTACGCGTCGAGGGCCGGACCGGCGGCCAGCGCCATCCCCGCGGCGGCGACGAGACAGAGCAGCCACATCAGCCGCGGCTTCATCATCTTGAAGTAGGCGAAGGCGGTCAGCCGGGCGCGAGCGAGCGGGCTCGAGGGGAGTTCGCGCTCCTCCGTTCCGTCGGCCTCGAGCGGTTCGGCCGCCATGCTCGGCTCGGCCGCGATCGCGTCGTCCGCCTGGCCGGTGGTGAGCTCGAGGTCCCAGGCCAGCGCGAGGACGACGCCGGCGAAGATGACGACGCCGAGCCCGAGGTGGAGCCCGGGCGCGACGGCGTCGGCGCCGAGCGTCGCGGTCGCCGCGCCGACGCCGACCTGGATCACGTAGAGGGCGGCCGACGCGAGCAGCGTCCGCCGAACGCGGGCGGTGGCGTCGCCGAGCGCGGCGACGGCGGCCGTCGCGGCGACGAGCAGGCCGACGACGACGGCCGCGATGCGGTGGCCCCAGACGATCGCGAGTTGCGTCTCGTTCAGCGGATCGGTCGGCGCGTGGCAGGTCGGCCACGTCGAACACGCCGACGCGGCGTCCGTGATCGACGTCGTCGCGCCGACGATCAGCAGGAGGTAAACGCCCAGTGCGGTCGCTGTCAGGAGTCCGGAAAAGCGTCGATGAGTCCCGATCGGTCGGGGAAACGAGTCGGTTGCCACGGCTATTCTCGTCTGCATCCTTCGGCTCTGCGTATTTAGGGTTCCCGCTTTTTCCCACGCCCGTCGGCGAGCTGACGGGTGATTCGTCGTCGATTTCGGACGTCGGCAGCAGTTACAGTTACATCCCCATGTCCGCGGCCGCGTCCGGCACCGGCAGGTCGCCGGGCGAGACGCCGAGCAACTCCGCGGCGTGGTCGAGCGCCATGTCGAACCCGTAGTAGCGCTCGAGTTCGTCGCCGTCGGGCGTCGGGCGGACCTTCAGCATGGCGTACCCCTCCGTATTCTGTGCGATGGCGGCGGTCGCGCTCGGCCCGGTGCCGGCGCCGCCCGTGCGTTCGAACGCGAGGATTCGCTCGGCGTCGGTTTCCTCGTAGGTCGCCGCGATCCCGTCGCTTTCGGCGGTTCGCGCGTCGTCGCCGTTCGACTCGCCTTCGGCAGCCGTTCCCGTCTCCGTACCAGATTCCGCCTCGCCCTCCGGTTCGGTCATGGATCGTACTCGCGAGTCCAGAACCGGGAAGCTATCGGTTTCCGAGCCGAGACCGATACCGCTTTTTCGCCGCCGTCGGGAGTGACAGGCGTGTCCCGGACGGCGTCCGCCAGGTCCCGCCCGCTCGCCGAGTTCCGCCTCACGCGGCGGGTCGCCCTCCAGTGGCTCGGAACCGCAGTAGTCGGCTTCTTCGTCTTCGCGTACTGCTTCGCCCGCCTCCTCGCGGCGATTCGGGGGGAGGCGCTCGAGCCGATCGTGATCCGGGCGACGCCGCCGACCGTCCACTTCTGGCTCGTCGTCTCGCTGGGGCTCGTCGCGCTCGTCGTGGTGCTCCACGAAGCGCTCCACGGGCTAGTCATGACGCGGTACGGCGACTCGCCCGGGTTCGGACTCGGGGTCTCCTACTTCGTACTGCCGTACGCGTACGCCGAAACGCGGGGCGAGTTCACCCGGAATCAGCTGCTCGCGATGTTGCTCGCGCCGTTCGTCGCGATTACGATCCTCGGCGTCGCCGCCATGCTGGTCTACCCGTCGTCGGTGTGGCTGATCCCGCTCGCGACGAACGCGGCCGGCTCGATCGGCGACCTCTGGATGGCCGCGACGCTGCTGCAGTACCCCGCGACCGTTCGCGTTACCGAACTCCCGACCGGCGGCGTGCAGGGCTTTGCGATCTACGGTCCGGAAGCCGACCAGCACGCGGACGGGCAGCGGGGACCCCTAGAGCGCCGACCCCCCGCCATCTTCCTCACGACGGTGCTCGCGGGCGCCGCCGGCACGCTCGCCGTCCTCGTCGGCCTCGGCATCGTCGCCGTGCTGGCCTCGCTCGCGTTCGGCTCCGGCGACGTCGTGATCGGCCACCCCGACGGTCGGTGGTTCCTCTTCCGGCACGAACTCGGCGTCCGCGGGGACGCACACCTCGAGATCGGCGCGGCGTCCGTGCTGGCAGTCGCCGCCGTCGGCGGGATCGCGTGGACGCTCGCGGCGGCCGTTCGCGGCGGACTCGAGTGACGGGCGGAGGATGACGGTCGGTCGTCTCGAGCCGGGCAGCCGAAACCGGAAACCGTAACGCTCGATGCGATACCCGCGCGAGTTGCCCACCATGAGCAAGTGGCTCCAGAGCGGCCGCCGCCGGGACATGTGCGTCCTGCTGGCCGCCGCCGAAGACGGCGAACTCCGCGGGCAGCAGCTGAAGTCGCGCCTCGAGTCCCACTACGACGACCGCATCGACCCGAAGTCGTTCTACGGCTCGCTGTCGGCGCTGGTCGAGGCCGGCTTCGTCGAGGAACGAACCGAAGGAATTCACGACGTTTATCGGCTCACCGAGAGCGGCCAGCGGCGCGTACGAGACCACTACGAGTGGCTTCGGGAGCGTCTCGAATCTGGAGACGAGGCGTAACGGAGGAACGAATCGAGTAATCGTCGCCCGGTCGGCGTCACTCCTCGAGCAACTGATCGCCGATCGTGTTCCGCAGCACCTCGCTGGTCCCCTCGTAGATCTCGTTGAGTTTGGCGTCCCGGTAGAACCGCTCGGCGGGGAAGTCCTTCGTGTAGCCGTAGCCGCCGTGGATCTGGATGCCCTCGTTGGCGACCTCGCGGCTCACCTCGCTGGCGTAGAGCTTGGCCTGCGCGGCGTCCTTGATGTAGTTCTCCCCGCGGATCTTCTTGTCTGCGGCCTTGTGCATGAGCATTTTCGCGGCCTGGATCTTCGTGTCCATGTCCGCCAGCTTGTGTTTGATCGACTGGAACTCGCCGATCGGCTGGCCGAACTGCTCGCGCTCGTTGGCGTAGTCTCGAGCGGCCTCGAACGCGGCGCGGGCGATGCCGACCCCGCGGGCGGCGATGGTGATGCGGCCGCCGTTCAAAGTCTTCAGCGCCTGGACGAAGCCTTCGCCCTCCTCGCCGATGAGTCGATCCTCGGACAGGCGCATGTCGTCGAACCGGAGTTCGGCCGTGGGACACCCCTTGTCGCCGAGTTTCTCCTCCGTTCCCTCGACGATGAAGCCGTCGTCCTCCTCGGGCCGAACGACGAACGACGAGATGCCCTTGTTGCCCGCCTCGGGGTCGGTCTTCGCAAAGAGGGTGATCGTATCGGCGACGGAGCCGTTGGAGATCCAGAGCTTGCCGCCGTTGACGACGTACTCGTCCCCGTCTTTCTCCGCGGTGGTTTCCATCGCCGGCACGTCGCTACCAGCCCCCGCCTCCGAGAGCGCGAACGCGCCGATGTCGGTCCCTTCGGCGAGCGGGACGAGATACTCCTCCTTCTGTGCCTCCGTGCCGAAATCGTAGAGCATGTTCCCGGCTAAGGAGGTGTGGGCCGCGACGATCGTTCCCAGCCCGCCCGAGCCGCGAGAGATCTCCTCGAGGCCGATCGCGTAGGAGTGGTAGTCGAGGCCGGCGCCGCCGTACTCCTCGGGAAACGGCATTCCCATGAGGCCGAGGTCGGCCATCTCGTCGATCAGGTCGCGCGGGAACTCGTCGTCGTGGTCGATCTCGTCGGCGATGGGAACGACCTCCTCGTCGACGAACTCGGCGACCATATCCCGGATCTGTTGCTGCTCGGGGGAGAGCGCGAAGTCCATACTGTGGTATTTGGAACCGTGGCCCTTTACTGTTCGTTCCGTTATCTGTCCGTTCCCATCGAGGGCGATCCGTCCGCCGCTAACCGAACGCCGACCGCGGGTTCGGTTCAGTCGCTATCCGGTGCAGCCTCTTCCGGAACCCGTCCTTCGACGAGCGATTCGTCGGCGTACTCCTCGCGAATGTCCTTCTTCGAGAATTTCCCGGTCGCCGTCTTCGGAATCTCCTGGATGAACTCGATATCGTCCGGGAGCCACCACTTCGGGTACTCGTCGGCGAGGTGGTCGGTTATCTCGTCGACGAGCGTCTCGCGGTCGGCCCCCTCTACGGGGACGACGAACGCGACCGGCCGCTCCTGCCACCGCTCGTGGGGTACGCCGACGACCGCCGCCTCGGCGACGCCGTCGTGGGCCATGATCGCGTTCTCGAGTTCGACCGACGAGATCCACTCGCCGCCGGACTTGATCACGTCCTTCTCCCGGTCGACGATCTTGACGTAGCCGTCCCCGTCGACGGTGACGACGTCGCCGGTCTTGAGCCAGCCGTCCTCGAACTCCGCCTCGTTGGCCTGCGGTCGCTCGAAGTACTCCGTGGCCACCCACGGGCCGCGGATCCACAGCTCGCCGAAGTCCTCGCCGTTCCAGGCGACCTCCTCGCCGTCGTCGCCGACAACCCTGAACTCGAGGCCGGGCATCACGAGCCCCTGTTTGCTGCGCTTGTCGACCCGCGTCTCGTAGTCGGCGTCCCGCAGGTCGGCTCGGAGGTGCGAGACCGTCCCGATCGGCGCCGTCTCGGTCATTCCCCAGGCGTGCAGCACCTCGACGTCCCGGTCGTCGAACCACTCGATCATCGACTTCGGCGCCGCCGAGCCGCCGACGATCACGGTCTCGAGCGCCGAGAGGTCCACCTGGTTCTCCGAGCAGTACTCCATCAGCCCGAGCCAGACGATCGGCACGCCCGCGGTGATCGTCACGCCCTCGGTTTCGATGAGGTCCGCGAGGTCCGCGGGCTCCGGAGATGGACCGGGGAAGACCTGTTTCGCGCCGCCCGCCGTCGCCGTAAACGGCATCCCCCAGGCGTTGACGTGGAACATCGGGACGACAGGCATGACGACGTCGTCGTCGGCCATCGGGATCCCCTGCGGCGTCTGGGAGGCCATCGTGTGGCTCCAGAGCATCTGCTGGGTGTACTCGACGCCCTTCGGATCGCCGGTCGTGCCCGAGGTGTAACACATCCCGGCGGGCTGTTCCTCGTCGACGTCGGGCCAGTCGTACTCCGCGTCGCGGCCCTCGATGAACGACTCGTAGGGCGTCGCCTCGAGGTCGTCCGACTCCTCGCGCCCCATGACGACGAAGTCGACGTCGTCGAACTCGCCCTCAGCATCGGCGACCGCGCCGGCGAGTTTCCCCGCGAACGAGTGATCGACGAAGATCAGTTCGTCGTCGGCGTTGTCGACGATGTACCGAATGTGCGCGTCGGGGAGGAGGGGATTGATCGTGTGCAGTTGCGCCCCCATCGACGGGACGGCGAAGTACGTCTCGAAGTGCCGCGAGTGATTCCAGCAGAACGTCCCGACGCGGTCGCCCTGCTCGATGCCGTACTCCTCGAGGGCGTTCGCGAGTCGACTCGTCCGGTCCGCGTACTCGCCGTACGTGTACCGTTGCATCCCGTCGTGGTTCCGCGAGACGATCTCCGTGTCGGCGTACAGTTTGCTCGCGCGCCACAGAAACGGCCGAAGGGTTTGATCTGTTCCCGCTGGCATACCGATTGTTTAATCATGAATATATCGTATTACTCTTTCCATATGTGGATTGATAGACAGGAACACACCACGGGTTGCGGCAGCCGCTGCGGACCGCTGGGTGCGGATAAACTGCGAAAGCGCAGCGCTCGCCGCCGATAGCGGGAACGCGACGCTATCCGTTCGTCCCGGCCGCCTCGAGCGCGTCCTCGATCGACTCGTCGCCCGAGAGGATCTCGAACGTCTTGCCGGAGACCGGTTCGAAGTCGATCGCGGTCACGAGCACGCGGGCGACGTCTTCGCGCGGGATGTCGCCAGATGCCATCTCGAGGCTGTCAGCGGCACGAAGCTCTCCCGAGCCATCCTCGGTCGTCAATTCGCCCGGACGGACGATTGTAGAGGAGAGATCGCTCTGCCGAAGGTACTCGTCAGCTTCGGCCTTCGCGATGAGGTAGTCCCGAAGGGCGTCGGGGCCCGATTCGGGGTCGTCGGCGCCCATCGAACTGAGCATGACGAACCGGTCGACCCCCTCTGCCTCGGCGGCGTCGATCAGGTTGATCGCCCCGTCGCGGTCGACGCCGTAGACGTCCTCGCCGTTCGAGCCCGCGGCGAAGACGATCGCGCCGCAGCCCTCGACGGCGGACTCGAGCGAGTCGGGCTCGGTCAGGTCGGCGACGACCGGTTCGCCGCCGAGCGACTCCATTTCGTCGGCCTGCGATTCGTCGCGGATCATCGCCCGCGGCTCGGCGTCGCGCTCGGCGAGCAGCCGCGTGACGTGCTGTCCGGTCGGACCGTGCGATCCGGCGACGAGTACGGTGTCGTTCATATGCACGGTTCGGTCCTGCTCAGAAAAGAGGTTTCCCCGGTCCGTGCCGGCACCCCCCGACGAAGGACCGGATCGGCGCGTCACGTCCGATTCTATCGTCGACGTATCGGTCGAGACGAGTATCGGTATCCCCGACATGTGTAGGTCGGCCTACATAAACCGACCACGGTATTTTTCCGGCGTGGCGACAAAGAAAACGCGAGTAGATGACCACCGGCCAGCACGATTGCACAACTGACGCCGACCTGGAGTGGTGTTACGACGCGGTTCACGGTGTTTCGCGGACCTTCTCGATCACGATCGACCGGCTCGAGGAGCCGATGTCCAGACACATCTGCGTGGGCTATCTCCTCTGCCGTGTTGCGGACACTATCGAGGACGCGGGCCACATTCCGCCGGAAACGCAGACCGACCTCCTCGAGACGTACGATCGGCTCCTCGATCCCGACGCGGAGCAGCCGGTGGACGCGTTCATGGACGAGGTCGAACCCTGGATCCCCGACGAGCGAACCGACGACTGGGAGGTCGTCGCCCAGACGCCCCGCGTCCTGCGCACCTTCGACTCGCTCGAGGAGGAACCCCGCGAGATCATGCGCGAACCCGTCCGCGAACTCGTCGACGGGATGGCCATGTTCACCGACCGCTACGCCGACGAGGGCGGGCTGCGCCTGCAGACGCTCGAGGAACTCGAGGAGTACTGCTGGTACGCCGCCGGCACCGTCGGCACCTTGATCACGGGGCTGGTCGCTCGCGGCGCCTCCGAGGAGCGAGCCCGGGAAATGCGCGACAACGCCCGCTCCTTCGCCCTCCTGCTCCAACTGGTCAACATCGCCAAGGACGTCGAGGACGACTACCGCGAGGAGAACAACGTCTACCTCCCCGCGGAGTGGCTCGCCGAGGAGAACGTCGACGCCGAGGCGGTGACCCACGAGGCGAACCACGGCGGCGTCACGAACGTCATCAAACGCGTCACGAACCGCGCGGAGACCTACCTCGACGACGCCCAGCGCTACCTCGAGATCGTGCCGGAGCGACACGGCAACCGCCTCTCGGCGTGGGCGATCCCCTTCCTGCTCGCGGTCGGGACGATGCGCGAACTCCAGAACCGGCCCGAGGACGTCGTCCGCGAGGGCGACGTGAAGGTGTCGCGAGCGGAAGTGTTCGCGCTCATCCAGCAGTTCGAGGACGGCGTCTCGCGCAGTCGGCTCGAGGAGTTGCGCCGGAAGATGGCGGAACAGCCGCTCCATCAGTAAGCTGCTCGAAACGCCTCGTGTTCTGTCCGATCCCTACATCGATCCGTCAGCCGGGTCTGCATCGGTCGCCAGGAGCCGGCCGACGAGTGCCAGCGGATAGCCGAAGACCGCGACCATCACGGCCCAGCCGACCAGGACGAACCAGAAGACGAACACGCCGAGTCCGGCCGGCGCGACGAACAGCGACAGCACGACGGCGCCGCCGATCAGGAAAATCGCCGTGAACGCGGCGAGAGCGAGCGGGACGACGCTCGAGCGACGCTCGGCGGCGTACCCCAGCGGGAGGAAGCAGGCGGCGGCCAGTCCGAACGGAAGCGCGGTCAGCGACCCCGGACCGCCGAGCACCCACAACAGCGCGCCGGTCGCCAGCGAGACGAGCGCCGCGAGGGCGATCACGCCGCGAGTGCTGCGGCGGCGGCCGCGGCGAACGGCGATCCCGAGCGCGGCGTACCCGACTCCCAACGCACTCAGCGCGCCGAGCGCGGGATTGAACGGCCGGCCGGTCGCGGCCGTGCTCACGACGACCAAGCCGACCGCACCGATCGCACCGACGCCGACGAGCAATCGCTCGAGCGCGGCGAGATCGAACGCGTCGCGGCCCCAGTCGACGCGACCGGCGGCGATTCCGGCGAACGCGAGCAGCGCACCCGGAACGAGGCCGGCGCGTACGCCCTGCTCGAGCGCGTCGGGACCGATCTCGAGTCCGATCGTCGCGTAGGCGCTCGCGGCGCCGACGAGCGCGGACTCGTCGCTCGAGCCGTACGTGACGTAGGTTCGGTCGCCGAACTCGCTCTCGCCGTCCCACGTCGCCGTATTCCCGTCGACGGTCGCCCCCGACGGATCGTTCGTCACGACGGTTCCCTCGGGCGTGTGGATCGTCACGCGGTCGGCCTCCAGCCAGTATCGATCCCGCGGATTCTCGAGCGCGAAGTAGTCGACGACTCGGGCGTCCCGAACGCCGGTCCGGGCGACGCTTTCGACGGCGTAGGTCACCGTGACGGTGCCGTTCTCGAGCGCGATCGTCCGGTCGACGCCCTCGCCGACGACGTGGTAGTAGGTCCCCGTCGGGTCGACTTCGCGCTCGAGGGCGGTGGCGTTCTCGCGGTACCGATCGGCGGCGGAGTCGTTCACGGGGACGCGCTCGATCCACCGGGAATCGCCGTCGCCGTCGACGTACACGTCGAGCGTCCCGGGTTCCGTCGCGCCGGGGACGCCGTCGGCGCAGCTACCGCAGAGCGTCGTCGGCGGGGGCGCGCCCGCGACGACGGCGACGGTTGCGAGCCCGATTAGACAGCAGAGGACGATCGCGGCGAAGCGGGGACGGGCCATCTCTTCGGCGTTCGAATGTCAAATACATAAAATTTTGCCGCCGTTCTCATTATCGGCTCTCGGCCGGTCGCGCGGCGTCGATCACTCGTCGTCCGGTTCGGTCCGAACCATCTCCTCGAGCCGATCCAGTCCCGTCTCGAGCCGCGCCATATCGTTCGCGAAACTGAGCCGGAGGTGGCCCTCGCCGCCGGCGCCGAAGGCCGTTCCCGGCGCCGCGACGACCTCGTGATCGTAGAGCAGTCGCTTCGCGACTTCGGTGCTCGAGCCCTCGAGCGCGCTCATGTCGACGAACGCGTAGAAGGCGCCCTCGGGTTCGGCAGCGGCGACGCGGGGGATCGACTCGAGGCGGTCGACGACGTAGTCGCGGCGCTCGCGGAAGGCCGCCTGCATCTCATCGAACGGCTCCTGCGGGCCGGTCAGCGCCTCGATGGCGGCGTACTGGGCGGGCGTGTTCACGCAAGAGGTCGTACTCTCGTGGATCGTCTCGACCTGCGAGAGGACGTCTTCGGGGCCGGAGAGCCAGCCGACGCGCCAGCCGGTCATCGCGTAGGTCTTCGAGCAGGAGTTGATCGAGAGCACCCAGTCGTCGCGCTCGTTGCGCTCGGCGAGGCTGACGGCGCGGGGCGGCAGCTCCTCGTAGGCCAGTTCGCGGTAGACCTCGTCGGCGATCACGTAGGCCCCGCGGTCGGCCGCGGCCGCGACGACGCGCTCGACGGCCTCCGCGGGGAACACCCGGCCGGTCGGGTTCGACGGCGAGGTCAGCAGGACGGCCGCGGTGTCCGGTCCGATCGCGTCGACGATCCGCTCGGGGTCGGGCTCGAACCCCTCGTCGGCGGGCATCGGCACCTCGACGGGAACCGCGTCGGCGAGTTTCGCCTGCGAGATCGGGTTCGGCCACGCGGGCGTGGGGACGACGATCTCGTCGCCGGGGTCGGCGACCGCGTGGATCGCGAGGTGCAGCGCCTCGACGCCGCCGTTCGTGACCACGATCTCCGAGTTCGGGTCGACGGGACGGTCCCGCTCGCTCGAGAGCGTTTCCGCGATCGCTTCCCGGAGTTTCGGCATCCCCGCGTTCGAGGTGTAGTTCGTCGCCCCGTTCCGGGCGGCCTCGACTGCCGCCTCGACGACGTGGTCCGGCGTGTCGAAGTCGGGTTCGCCGAACTCGAGGTGGACGAGGTCGCTGTCGGCCGTCTCGCGTTCGTACTCGGACGCGAGTTCGAACATCACGCGAATCTGCTGGGGCTCGATCTCGCGGACGCGTTCGGAGAGCCGATCCGCTTCGGGTTCGGTTTCGGTATCGGTGTCGGCGGCGGACGACCGGGTCATTGCTCGAGACGAGGACGGTGAGCGGCAAGAAGATTCGGAGTCGAGGCCGGTCGGCGATTACTCGTCCTCGTACTCGTAGAATCCCTTGCCGGTCTTCTTCCCGAGGTCGCCGGCTTCGACCTTCCGCTTGAGCAGGTAGGCGGGCTGGTACCGGTCGCCGAGTTCCTCGTGGAGCGTCTCGGAGGCGTGCAGGCAGACGTCCAGACCGATATGGTCCGCGAGCCGCAGCGGCCCCATCGGGACGTTCGTCCCGAGTTCCATCCCGCGGTCGATGTCGCCCTTCGCGGCGACGCCCTCGTCGAAGGCGCGGATCCCCTCGTTGATCCACGGCATCAGGATGCGGTTCGTGACGAAGCCGGGCTTGTCGTCGGCCTCCCAGGTCGTTTTCTCGAGGTCTTCGGCGATCCGGTGGGCCAGATCGGTCGCTTCGTCGCTCGTCTTCTCGCCGACGACGACCTCGACGCCCTCCATGATCGGGACGGGGTTCATGAAGTGCAGGCCGATCACGCGTTCGGGATGCTCGAGGTCGGCGGCGATCGACGTGATCGAGAGCGTGCTCGTGTTCGTCGCGAGCGGGACGTCGTCGTCGCAGACGCGCTCGAGATCGGCGAACACCTCCCGCTTCACGTCGAGATCCTCGAGGACGGCCTCGACCACGAGATCGCAGTCGGCGAACGCCTCGAGGTCCGTCGTCCCCTCGATTCGCCCTCGGATCGTCTCGGGGTCCTCCTCGAGGTCGTCGCGGTTTTCGAGTCGCTCGAGGCTCTCCCGGATGCTCTCGAAGCCGCTCTCGACGAACTCCTCCTCGACGTCGCGCATGCGCACGTCGTAGCCGCCGGTGGCGGCGACCTGTGCGATGCCGCTGCCCATCGTCCCCGCGCCGACGACGCCGATCCGGTCGATCTGATCGCGTACCATACCGCGCGTTCGACGGTGTGCGTGGTAAACGTGGGGGCTGGGGCCGGTCGGGGCCGCTCGAGCGTCCCCGCAGCGGCGCCAGACCTATAAGCGATTGCGAACGTCGGTAGCGCATGCAACGAGACGGCATCCAGTTCCACAACGTCGCCGAGGCCCGACCGGCCGAGGACCGAGACGGTCTCCTGCTGCAACGCGTTCCGGAGGCGATCCGGCGCGAACTCAACGAGGGCGCGCAGTCGCGGATGCGCCACCCCGCGGGCGTCGAACTCCGGTTCGTCCCCGACGGCCCCGCGTCGGTGACGCTCTCGACGGTCCCCGGCGGCAGCGCCTCGGAGGAAACCGTCCGGGTCTTCTGGGGCCCGATCCAGGGCTCGACGGCGGTCGTCGTCGGTTCGGAGCCGACGACGATCGAGGTCGAACCCCCCGAGAAGCTCGCCGACCTCGAGCCGTCGGCCCGCGAGGACCTCGCGTTCGATCCCCGCGTCTGCCGGATCCGGCTGCCGGGCGAACACCGCGGCGGGCCGACGGTCTACCACGGCCTCGAGGGCGACGTCCGTCCGCCTCGCGAGGACGAGTTGCCCGACCGACGCTACCTCGCCTACGGAACCTCGATCACCGAGGGCGAGGCCCCGTCGGCGGAGCACCTGACCTACGTCGGACAGACGGCTCGGCGGCTCGACGCTGACCTGATCAATCTCGGCTCCTGTGGCACGGCCTACTGCGACGCCGCGATCGCGGACCACATCGCCGCGCGCGACGACTGGGACGTCGCGACGCTGTCGATCTCCGTCAACATGGTCGGCACGTTTTCCGCCGACGAGTTCCGGGAACGAGCCGCGCGGATGGTCGAGTGCGTCGCGAGCGCCCACCCCGAGAAGCCGGTCGTCCCGATCACCATCTTCCGGAACGGGTGGGACGTCAGCCAGGGTGCCAGCGAGTCGGGCGACGCCGACGAGTGCGAGCGGTTCCGCGAGGAACTGCGCGCGGTCGTGGATCAGACGCCCCACGACAACGTCCACCTGCTCGAGGGGCCCGAGCTGCTGCCGACGATCGAGGGTCTCACGACCGATTTGGTCCACCCCGGCGACAACGCGATGATCACGATGGGCGAGCACCTCGCGGCGGAACTCGAGGCGCTGCTCGAGGCGTAACAGGACGTCTCGAGCGCTCGCGCATTCGACGCCGAGAACGACGGGACAAGTTTCAAGACCGGACGGTGAGAGCTACCGATAACCGGTGGAATTGCGTGAGTAAGAAAGAGGTCGTCAGCGACACGGGTGTGGACGTGGGGAGCGCCGACGAGAGCGACGACGGCAGCGGCGAGCCCGTCGATATCGGTATCGGGATCAAGGTCGATATCGACCCCGCGGCCGTCGACGCCGACCACGTCGAGCTCACGTACGACGAGGACGAACTGCTCGAGGCCGACGCCGACACTGACGCCGGCCCGTTCGACGACTCGGCCGCCGCCGACGGCGAGCGAGGGCGCGAGCTCGAGGCCGACGAACGGGCGGCCCTCGAGGCGGCCGACGTCGACCCAGATGCCGTTCTAGAGAAGGAATACTCCTACCGAATGCTGCTGGACGAGGGCGTCGCGGAGTCGACCGCCGACGCCCTGCGCCGGCGGTTCTCTCTGCCGTGGTCGTTCGAGGGCGACGGGGACGACGACCTCGAGCGCCGCTCGAACGAGATCCGCGGCCTCGGCGCCGCCGAACGGGAGTGGATCGCCGTCAGCGGCGACGAGGAGTGGCAGGCGTTCGAGTACGAGGCCGTCAGCGAGAGCACCGACGACCGTTCGGACGCCGAGGACGACGAACGTCCGTGGCCGCGACCGACTCCAATTACGGCCGTCACCGGCGTCGGGCCCGACGACGCCGAGACGCTGGCCGAGGCCGGGGTCGTCTCGGCGGAGCGGCTGGCGACGATCAACGCCTTCGAGGTCGCGAAGGCGCTCGACCTGAACGTCCTGCACGTTCGGACGTGGCGGCACAACGCGCGGGAATTGCTCTGATTTCTGCCCAGTCGGTTTTCGTTCAAAACTCGTCTCGAGGCCGAGTCCGCCGCTCGAGCGATACTGACACTCGAGCGGCGGCGAGTAACCGAATCGACGTTCGCGACCAGATTCTACGTAACTCGAGAGTTACCGACGGGTAGCAGATCGCTTTCGGATCGGGCCAAAATCGCTACCCGAGACGCTTACTACTAAAATAAGTAATTTCGATAATTTGGATCACCAGAGATTTATACTCGCCTGTTGGACGATTCATCAGATGCTTCCCATCGACGACTCCCCGATCGTCCGCGACGGCAAATCACTGATTCTCGCGATGGACCACGGGCTGGAACACGGACCGGTCGACTTCGAGGAGGTCCCCGAGAAGCTCGACCCGTCGACGGTCTTCGAGACGGCGACCCACGACGCCGTCACCGCGATGGCCGTCCAGAAGGGGATCGCCGAGGGGTACTACCCGAGCTACGAGGACGACGTGAACCTGCTGGCGAAGCTGAACGGCACCTCGAACATGTGGATGGGCGAACCCGACTCGGCGGTCAACTGGTCGGTCGACTACGCGGCCGAGGTCGGCGCCGACGCGATCGGCTTCACCGTCTACAGCGGGTCGAACCACGAGGTCGAGATGTTCGAGGAGTTCCGCGACGTCCAGGAGAAGGCCCGCGAGTACGACCTCCCCGTCGTCATGTGGTCCTACCCCCGCGGCCAGGGGCTGAAAAACGACACCAAGCCGGGTACCATCTCCTACGCGACCCGCATCGGCCTCGAGCTCGGGGCCGACATCGCGAAGGTCAAGTACCCCGGCGACCCCGAGGCGATGGCCCACGCCTGCAAGGCCGCCGGCGACATGAACGTCGTCATGAGCGGCGGCTCGAAGACCTCCGACTACGACTTCCTCTCGACTGTCGAGGCCGCCGTCGACGCCGGTGCTAAGGGCCTGGCCGTCGGCCGCAACGTCTGGCAGCGCGAGGACCCCACGCGGATCCTCGACGCCCTCGAGAAGGTCATCTACGAGGAGGAATCCGCCGAGGCTGCGCTCGAGTCGGTCTCCGACGAGGACGAGGAGCCGACCGACGCGGCGGTCGAGGCGGCCGAATAGCGACCGATGACGGTCTCCGATCCGGTCGTCGAGTCGGTCGTCGCGACGATCGGCCGCTCGGCGACGGAGATCCGCCAGGGACTAATCGGTCGCCGCGGCGCGGTCGAGGAGTCCGAGAATCCGACCGGCGACACCCAGCTGGAGGCCGACGTCTGGGCGGACGACCTGCTCGGCGACCGCCTCGCTTCGCTCGAGGGCGTCGGGCAGTACGCCAGCGAGGAGCGCGCCGAGGTCGTCGACTGCGGCGGCGATCCCGAGGCCGACGACGGCGTCTACGCGGTCGCGGTCGACCCGCTCGACGGCTCCTCGAACCTCGAGTCGAACAACGCGATGGGGACGATCTTCGGCGTCTACGACGCCGCCCTGCCGGCCCGGGGCGAGCGGCTGGTCGCCGCCGGCTACGTGCTCTACGGACCGATCACGACGCTGGTGATCGCGACCGAGGAAACGGTCGCCGAGTACGAGCTGACCGGCGGCGAGCGCCGACTCGTCGAGCGCGACCTCGAACTCCCAGAAGACCCGGTCGTCTACGGGTTCGGCGGTCGCGTTCCCGACTGGCCCGCCGACTTCGAGTCGTACGCCCGCGAGATCGAACGGGAACTGAAACTGCGCTACGGCGGCGCGATGATCGGCGACGTCAACCAGGTGCTCACCTACGGCGGCATCTTCGGCTACCCCGGTCTCGAGTCCCGTCCCGAGGGGAAGCTCCGGCTCCAGTTCGAGGGGAACCCGATCGGCTACGTCGTCGAGCGGGCGGGCGGACGCTCCTCGAACGGGGACCGGTCGCTGCTGACCGTCGATCCCACGGAGATTCACCAGCGGACGCCGGTCCACGTCGGCAACGGGGACCTGATCGAGCGCCTCGAGGACGCTCTGGCGTAGGCGCCCGCGTCGCGGTTCTTTTCGGGGGAATGGCAAACCCGCCGCTCAGCCGCGCTTCGTCCAGGCCGCCGTGACGGAGACGTAGCCGCCGACGCCGAGCAGCAACAGCGCGTAGAACAGCCACCGCGGCCACGCGGTCTCGAGGAACAGCACCGTCAAGAAGACGACCCACAGCGTCACGACGAGGAGGTCGGCGCCGAGGCGAGCGACGGCGCGGACGGCCGTCTCGGCGCCGGACGTGGATCGGGTTCGGGTGGCATCGTCGCTCACGATCGATCGCCTCCGGTGGAATTGTCGGGAGCAGACGGCTCGAGACGGTCGCGGGTTCTGGTTCGGTGCATTAGAAGTGATACCCCTGCGTTTCGGTCAGTCGGTAGGCGCTGATTCCCCAGACGTAGCTCTGTCCGGGCCACCAGGTCCGGGCGTTGTTGAACCCGGCGACGAGCACGTCGTCGGGTTCGCCCTCGGGATCGGGATAGTAGCTGACGGAGCCGCTGTCGCCGTCCGTCAGGTCCATCTCGCCGCCCCAGCGGATCTGGCCGCGGCGACAGGACTGCTCGGTGAAACACGTCACGGCGTCGACGCCCTGGATGCGTCCCGTCGTGTGGCCGGTCAGTGCACCGACCTTCTCGAGGTGCTCGTCGCGCGCCGCGAGGTACGCCAGGCCGTACTTCGTGAGTTGCCCCCGGACGCGGACCGGCGACGGTGCGTCGATCCAGCTTGTCGGTTCGTACGCGCCGGTCGGTTCGACGGTCGCGACGTCCTGGAGCTGGTGAATGCGGTTGACGGTACCCAACCTGACCGTCTCGCCGCGCTGGGTCGGCAGCAGCAACTGCTCGCCGTCGGCTTCGTCGCCCTCGAAGGCGTGGGCGGCGGTGACGAAGAACGATCGCTCGCCGTCGGGGTGGTACAGCGCCGGGGCCAGCGTCGCCATGCTCGAGGGCGTGTGGCAGGCGAATCCGCTCGGCGGGCCTGCGCCCGTGATCCCGTCGGCAATCCGCGGCTCGGCGTCGATCGCGTCCGGGCCGACCTCGATGTCGTCGATCTCGAGGATCGACTCGGTGTCGATCGAAACGTCGTCGGCGAACTCTCGGATCGCCTCCGGAACGGAGTTGCTGTCGCTCGAGACGCCGACGGAGACCGATGCGGTGCCGCTTTCGGGCTCGCCGGGGACGACCGCGCTGCCGAGGTACCCGGTGAAGGCGACGCGAGCGAGCAGATCGTTCACCTCGAAGGCCTTCTCGACGGCGGCGTACCAGTCGGCGGGGACGGTCGTCGTCCGCTCGGTCAGCGAGAACGGATCCGACGGATCCTCGCGGACCAGCGCGGTGACGACCGGCACCTCACCGTCCTCGGCTTCGAGGAAGTCGTCGACGCCGAGCCAGCGGGCCGTGCCGACTGCGAAGCCGCCGCTGACGAGGGTGCGAACGAACTCGCGACGATCCATCCCCGACTCGACGCGATCGCGAAGCGTCGCGAGCCGCCCGCCGGGACGGTCTGATTGCTCCTCTGACATACCCTCGAGACCGGTGCCGTGTAACGCTGCACCCCGTTACGTCAAAGCTAATGTTCACGTACACGGGGTATTCGGGAGTTACTCGAGCTACGACGATATCGAGGATAGCGATTCTGCCTGCACGTGCGATGCGCCGGACGGCCTGCGGGTGCCGATATACCCGGCCGCGAGGGACGCGATGGACGACCGCGTACCGATACCTGTCGGCCTACTAACCACCCCGTTATAATGGGCGAACGGGTGAACGCGAGCGTTGGTGTGAGCGGCCGGCCCACGAGAAACTGTCTCCGTGTTGGTGACCACGGAGGCGACGACTCCCGACCGGTTCGCGCCGTCTCCCCGACACGCGATCCTCCTCATCCGTCCGCTCCTCGACCGCCGACCGCGGTGATCGACGCGGCGCGAACCGTTCTTCTCTGTGTCTTTCCGTTCGTTCTCTCCCGCTACGAGCGCGCGCTGGTTTTTTGCGACGGGCCGCCCCATACTGTGGCATGAGAGTCCGTATCGCACCGGGGGCGACCGACGACGAGGCGTCGGCGATCGCCGCCGCGCTGGCCGAGCACCTCGGTGCTGCGGTCGAAGTCTACGTCGGGAACGCGGACGAACCGGCGGCGGTTCACGAGCACGACTCGAATGGGTCGGGACGCGAGTCGATAGGTGAGACCGAGGCCAGCGCCGCGATCGCCGACGGAAACGATGACGACCTCGGTCCCACCGAACGCGAACAGCGCCTCCGCGCGGAGATCGAGGACATCCTCGAGGGCGGTCCCGAGAAGTACCGCGAGCAACTCCCCGAGGAGGGCAAACTGTTCGTTCGGGACCGGCTCGAGCTGTGGTTCGGCGGCGAGGACGACGAGTTCCTCTTCGAGGACGGCAAGTTTGCAGCGTTCGACGACTGGCATCCCGACGGCGCCGGCGAGGAAACGGACGACCGGCTCCCGGCGGACGGACTCATCACCGGCGCGGCGACCTTCGAGGGGCGGGACGTCCACTTCATGGCCAACGACTACACGGTCAAGCGCGGCAGCATGGCCGCGAAGGGCGTCGAGAAGTTCCTGCGGATGCAACAGCGCGCCCTGAAGACCGGCCGCCCCGTCCTCTACCTGATGGACTCCTCGGGCGGCCGAATCGACCAGCAGACCGGCTTCTTCGCCAACCGCGAGGGGATCGGGAAGTACTACTACAACCACTCGATGCTCTCCGGGCGCGTCCCGCAGATCTGCGTCCTCTACGGGCCCTGCATCGCCGGCGCCGCCTACACGCCCGTCTTCGCGGACTTCACGATCATGGTCGAGGGGATGTCCGCCATGGCGATCGCCTCGCCGCGGATGGTGCAAATGGTAACGGGCGAAGATATCGACCTCGAGGAGCTGGGCGGTCCGCAGGTCCACACTCGCGAATCCGGGTCGGCGGATCTCGTCGCGGAGGACGAGGAGCACGCTCGAGAGCTCGTCGCCCGGTTGATCACCTACCTGCCGGACAACGCCGACGAGACGCCGCCGCGACGGGAGGGGGTCCCGCCCGAGAAGTCGCCCGCCGGGATCGACGCCGTCGTGCCTCAGCGACCGAACAAGGGGTACGATATGACCGCCGTCATCGAGCGGGTCGTCGACGAGGGATCGTACTTCGAACTCCAGCCGGAGTACGGCGCGGAGATCGTCACGGCCTTCGCCCGGATCGACGGCCGCCCGGTCGGCATCGTCGCGAACCAGCCGGCCAAGCGCGCGGGTGCGATCTTCCCGGACGCCGCCGAGAAGGCCGCGGGATTCATCTGGAAGTGCGACGCGTTCAACGTGCCGCTGCTGTACCTCTGTGACACCCCCGGCTTCATGGCGGGCTCGGGGGTCGAGAAGGAGGGGATTCTGGAGCAGGGCAAGAAGATGATCTACGCCACGTCGGCGGCGACGGTGCCCCAGCAGACCGTCGTCGTCCGCAAGGCCTACGGCGCCGGCATCTACGCGATGGGCGGGCCGGCCTACGATCCCGAGAGCGTCATCGCGCTCCCCTCGGGCGAGATCGCCATCATGGGACCGGACGCGGCGATCAACGCCGTCTACGCCCGCAAGCTCGCCGAAATCGACGACCCTGAGGAACGCGAGCGTCAGGAGCGGGAACTGCGCGAAGCGTACCGCGAGGACATCGACGTCCACCGGATGGCCAGCGAGGTCGTCATCGACGAGATCGTCCCGCCGAGCACGCTCCGGGAGGAACTCGCCGCCCGGTTCGCCTTCTACGAGGACGTCGAGAAGTCCGTGCCGTCGAAAAAACACGGGACGGTACTGTAGCGAACCTCGAAGCGGCGCGCTCGCCATCGGTCTGCGAGCGGGCTCGAGCCGGGTTGGAGCCGAACCTACCACATTTCGTATCCGTATTACCCGCCGTTGACTCGGGTATGCCTCGTTTTCCGCCGCGGTTATCGCCGCTTAAATCGACCGCGACCGCCGCTACGGTTGTCATAACAATACACGGTGTGCTGGAAGCCGCGGGTGTTCCGGCGCTCCGATGGCCCCGGCCGGTTCGACTCCGGCGGAGCGTCTATGGGTTCCGACGCCCCGTACTGGCACCACCGGCTCCCCGTCGACGTCACGTCGCTCGGGTTCGAGCGGCTGCTGTGGGTCGTCGTCGCGATCGCGCTCGTCGGCGACGTCGCGACGACGTTCGCCGGGCTCTACCTGGGGCTGTCCGAATCGAATCCGGTCGCCCGCGGCGCGATCGACGGCTACGGGCTCGGCGGGATGCTCGCCCTGAAGGGGTTCGCCGTCGGCGTCGCCCTCCTCTGTCGGCCGCTGCTGCCGCAGGTCTACCGGCCGATCATCCCGGCCGGCCTCGCGCTCCCGTGGACGGTCGCCGTCTGCATCAACCTCTACATGATCTCGGTCGTCGCCTGACCGCGATTCGGTAACCGTTCTCACCCCTTAGTCGACGAACTCCACGGCGACGTCCGTCGAGTGTGCCTCCCACTCCGCCCGTGAAACGCTATAGCGGTAGCAGTCGACCGGATCGCCGTTCAGGACGACGTGGTTCCAGAAGCGACCCTCGCGGCTGCCGCCGTAGGCCTCGACGTACTTCTCGATCGCGCGGTTCGACCGCTCGTTGTCGACGTGGGCCGCGACGGCCACCAGCTCGAGGTCGAGCCGGTCGAAGGCCAGTTCGACGAACGCGGCGGCTCGCTCGCCGGAGTAGCCGCGGCCCCAGAACCGCTTGCGGAGCCAGACGCCGAGCGTCATCGTCCGTTTCTCCCAGTTGATCCCGAAACCGCCGGTACCGGCGATCTCGCTGGCCCCGTCTTCGTCCTCTCGAGGGCGGATCACGTACGACGCGCCGTCGTTCGACTCGTACTGCTCGCCCATGTGCTCGAGGAACTCGAGAGTGTCCTTCGGGGTCTCGTGGGGATCCCAGGTGAGGTACTCGGTGATCGCCTCGATGTCGGGATCTGACGAGCAGATGTCGTACAACTCGAGCGTGTCGACCGACTCCGGTCGCAATGCCTCGAGTCGCAGGCGGTCGGTTTCGATGGTTTCGGGGAGCACATCGCCCATGCCCGTCGTGTCGACCGGTTGAATAAAAGTCGTGCTGGTGGTACGTGAAGCATCCGCATACGGGAATTCCGGGGTGCCGTCAGTTCGATTTCGACTCCGATCGCTCGAGTGTTCGCCGCCAGCCCCGGACTTCCTCGAGCACGGCCTCCCACTGCTCGATCGATCCCGGCACGTCGGCGACGGCGGAGCGCTCGGGGTCGGCACTGCGGCCGTGCTCTCGTGCGGACTCGAGACCAGCCTGAATTGACCCTGGATCGTCGACATTCCAGAAACGAAGGTCCGATCCGCCCGCGACCTCGACCGTCACGGTTCCGTAGCCGACCAGTCGGCCGACCGCGTGCTGCGATCGCTGCGTGTTCTGGACGCACTCGAGTGGAACGGCGCGAACGGACACCCCGAGGACGCCGCTTCGAGTCGCGATCCGGTGCGTCGTAACTGCGAACGTCGTACGCGTGACGCGAGCGTACTGCCACGCCGCCGGCGCGACGACCGCCGGAATCAAGACCACCCCGACTAGCGGCAGCAACTCGAGCGCAATGGCAGCGACAGCGGCGAGCGATCCGATGATCGCCAGTGCGAGCCACGGATAGACTGTCTGGATCCGCGGCCCGGCCTGCCACCGCAGCTCCTCGTCCGGCGCGAACACGAGCCACTCGAGGGGGCTTTCCGAAGCCGCGTCGGGCATCGCTTCCGCGGTCATGATCGCCGGTCGTTGGATCCCGTCGTGATCCCGTCGGGATCAGCGTCGTGTTCCGGTTGCCGTCCGTGGTCCGATCGCGGTCGGTCTCGCTCCTCGAGCGTTGTGCGGATCGTCCGCAGTTCGGTGAGAATCTCCTCGAGCACATCGTCAGGCATGTGTTCGTCGCGGTCGTCCCGGCGAGTGTGGTCGCGCTCGCGCTGGTCGCTGATGACGTGCTGGACCGCTCGGGGATCCGCGACGGATTTGAACGCCATTTCGACGCCGGAGCCGCCTGCGGTACTGATTTCGACGGTTCCATAGCCGAAGTGGGCACCCAGCGCGGACTGGGAGTAGGAGATGTCCTGCACTTTCCCGTGTTCGATCCGCTTGACGTCTCGCGAGAGGACGCCGGTTTTCCGGTAGAGCGCGCGGTTCGTGACGACGTAGTGCGTGTTCGTCACGCGGAGGTACTCGCCGGCGATCACGAGGAGCCCGACCAGCACGATCGCGAGCGGGATCCCGACCAGCACCGCGGGCAGGAGCGTGCGTCGGTCCGGCCCGCCGGTCCAGACGAGTTCTTCGTCGTCGTCGAGCGACAGCCACTCGAGGTCGGCGGCGGTCGCCGACGCGCTCGAGTCGGGCGTCGTATCGGTTGCCATACGGCGGCTTACTCACTCCCCGCCGAAACGTGTTCCCGTTTTAACGAGAGGACCGTCCGATCGAACTCGCAGACGAGGTCGTCGTCCTGATTGAACGCCTCCACGTGCATCGTGACGACCCCGCGCTCGCCGTCGCTGGTCTCGCGCTTGTCGGCCACGGTCGACCGCGCGCGGATCGTGTCGCCGTGGAAGACCGGGTTCGGGTGCTCGACGTCGTCGTACGAGAGGTTCGCGACGATCGTCCCGTCGGTCGTCTCGGGGATCGAGATACCGACGGCCAGCGACAGCGTATAGAGGCCGTTGACGACGCGCTCGCCGAACTCGGTGTCGGCGGCGAACTCGCTGTCGAGGTGCAGCGGCTGCTGGTTCATCGTCATGTCGCAGAAGCGCTGGTTGTCGCTCTCGGAGATCGTCCGCCGGCGCTCGTGCTCGATCGTCTCGCCAACTTCGAACTCCTCGTAGTACAGGCCCGTCATACCGTCATCGTCGACGATACGAACCAAAAACGTACTGCAGCCGACCCTCGAGCGGCGCGGTCGATCGAGGATCGAATCGAGGTCGGTCAACCCGAACCGAAACTGTTTTCGTCGTTTACGTATTAGAACACTAATAATTCGGCCGTCGGCCGTGATCCCCGTGACCTGGTGGCTACAGTTCGTCGACGTCGGCACGACCCTCGAGGAGGCGACCGGCGTCTGGCAGTACGTACTCGTGTTCGTCCTGACGATGGTCCCCGCGATCGAGCCGTTTCTCGTGATCCCGGCCGCGATCGGCCTCGGGCTCGATCCGGTGCTGACAGGGCTGGCCGCGTTCGCCGGCAGCGTGACGGTCGTCAGCGCGATCGTCCTCGCGCAGCGGCGCCTCGTCGCGTGGTGGGCGCGTCGGTTCGGCGGGGATCCCGCCGACTCGAGCGACCGCTACGAGCGGGCGCGGCGGCTCTGGAATCGGTACGGGCTCGCCGGACTTGCCTTCGCCGGGCCGATACTCGCCGGGATCCACCTCACAGCGCTGCTGGCGGCGACCGCGGGCTCGAACAGTCGGACGGCGATAGCGTGGCTGACGGTCGGCCTCGGCGCGTGGACGGTCGCGCTCGTCGCCGGATCGGTCGCCGGCTTTTCGGTCCTCGGAATCGTCTAAGCGCGGCGCTTGGTGGCCGCTCGGCCGACCAGCACACTCGATAGCTCGATGTCCTGCCGCGAGTCCGCTTACTCCACCATTTCCGTCTCATCGCCCGCGTCCTGCTGCACCCAGATCATCTTCGTGTTCACGAACTCGCGGATGCCGTGACGGGACAGTTCTCGGCCGTAGCCCGAGTCCTTCACGCCGCCGAAGGGCAGGCGCGGATCAGACTTGACGAGTTCGTTCACGAACGCCATTCCCGATTCGAACTGCCGGGCGACCCGCTCGCCGCGCTCCAAGTCTTCGGTCCAGACGCTCGCGCCGAGGCCGAAGCGGGTGTCGTTGGCCTTCTCGATCGCCGCCTCCTCGTCGGGCACGCGGAAGACCGTCGCGACGGGGCCGAACAGTTCCTCCTCGTCAGCGGGCGCGTTCTCGGGAACGTCCGTGAGCACCGTCGGCGGGTAGAAGGCGCCCTCGCGGTCCATCGGCTCGCCGCCGAGTTCGATCTCGCCGCCCTGCTCGGCGGTCTCCTCGACTTGGTCGTGGAGTTCCTCCATGAGATCCTCACGAGCCTGCGGGCCGATGTCGGTGTCCTCGTCCATCGGATCGCCGACGGTCTGGGCGTCCATCTCCTCGATGAATCGGTCGACGAACTCGTCGTAGACCTCGTCGACGACAATGAACCGTTTCGCCGCAATGCACGACTGGCCGTTGTTGATGAGCCGCGCCTGGGCCGCCGTCTCGACCGTTTCGTCCATGGGGGCGTCCTCGAGGACGACGAACGGATCGCTGCCGCCGAGCTCTAAGACGTTCTTCTTGAGCTGACTGCCGGCAGTTTCGGCGACCGAGCGGCCCGCGCCGTCGCTGCCGGTGAGGGTGACGCCGGCGATTCGCTCGTCCTCGATCACGGTATCGATCTCGCTCGAACTGATCAGCAGGGAGGTGAACGCGCCCTCGGGAAAGCCCGCCTCATGAAAGACGTCCTCGATGGCCCGCGCGCAGCCGGGGACGTTCGAGGCGTGTTTCAGCAGGCCGACGTTTCCCGCGGCGAGATTCGGCGCGGCGAAGCGGAAGACCTGCCAGAACGGGAAGTTCCAGGGCATGATCGCCAGGATCGGGCCCAGCGGCTGGTAGGCGACGACGGTGCGGGCGCTCTCGTCGCCGGAGACGACGTCGTCCTGCAGGAACTCGGCCGCGTGCTCGGCGTAGTAGTCGCAGACCCACGCGCACTTCTCGACCTCGTCGCGGGCCTGTCCGATCGGTTTCCCCATCTCCCGCGTCATGAGTTCGGCGTACTCGTCTTCGTTCTCCCGGAGGATCTCGCCCGCTCGCGCGAGCAGTTGCTGGCGAGTTTCGATCGGCGTCTCGCTCCACTCCTCGAACGTCTCGTTGGCCCGCTCGAGTTGTTCCTCGCGCTCGTCGTCGGATTCCTCGTCGTAGGTGTCGACGACCTCGCCGGTGGCCGGATTGGTGCTCTCGATGCTCACGCGCACGTCGACGACGAGCAGACGCTTAGAACGTCGGGCGGCTATCGAAGGGATCGCCGAATCCGGGCGCCCGTGACAAGCGACGAGGCCCGATGCAGCGCCAAGCGTTTTCCCGGCGGGCCGGGTACCTCCGGCACCTGCGTACCCGGCCGTCGCCGTGACGTACCGATGCGGTCGCGGTCGTCGCAGTAGCCTTCTACCCGATTATGACATCAGCTAATTCCACGTCCGAATACGAATCCGTGTCCGAGTCCGAGTCCGAACGCGAGCGCGATCCGGAGAGCGCCGTCGAAACCGCCCGTCGCCAACTCGAGCGCGCGGCCGCCCACCTCGACGTCGACGACGGCATCATCGAGCGACTGCAGCACCCGACGAGCGTGTACCGGGTGTCGATCCCGCTCGAGCGCGACGACGGGAGCACGGAGATGCTCACGGGCTATCGCGCCCATCACGACAGCGTCCGCGGCCCGTACAAGGGCGGACTCCGCTACCATCCCGACGTGACCGAGGACGAGTGTATCGGCCTCTCGATGTGGATGACCTGGAAGTGTGCGGTGATGGACATCCCCTTCGGCGGCGGCAAGGGCGGCGTCGTCGTCAACCCGAAGGACCTCAGTCGCGACGAGAAAGAGCGGCTCACCCGCCGGTTCGCGGAGGAACTGCGGCCGATAATCGGGCCGATGACGGACATCCCGGCCCCCGATATGGGAACCGATCCGCAGACGATGGCGTGGTTCATGGACGCCTACTCGATGCAGCAGGGCCAGACCGAGCCCGGCGTCGTCACCGGCAAACCGCCGGTCGTCGGCGGCTCCTACGGCCGCGAGGAAGCGCCCGGCCGAAGCGTCGGGATCATCACCCGGGAGACGATCGAGTACTACGACTGGGACCCCGAGGAGACGACCGTCGCCGTGCAGGGATTCGGCAGCGTCGGCGCGAACGCGGCCCGGTACCTCGACGAGCTGGGGACGTCCGTCGTCGCCGTCTCGGACGTCGACGGCGCGATCTACGACCCCGACGGCCTCGACACCACCGACGTCGAGGACCACGACGAGACGCCGGGGATGGTTTCGGGCTACGACGCCCCCGAAACGCTGTCGAACGAGGCCCTGCTCGAGTTGGACGTCGACGTGCTCATCCCCGCGGCCGTCGGCAACGTCCTGACGGCCGAGAACGCTCGCGACGTGCAGGCCGGGATGATCGTCGAGGGTGCGAACGGCCCGACGACCTCGAGGGCCGACGAAATCTTCGAGGAGCGCGGGGTGCCGGTCGTGCCCGACATCATCGCCAACGCCGGCGGCGTCACCGTGAGCTACTTCGAGTGGCTGCAGGACATCAACCGCCGCTCGTGGCGCCACGAGCGGGTCAACGAGGAACTCGAGACGGAGATGCTCCGAGCCTGGAACGCCGTCCGGTCGGAGTACGAGGACCGGGACGTCACCTGGCGGGACGCGACCTACATCGTCGCGCTCTCGCGGATCGCCGCGGCGCACGAGGCGCGCGGGCTCTGGCCGTAGCTTGCTCGGCGGGCCGCTGCCGGTCCTCGCCGATCCCCCACACCCCTCGTTCAGAGTGAAAACGGCCCGGCGGGAAGGGGACCCCCGTCTCGGGTCTGCGAGATGGGTCCTGGGACTAGCGGTCGATAGACCGAGTCGCGATCGAGGTCGGAATAGAGGATCGGTCGGCGGTTCAAGAGACGAAAGACGTCGCGAGACAGCGGACGCCGCCCGGATACCGAATCGGGATCAGGAGAACGACGAGAGATCCACGTCTCGGTTCTGCACCTCGCTGCTGCGATCGACGAGCTGATCGTACGTCGGGAGGTCCTCGAGCGAGGAATCCCGACGGACGGCCTTGACGATGTGTTTCGGATCGGTGACGAGCCGGTGCAGCAGGTAGCTGCCCTGCGAGCGGCCGCCGCCGGTCTTCTCGGACTCGATGACCCCGAGGAACGCCTGCTCCTTGAGCTGGCGGTAGAGCCCGTTCTCGGTGATCGGATCGTTTGCGACCAGTTCGCAGATACCGACGTAGCGCTCGTAGATCTCGCGGGTCTTGTACGTCTCGCGGTCGCCGGTGATGATCCGGCTCGCGAGCGCGTACAGCGCGAGCTTCGCGTGGACGGTCGCGCCGCTGGTGAGCTCCTCGATCCGGTTGATCTCCGCGACCTCCTGTGCCTGCTGGATGTGGTCCTCCGAGACGATTTCTGAGCCGGTCCGGCGCGCGAGTTCGCCGGCCTCCTTCAGGATCTCGATCGCCTTGCGCGCGTCGCCGTGTTTCTTTGCGGCTAGGGCCGCGCAGAGCTCGATCGTCCCGTCCTCGAGGACGTCCGGCTGGAAGGCGTCCTCGCGGTTGCGCATGATCTCCCGCAGCTGGGAGGCGTCGTAGGGGTGGAAGAACAGTTCGCGGTGGCCGAAGCTGCTGTCGATGCGCTCGTCCAGGGTTTCCCGGTACTGGATCTTGTTGCTGATGCCGATCACGCCGATGTAGGCGTCGGTCTTCTGGGCCTCGCGGGCCCGCGAGAGTTGCATCAGGATGTTGCTGTTGTCCAGTTTATCGATCTCGTCCAGAATAACTACGATCGAATCGAAGCACTCGTCGAGGATGCGCCAGATGTGCTGGTAGTACTCCATCGTGCCGACGCCCCGGAGGGGGATGTGCTCCTGGTAGCCGGTCTCCTCCTTGAGATTGAGGGCTAACTGGCGGGTCGCCCGCGTCTCGGTGTTGGCTTCGGAGCAGTCGACGTAGAGGACGCTGCAGTCGATGTCGTTGCGCTGTGCGGCGTCGCGAGCGCGGGTCGCGACGTGGCGGGAGATGAGGCTCTTTCCGGTGCCGGTCTTGCCGTAGATCATCACGTTGTTCGGCGGATCGCCCCGCGTGATCGCCCCGACCTCGGCCGCGACCGATTGAATCTCGTCGTCGCGACCGACGATCCGGTCCTCGTCGGGGACGTGACCGACGTGGAGGAGCTCCTTCCGATTGAAGATCGGATCGTGAGATTGAAAGAGCGGATCCCCACCAGCCTGATCGGACATGTCCGCATTCTCGAAGACGTGTATTATAAAACCACGTGAAGGCGTTCAGACTGATAACGTTCAAGTATGGCGACGAATACGCGGTAAATCGCTCGGTCGACGGTTCTCGAGTTCAACGCCCCGTGCAGACTGAAATCGCACTCTGCCTGCGGGTTCAGACCGGATTCGTCATACCTACCCACACCCCTCGTTCAGAGTGAAATCGGTCGAACGGGTGGGCGGACTCGAGTAGGTGTGGTGTCGGGGTAGATCACAGGTCCACACCGACGGAAGAGACTCGTCGAACGGACTCGACGATATTCGACTCCTCCTAGAACAGACTTGAAACCGCCACAACCGCCGTTTAGCCATCCGATTTCTCGTCCTCTCTTCTCTTCTCTCTTCACCAACCTAGCTAGTAGTATTGTATCTTACGAATGAAGAAATATTATCTTGATCCTATCCGAACTCGAGAACGATCGGACCGGTTCGGACGAGATCCCAGCGTAGCCGGCTACCGGCTCCCCCTTCGATCGGCCTTTCACTCTGAACGAGGGGTGGGGCCCTCCGCAGTCACTAACGGGCCGCCCTCGAGGGACTGAGCCAGTCGTTCCGATACGGTTCGCGTTTCGTCCGGACACCACCCCTCGTTCAGAGTGAATTCCGCCGCGCTATCTCATCCTCCGAATCCGGTGCATCTCCGCCGAATTGCGCCCGATACACCGATTTTCCTGTTCACTCTGAACGAGGGGACTGACTCTATCCACGACGGCCGTCGCTCTCGGGCCCGATCGGTAGACGGTTCGAACGGATTTGCCCCTTACACACTCTCGACGACACCGTTTCACTCTGAACGAGGGGTGTCCCTGAGCGAACCGTCCAGCAGCTCGAGGCGAACCCTACTTTCACGGTCGTCGCCCGCGTGTGAGTGGACATGGCACGGCGAAGCGTTCTTTTCACCCCCGGAGATCGGCCCGAAATGCTCCGGGCGGCCCCCGAATCCGGCGCCGATGTGATCGTGTTCGACCTCGAGGACGCCGTCTCGCCAGACCGGATAGACGAAGCGCGGACTGCCGTCCGGGACGTCCTGACTGATCCCGATTTCGATCCCGACTGCGAGGTCTGCGTGCGGGTCAACGCCGCTCCGAGGCAGTTCGCGACCGACCTCGAGGCCGTGATCGGCGACGTCGATTCGGACGCCGGTTCGAATGCCGCTTCCCAACTGGACGCCATCGCGCTTCCGAAGGTCGCCGGTCCGGCGGACGTCCGCGAACTCGTCGCCGAGCTCGAGGCGATCGACGACGCCAACACGGTGCCCATATTCGCGCTGCTCGAGACCGCGGCCGGCGTGCTCGCGGCACCGGAGATCGCCGCGGTCCCCGCGGCCGACGCGCTCGTATTCGGGGCCGAAGATCTCGCGGCGGACATCGGCGCGACCCGCACGGCGGAGGGGACGGAAGTGCTCTACGCGCGGGAACGCGTCGTGCTCGCGGCGGCAGCCCACGACTGCACGGCGATCGACACGCTCGTCACCGACTACGAGGACGAAGCCGCGCTCCGGGCGGATACCGAGTTCGCGATCGAACTCGGCTACGACGGCAAACTGGCGATCCACCCCGCACAGGTCGGGCCGATCAACGAGGCGTTCACGCCGACGGCCGACGACCGGGAATGGGCCGAACGCGTCCTCGAGGCCAAACGCGAGGCCGACGCCGAGGGACGGGGCGTCTTCGAGGTCGACGGCGAGATGATCGACGCGCCGTTGGTCGCCCAGGCCGAGCGGATCCGGTCCCGGGCGGACGCCGCAGACGAGTGATACCGAGGCTTTTCAATCGTACAGTATTCCTATATCTCCATATTCCTTATATTGTTGTTTTATGTCCTACCAGGGATCTTCGCTACGTTTATTTTGCAGACTTCAGAATCGTCACGTAATGGCAAGCCAAGTCAACCCATTCGAGAGCCTCCAGTCCCAGATCGACGAGGCCGCCACCTACCTCGACGTCAGCGACGACGTCATCGAACGGCTCAAACACCCCGAGCGGGTGCTCGAGACCAACCTCACCGTCGAACTCGACGACGGCAGCCTCGAGCGCTTCAAGGCCTTTCGGTCGCAGTTCAACGGCGACCGCGGGCCGTACAAGGGCGGCATCCGCTACCACCCGGACGTCTCCCGCGACGAGGTCAAGGCGCTGTCCGGCTGGATGACCTACAAGACCGCCATCGTAGACATCCCGCTGGGCGGCGGCAAGGGCGGCATCATCGTCGACCCCGACGACTACTCAGAGAGCGAACTCGAGCGGCTTACCCGCGCGTTCGCGAAGGAACTCACGCCGCTGATCGGCGTGGATCGGGACGTTCCCGCGCCCGACGTGAACACGGGCCAGCGGGAGATGAACTGGATCAAGGACACCTACGAGACCTTCGAGAATACGACCGAGCCGGGCGTCATCACCGGGAAGGCGCCCGACTCCGGCGGCAGCGCGGGCCGGGTCGAGGCGACCGGCCGCTCGACGGTCATCGCCGCCCGCGAGGCCTTCGACTACCTCGACAAGGACCTCGAGGGCGCGACGGTCGCCGTCCAGGGCTACGGGAACGCCGGCTGGATCGCCGCGAAGCTGATCGACGAGATGGGCGCGACTGTCGTCGCGGCCAGCGACTCGAGCGGCGGCATCTACAACCCCGACGGCTTCGATCCAGTCGCGGCCAAGGAGCACAAGAACGAGACCGGCAGCGTCGTCGGATACGAGGAAGTCGAGGAGGAGATCACAAACGAAGACGTACTCACGCTCGACGTCGACCTGCTGATCCCCGCGGCGCTCGAGAACGCCATCGACGGCGACCTCGCGGCGGACGTCGAGGCCGACGTCATTTCGGAGGCCGCGAACGGGCCGCTAACCCCCGACGCCGACGCGGTGCTCGAGGACAAGGACGTCTTCGTCATCCCGGACATCCTCGCGAACGCGGGCGGCGTCACCGTCAGCTACTTCGAGTGGGTCCAGAACCGCCAGCGCTTCTACTGGGACGAGGAGCGCGTCAACGAGGAACTCGAGGCGATCATCGTCGACGCGTTCGACGCGCTCGTCGAGACGTACGAGGAGCACGACCTCGAGAATCCCCGCACCGCGGCCTACGTCGTGGCGATCCAGCGGGTCGCCGACGCGTTCGACGAAGCGGGCTCGTTCCCGTGAGCTGAAGGTTGTCGTTCCGACTTGCCGATTTTCCGTTCTATCTGCGTACCCATCCGCTTGGTCCTCGCTTGGTCGCGCTTTGTCGCTGAACTCGTCGATCAGTTCACGGATCTGCGGGTCGCAGTCACGGGTTGACTCGAGTAGGGATTCCGTACTTTCCGATCGACCCTGACAATCCGATATCCGTGGAGGGAGCGAGCGTTTCCGCATGTGGGCCCCTTTTCTACGACAGCCCTGAAGGCCGACTGGACTGCGTCATGGCTGGGTCCGATCCGCACGGCAGTTTCGAGGACATCCGCGACGAACTCGAGGGAAATCCGATGGCGAAGCTGATTCGGTACGCGCTCCCA
Organism: Halopiger xanaduensis SH-6; assembly: GCF_000217715.1. GTDB lineage: Archaea > Halobacteriota > Halobacteria > Halobacteriales > Natrialbaceae > Halopiger > Halopiger xanaduensis. The sequence goes on from NC_015666.1 coordinate 1,990,961, forward strand.
TACTGGGTACCGCTGTGCGTCGGGTTCGTCTCGACGATGATCAACCGCGCCGCGCGGCTGTTTCCGGCGCTGATGCTCGCGGCCGCGATCGATCTGGTGATCACTCAGTCGGGCAGCGTCGATCAGTTGCTCGCGGCGACCGGCCTCGTGCCGACCGAGCCGATCCCCGCGGACCGCACCGGCGAACGGCTCTCGCTGCTGTACTACCTGGGGACGTTGACGGTCGGCGCCTACGTCGTCCAGTCGATCACCCACTACCTGTCGCGGTACTTCTTCCAGACGACCGCCCAGCGCATCCAGCACGACCTGCGGCTGGACACGTACGACCACATGCAGCGGCTCTCGCTATCCTTCTTCAACGACCACCAGACCGGCGGAATGATGGCGATCTTGAACAGCGACGTCAACCGTCTCGAGGACTTCTTCAACACGGAACTCCGACAGATCACGGAGGCGGTGATGATCTTCGGGCTGGTCGGCGGCTACATGCTCTACACCGAACCCTGGCTGGGGGCGCTGGTGTTGCTCCCGGTGCCGCTGATCGCCCTCGCGACGGCGAAGTTCATCATCTGGATCGAGCCGAAGTACAAGCGCATCCGCGAGCGGGTCGCCCAGTTGAACACGCGGCTCTCGAACAACCTCGGCGGCGCGGCCATCGTGAAGTCGTTCGATCGCTATGACGTGGAGCGCGGCCGCGTCGCGGAGCAGAGCCGCGGCTACCGCGACGAGAAGATCGGCGCGATCACGGTCCGGAAGGCGTTTTTCGCCTCGCTGCGGCTGCTGGTCGGCGCGATGTTCGTCTCGATCCTCGTCGCCGGCGGCTACTCCGTCGTCACCGCGGGCGGGCTCACCGCCGGCACGTTCGTCGTCTACTTCATGTACCTGCGGGAGCTCGACGGCCCGATGACCCGGATCGGCAAGACGGCCAACAACTACCAGAAGGCCAAATCCAGCGCCGAGCGCGTCTTCGGCATCCTGGCGACCGCCGCCGACGTCCAGTCGCCGCCGGACGCCGAGTCCCCCGACGCGGTCGCGGGCGACGTCGCGTTCGACGACGTCCGGTTCAGCTACGGCGAGGGCGGCGAGCGCATCCTCGAGGGCGTCGACCTCGAGGTCGAGGCCGGCGAGACGGTCGGCTTCGCGGGGACCAGCGGCTCCGGGAAGTCGACGCTGCTGAAGCTCCTTCCTCGCTTCTACGACGTCGACGATCGTCACGCCTTAGCAGACGGCGGCGTCGACGCCGAACGCGGCGGCGACGCGGCCGTGCGGATCGACGGCGTCGATGTCCGGGACTACGACCTCCAGACGCTCCGGGATCGGATCGGCGTCGTCGAGCAGGATCCGTACATGTTCTCCGGGACGATCCGCGAGAACATCGCCTACGGCGACGGCGAGGCGTTCCGGACGGTGCTCGAGGCCGGCGAGGACGGCGGCGACGTGCCGGCCGACGTGGACCGGCGAATCCGCGAAGCGGCGATCGCCGCGGGCGCCCACCAATTTATCGAGGAGTTGCCCGAGGGCTACGACACGATGGTCGGCGAACGCGGGGTCAAGCTCTCGGGTGGCCAGCGCCAGCGGGTCTCGATCGCGCGGACGATCCTCAACGACCCCGACCTCATCGTCCTCGACGAGGCGACCAGCGACGTCGACACCGAGACGGAGGAGGTCATCCAGCGCAACCTCGACGAACTCACCGCGGATCGGACCGCGTTCGTCATCGCGCACCGACTCTCGACGATCCGGGACGCCGACCGGATCGTCGTCATGGACGACGGCGAGATCATCGAGACCGGGACCCACGAGGGGCTCATCGGCAGGGACGGCACGTACGCCGACCTCTGGGACTCGCAGACGGGGACCGACGACGGTCCCGGTGGCCGGTCGCTCGAGGCGGACGACTGATGCCCACCGGTCCGGACCGGCGGCTGACGACCGCCCGATCGCGGGACGCTCCGGCGGCTGACGACCGCCCGGTCGCGGGACGATCGCCCGGCGGTTCCGCCGTCTCTGGGGTACTCGGACGCGGCTACTCGGTATCTTTTTCCTGCTCGAGTTCGACCGACGGATAAACCGTGAGGCTTCGGGAACGGCTCGGTCGGTACCGGGAACGCGCCCGCGAGGAACTGACGGCCGCGTTCCGCGAGGAGCGCACGCCGCACCAGATCGCGGCCAGTTTCGCAACCGGCGTCTTCGTGACGGCGCTCCCGACCGGCGGCTTCGGCGTCGGTCTGTTCTTCGTCTTCTGTTCGCTGTGGTCGTGGGTCAGCAAACCGGCCATCTTCGCGTCGGTCGCCGTCCTCAATCCGTTCGTCAAACCCGCCGTCTACGTCGCGAGCTTCCAACTCGGCGGGCTGGTACTCGGCACCGGGCCGGTCCCCTCGAGCGAGGTTTCGGTCGATCAAGCCGGAACGGCGGCCCGGCAACTGCTCGTCGGCAACGTCGTCGTCGCACTCGCGCTGGCGGCGATCGGCTACGTGCTCCTGTTGCGGGTGACGCAACTTTACCGCCGGCGCGACGGGCAGTTGGACCTGCACCGAGCGTCGGCCCTGCCGAACTACTTCCGGCGCTGACGGGCCGGTCCTATCGGGCCCCTAACTATTCAGCAAACGAACAAACACTTATGAACTGACTCTCGATTGTCGCGGTGATGCAACGCAGATCCTTCATCGCCGGTCTCGGAATCGGCGGACTCGCCGCCCTGTCCGGCTGCCTCGGCGTAATCGGCATGGACGAACATACGTCGACGCCGGCCGGCGTCGATCCCGGCGTCCGCGAGGACGCGGGCTACGAAGCTCCGACGCTCGAGGAACTGGTCGTCGAGCGGGCGGTCGGAACCGACGCCTACTCGGAGACGATCACGGTCACCAACCACCAGACGCAGTACGAGAAGGTCGTCGACATGGGCCCGCTGGGCGAGCAGCGCGGGGCCGTCTTCTCCGTGCTCTCGACGCCGCAGATCGAACTGGCGGGCCGGCAGTTCAACCCCGTCGAGGAGATGTCCACGACGGAACTCGTCGAACTCATCGCGAGCAACTACGAGGGCATCGGTAACGTGACCCTCGAGGAGGAAGCGGCGATTCAGGTCCTCGACCAGGCGACGACGCGCTCGCGGTTCACCGCGGACGCGGAGTTCGAGGGCCGGAGCGTCGAGGTGGACCTGCACGTCACCGAAGCCGTAGAAACCGACTCGGACCTGCTCGTCACCGTCGGCGTCTATCCGCAGCGACTCCGCAGCCAAGAGGAAGACGACGTGCTGGCGCTGATGGAGGGCGTGACCGAAACGCTCGAGGAGGACGCGTCGACCCCGAACGACGGCGATGCCGAGAGCGGGGAGGGAGACGGCGAGAACAACGAGAGCGACGGTTCCGGCGGGAACGAGACGCAGGACGGAAACGAAAGCGGCGACGGTAACAGTGGCGCCGACAACGACAGCGACGACGGCGGTCTCTTCGGCGAGTAACTCGCGGTTCGATTACTCCCTTCGTACTCGAGCCCGGCGAGCGGAGGCCGCGACCAGTAACCGCCGCTACAGACCCAGTTCCCGCCCGATGACGAGGTGTTGGATCTCGCTGGTCCCCTCGCCGATCTCCATGAGCTTCGCGTCCCGGTAGAACCGCTGGGGCGCGAAGTCGGTGGTGTAGCCGTAGCCGCCCAGCACCTGCACGGCGTCCTCGGCGACCTCGCGGGCGGCCTCGCTCGCCTCGAGTTTTGCGAGGGCTGATTCCCGGGTGACCGGCTCACCTGCATCGTACGTCCTGGCGGCCCGGTAGGTGAGCAGCCGCGATCGCTCGGTCTTGCGGTGCATGTCGACGATCTTGTCGCGCACGGCGTCGAACTTCGAGATCGGCTGCCCGAACTGCTCGCGCTCCGTGCTGTAGGCCTTCGCACTCTCGTAGGCTCCCTGCGCCAGCCCCGTCGAGAGCGCCGCGATCGAGATGCGTCCCCCATCGAGGGTCTTCTTCGTCTGCTCCCAGCCCTCTCCTTCCTCGCCGAGCAGGCGGTCTTCGGGGAGGCGGACGTTCTCGAGGCGGATCTCGCAGGTCGGCGAGGCGTTCAGCCCCATCTTGTCCCAGATCGTCGAGACCTCGAAGCCGTCGTCCTCGCGCGGGTCGACGATGAACGTCGAGATGCCGTCGTAACCCGCGCCGGGGTCCGTCACGGCCTTGACGAGGATCGAGCCGGCCTCGCTCGCGTTCGTGATGAACTGCTTGGTGCCGTTGAGTACCCACTCGTCGCCCTCCTTCACCGCAGTTGTGTCCATATCAGAGGCGTCCGAGCCGCTCTCCGGTTCGGTCAGCGCCCAGCCGCCGAGGTACTCCCCGTCGGCGAGCGGCCGCAGCCAGCGATCCTTCTGCGCCTCTGTACCGAACCGCTCGATCGGCTTCGAGGCCAGCGAGACGTGGGCAACGTAGGAGAGGCCGATCGCGCCCGAGACGCGACCGAGTTCCTCGGCGACCAGCGCGTACATGAGCGTGTCGCCGCCGAGCCCGCCGTACTCCTCGCCGATCGGGACGCCGAGCATGTCCAAGTCGGCGAGCTGGTCGAAGATCTCCTCGGGGAACCGGTGCTCGTCCTCGATCTCCTGCGCGATCGGCTCGATCTCCCGCTCGCAGAAGTCCCTGACGGTCTCCCGAATCATCCGGTGTTCGTCGGGCAGCTCGAACTCCATGCCGCAATACTTGCCGGCACGTGGGATAAACGCACCGCCGGTACTCACATCGCGCCGGCGAAGCTCGCATTTCTAATCGTCGGTCGACTCGAGAAGGTAGAACTAGAGAGAAAAACGCCCGTCTCGAGGCTACCAGCCGCGGTCGCGGTCGTCTTCGCCGTCCCCGTCTCCGTCGTCCGACCGCGAGTTGCCCCAGTCGTCCGACTCGTCGGAATCCCACCGGTCCGCGTCCTGATCGTCGGAGCGACCGTTATCCCACCGATCGTCGCGGTCCTCGTCGACAGCGCCGTTCCGTCCGCGCTGGTCCCGGTCGTCGCTCGAATAGGGCGACTCGAGGCCGTTCCGTCCACCCGAATCGGCGGTTCGGATCTCCCGTCGCAGGTCAGAAACGAGATCGAGGTCGGCGTTGGTGTCGCCGAGCAGCAACAGCGCGTAGTACTGGAAGTACGTCCGGACCGGCATCTGGACGAGCGCGAAGAACAGCAAGAGCGTGAGCGCGCCGAGGATCGCCACGCCGCCCGCGATCCAGACCCCGATTTCGCCGATCGAGACGAGCACGAACCCGATCACGAGGAAGGGGATCGCGACGACGATCGCCCCGAAGACGAGCACCACGCCGACGCCGATATTGACGACGAGGCCGAGGATCCAGACCAGCACCAGGTAGACCGCGTACTCCGCCAGGTTCGATCGTAGCGTCGGCCAGAACCGCCCCCACGCGCCGAGGACGCCTCGCTCCTCGAGCAGCATGATCGGGACGACGAACTCGGATGTAAGGCGCATCACGAGCGCGGTGACGAGAAGGAGGGGGACCGCGAGGAGGAAGACCGGCGCCAGCGAGACCAGCGCGCTCTCGAGGGTCGAGACGCCGGCCAGGAGAAGCGCCGTCGGAATCCCGAGGATCGCGAGCACGACGATGCCGACGGCCACTCGAAAGCCGAACAGCCGGAGCCCGCGGCCGAGGTTCGTCCGCGCGTACCGGCGAACGTGGACCGCCCTCGAGCGGAGGGATTCGATGAAGACGAACTCCATGATCGCGCCGATGAGCGCGAACAGCAGCCCGAGCAGGAGGATCGCCCCGATCACGATCGCGGCGATGACGAGGATATCGTCGGGAAGCTCGCCGGTGATCGGCTCCGTCGACGGATTCTGCGGCGCCATCTCGGGGTTGTTGGACGCGGTCAGCCCGGGGTTGTTCACGCCGAACCCGCCGACGAAGAAGACGACGACCGCAAGCTTGAGCCACAGTACTGGTCGGACCGGGAGCAACAAGGTTCGCGTTGCATCGATCGCGTCGCTTAAGTTGTCGACAGCATCCATCACTGCGGACATACTCTTGTCGAGTTGAAAATAATACTGTTCGACAGAGGCCGAACACCTCTCACCGGCAACACTTCGGGATGCATTTAACGCTGAAACGAGTCTTTCCTCCGTATGGACCTCCGCCAGCTAGCCCGCGGGTCGATCGAGTGGGGCCGGATCGAGCGCGTCGTGCGGACGCTGGCGGACCGGTACGACCGCGAGGTCGTCCGCGTCGAGTTCCTCGAGGCCGACAACTGGCTGTCGACCCCCTGCGTCATCGACGACGAGTGGTTCGTCAAGATCGTCTCGCGCCAGAACGCGTTCGTTCACGCCTTGCTTACGACCGGCCGGAACGTCGGCGCGGTCTCGGCGGGGACCGGCGGCTTCTTCGACCGGTTTAGCACGCCCCGCGAGATGGTCGAACACGAGTACGAGGCCACCCAGCGGATGCGCGAGATCGGCGTCAACGCGCCCCGACCGATCGAAGCCTTCGAAGTCAACGGCCTCGGCGTGCTGGTGCTCGAGTACCTCCCCGAGTTCGAGTCGTTCGGCACGGTGTCCGACGCCGTCGTCGACGAGCGAGCCGCGGACCTGTTCGATATGCTCGCGACGCTGCACGAGCACGGCCTCGCCCACGGCGACCTGCGCGCGGAGAACATCTTGCTCTGCGACGGCGAGATCTACTTCATCGACGCCACCAGCGTCCACGAGGACCGCGTCGCCGAGACGACGGCCTACGACCTCGCGTGCGCGCTGGCCGTCCTCGAGCCCCGGATCGGGGCGCGGCGGTCCGTACAGGCGGCGTCGACGGCCTACGACCCGGAACAGCTACTCTCGGCGCGGCGCTTCCTCGATTTCGTCCGGCTGCGTCCCGACCACGAGTTCGACTCGACGCAACTGCGGGGCGAACTCGAGAAGGCGGCGGATCTCGGCGGGCAGTGAGCGAACCGTCGTCACCAACTCGCCGATGGGCCGCCGCGTGTGAACTACCATCAGGGTTTTCACGGTTCTCGTCGTACGATTTTCCATGAGTCAGCAAGCCTCAGAGCAGGCGTACGGCCACTACATCGGCGGCGAGTGGACCGACGGCAGCGGCTCCGACACGTTCGAGAGCGAGAACCCTGCGACGGGCGAGACCCTGGCGACGTTCCGCCGCGGCACGGAGGACGACGTCGACGCCGCCCTCGAGGCCGCGGAGGACGCCTTCGAGGAGTGGCGCGAGCTGTCCTACATCGACCGCGCGGAGTACCTCTGGGACATCTACCACGAACTTCGGGATCGCCACGAGGAGTTGGGCGAGATCGTCACGAAGGAGTGCGGCAAGGAGATTTCCGAAGGAAAGGCCGACGTCACCGAAGCCTGGCACATGGTCGAGTGGGCGGCGGGCAACGCGCGCCACCCACACGGCGACATCGTTCCGAGTGAGATCGGCAGCAAGGACGCCTACATGCGCCGCAAACCCCGCGGCGTGATCGGCTGCATCACGCCGTGGAACTTCCCCGTTGCCATCCCGTTCTGGCACATGGCCATCGCCCTCGTGGAGGGGAACACGGTCGTCTGGAAACCGGCCGAGCAGACGCCCTGGTGCGGCCAGATCATCGCCGAGATGATGGAAGATGCTGGGATTCCCGAGGGCGTCTTCAACATGGTCCAGGGCTTCGGCGACGCCGGCGCGGCGATCACCGACGACGGCCGCGTCGACACCGTCCTCTTTACCGGCTCCGCGGAGGTCGGCCACGAGATCGCCAGCAAGGTCGGCGGCGAACCCGGAAAGCTCGCGGCCTGCGAGATGGGCGGCAAGAACGGGATCGTCATCACCGAGGAGGCGGACCTGGACATCGCCGTCCACTCCGCCGTGATGTCGAGTTTCAAGACCACGGGCCAACGCTGCGTCTCGAGCGAGCGCCTGATCGTCCACGAGGACGTCTACGACGAGTTCAAGGAGCGGTTCGTCGACATCGCCGAGGACATCGCCGTCGGCGACCCGCTCGAGGAGGACACGTTCATGGGGCCGGCGATCGAGGCCGACCACGTCGAGAAGATCCGCCAGTACAACGAACTCGCGCGGGAGGAGGGCGGCGAGGTGCTGGTCGACCGGTTCGAACTCGAAGACGACGAGATTCCGGACGGTCACGAGGACGGCCACTGGGTCGGCCCGTTCGTCTACGAGATCGACTACGACACCGACCTGCGCTGCCTGAAAGAGGAGTGTTTCGGCCCGCACGTCGCCCTCGTCGAGTATTCGGGCGATATCGACCGCGCGATAGAAATCCACAACGACACGCCCTACGGGCTCGCGGGGGCGATCATCTCAGAGGATTACCGCCAGATCAACCGCTTCCGCGACCGGGCGGATCTGGGACTGGCGTACGCGAACCTGCCCTGTATCGGCGCCGAGGTCCAACTGCCCTTCGGCGGCGTCAAGAAGTCCGGTAACGGCTACCCCAGCGCTCGAGAGGCCATCGAGGCCGTCACCGAGCGCACCGCCTGGACGATGAACAACTCCAAGGAGATCGAGATGGCCCAGGGGCTGTCGGCGGATATCGTGACGCGGGACGACTGAGCGGCGCAGCCTCGGTTGCTCGTTTCCGTTTTGGGTCCGTTCGCGCTCGAGAGTCGGATCGCTGTCGATACGGCGACGGTGAGAGTGTGAGTGAGAATTCACTAGACGGTATCGAGCAGGAGCGAAACGGAAAGGGTGGACGAGGCCGAGGTGCGGCGACGGATGCGGACGTAGATGCGGGCGCGGACGTAACGCTCGGTCCCGGGCCCGAGCGTGCGACGGGCCGGAGCGACGCGCATGCCGGTTCGACGTGAAAAGCGTCTTCCCGGCACCCGTCAATTGGCGCCCGGAGACAAAAAGTCAGCGGTCGGCAGTTGCTGCCCGCTCTCGTCACACCGGCTACAGAACGGCGACTACCGTCCCGAGACGCCCGACGTTCAGAACCGTCGATCCCGCAGCGCCGGGAACGCCGCGCGGACGTCGGCGACGGTCTCGCGGTCGACGTCGGCCGCGACGAGCGTCGGATCGTCGCCGCTCGAGGCGAGCGACACGCCCCACGGGTCGTAGACGGTCGACCGGCCCAGCAGCGTCGTCTCGCCGTCGTCGGTGTCGAACGTGCCGGCGCCGTTGATCGTCGCGACGTAACACTGGTTCTCGATCGCCCGCGCCCGAGACAGCGTTTCCCAGTGTTCGATCCGCGGGTAGGGCCACGCGCTCGGGACGAGTACGAGTTCGGCGCCCTCGTCGACCAGTCGCCGGTACAGTTCCGGGAACCGCAGGTCGTAGCAGGTCGTCACGCCGGCCGTGACGCCCTCTATCGTCGCGGTCTCGAGGCGCTCGCCGGGGACGAGCAGTTCAGACTCGGCGGACTGGTAGCCGAACAGGTGGTGCTTGCGGTAGACCAGTTGCAGGTCGCCGGCGGCGTCGAACAGCGCGGCGGTGTTGGCCAGCCCCTCGTCGGCGGGGGTCGGAACGGTTTCGGTCGCCGCGAGGTCCTCGACGATACTCCCCGCGAGGACGGCGACGTCGTTGTCGGCTGCGGCGGTTCGCAGCGCCGTGAACGTCTCCCCGTCGAACGGCTCCGACAGCCGCGCGTAGCGGTCGAACGCGAAGTAGCCGACGTTGAACAGTTCCGGGAGCGCGACCAGATCCGCACCCCGCGCGGCGGCCCGCTCGACCGCCGACACCGCCCGGTCGACGTTGCGCTCGACGCGGCCGGCCTCGACGCGAATCTGGGCGAGGGCGATCGAGAGCGACCCGTCCGCAGCGGCGTCCGTCGGTTGTCGGTCGCTCACGGTTCTCACGCACCCGATTGGCCGTCCAGTTCCCGCTCGAGCGCGCGGTGCAGATTCCGGATCTCGTCGTCCAAATTCCGCTTGAAGAACTTCTCGACGCCCGGGAGTTTGCCGTCGACGACGAAGTGATTCTCGAGGCGGGTACCGCCGTCGATCTCGACGATCTCGTGTTCGCCCGTGACCTCGAGGACCTTCGATTTGCCGACGAACTTGACGTACTCCGGCGGTCTGCGCGTGACGTCCTCGGTCTCGACGGCGACCGTTCGCCGCACGAGCGGGATCGGCAGTTCGACGTGCCAGGTGACTCGCCGCCCCTCCGGATCGTCGGCGGTGTACCGCTGGACCACGCTGATCGCTCGAGCGCGGTTTTCGGGGTCGGCGATGAACTCCCAGACGCGCTCGGGCGGTGCCGACACCTCGAACGACCGGTCGACCCGTACAGTCATGCGGCTAACTGAGTCGTTGTGCGGTAAAAAGACCGTGGACCGCGACGCGGTGATGCGGCGTTCCGGTGGCGATCCCCGCGAGGACGGACGCGGCCGGACGGAGGGGGCGGGCGGAGTCGCGATCGATGGGGCGGATGTGGCGGGCGGAACCCGATCCGAGCTCGAGCCTGCGAGACGGCGGCGGGCCGGAGCGTGGCGATCGAGGCCGCCGCCGCTCAGCTCAGGGTGACTTTCCACGTCGTCGACCGGGCGCGGCCCCACTTTTCGATGTCGACGTCGTCCGATTTCTCGGCGAGGTGGGGAAGCCGCGCGCCGACCTGTTTCGACGAAAGTCCGATCGCATCCGCGATGTTTTTCGCCCGGAAATACCGTTCACCGCGGGCGGCGCTCTCGCGGAGATACGAGAGGATTCGCTGCTCTTCGTCGGAATAGTCGGTCATCGTCCGTGTTCGGTCTAGGGCGTCGCCGGCCTTAACTCTTAACGGCCGATCCCTCGTGTGACCGCGGTTCTACCCGCGGGAACAGGGCTGTCAGTCGTTTCGATACGGCGGTCTATCGACCGCTATCGCGACTGCTCGTTCCCGGTCTCGGCTCAGTCCCAGAGGTGCAGGCCGACGACCGCTATCGCGCTAAAAAGTACCGCGGCGCCGAAGCCCCAGGCGGCCTGGATCTCCGGTGCACCGATCACCATCAGTAGCGCGCCGAGCACTGCGATCGCTCCGCAACCGAGCGCCAGTCCGACGCCCTTGTCCGTCGACTCCGTTTCGGTAGCCATGCGTGAGCGTTGTTAGCGGGGTCTCTTAAGCGCACTTGTTCGCGGCCGTATTTGTGTCGCGACCGGTCGCTGCAGCGCCGGGAGAAGAGTGAGGGTATCGCAGAAACTCGAGTCGGAGCCGTTAGTTGATCGTCGTGTGCTCGGACTCCTCGTTCAGCGCGAGGTTGGCCGCGATCTCGGCGTTTCGCATCGCGTACTGGGCCGTCTGCTCGAGGCTGACCAGCACCTCTCGAACCCGCAGCAGGTCTTCGTTGGGCATCTCCGGCAGATCCGCGAGGATCTCGTCCTCGAGGGTGGAGATCTCGTGGAAGAGGCCGCGGACCTGATTGGACTTGTCGTAGTCGCGCTTGACGGCCGCTTCGACCGCCAGCGAGGTGATTTCGTCGACGAGATCGTTCAGTTCGCGGATGTCCCGCATGACGGAGCTGTCGACGTCCAGCGTGTGGCTCTCGGTCTCGATGACGATCTCGGCGATGTCTTCCCCGTTGTCGGCGGTTAGCTCGAGGTTCTTCGCGATCGAGCGGTAGCCGATCAGCGGGAAGCCGCTGCTGAGTCCGACCGCGCGGGCGAGGTTGGGGTTCTGGTAGGCCGTGAAGATCAGGCGCAGCAGGAGCACGAAGATCTTGTTAGCCTGTCGCTCCCGGTTCAGGGCCCGCTGGGCGAGGTCGGGGTTGCCGTGGGCCAGGGCCTTGATCCCTTCGCCGCGCATCGTCTGGCCGGTTCGCTCGAGGCGCTCTAAGAGGTTGTCGAGGGTGAAGTCCTCGGGGTCGACCGAACAGCGGATGGAGATGCTCTCGGGGGTTTCCTCGATGACGCCCAGGCCCATCAGCTGGGTTTCGGCCTGGTAGACCGCGTTGATGTGGTCGGAGTCGAGCGCGCCGTCCTCGCGCTCGATGCGGATGACGCGCCGGCCCAGCACGTACTGGGCGACGATCGCGCGCTCGACGGCGTCGGCGTCGAGATCGTCGGCGTGAATGATCGCCTCCGTCTCCTCGGAGCTGGCCGATTCGGGCATCACGGTCAGGGTGCCCTTGCCGCTGGTTCGCAGGGAGACCTCGTCGCCCTTCTCGACGGCGTGCTCGGACGCCCACTCCGCGGGCAGCGTCATCGCGAGGGTCGACGGGCCGAGTCGTTGCACTTTCCGGGTTTCCATGCACCGGGCTACGCGAGACTCGACCTTAATCTTGACTATATGGTCATTATATCGGGCCCAATAGTAATATGGTTGGTTCCCTCGGTAGACCCGAGTCGGACCTTAAACTAGATTCAGGCCGTTCAGGTAGCGATGCACAGAGCGGATACGGCACGAGCCCCGGCGCAGACGCGGGTCCGAGTGCAGTCTCAGACGACCTTTACGAGCCGCGTCGTGAACCGACCGGTCCGAACCCGCAGCCAGCCTCGCAACTCCTCGTTGACGTCCTCGCCGTCCGTATCGACGTGTAACGCGTCGATTCCGTCGAGTTTCTCCTCGGACGCGACGACCTCGAGTTCGTCGGCTCGCTCGATGACCGCCGGCGAAATCTGGTGGTTTCCCCGACCGAAGACGAACCCCTGGCCGCCGATCGGCGAGACGACGATCGTCACGGGGTCCTCGAGAACGGCGAGGATGTCCGATTCGGCGGCGTCCCGGGCGAGCACCTCGCCGTCGCGCCAGACGTCGACGCCGAGCGGTGACGAGTCGATTCCCAGTTCCTCCTCGATTGCGCCGACGGTGCCGCCGGGACCGAAGACGTAGGTTCGGCCATCGTCAATCTCGCGAGCGAACCCCGACGCCAGCGAGTCGACGCTACCGCTCGAGAGTTGTTTGCTCGACTGGATATCCGGTGCGACGGGGACCGGCACGACGGCCTTGAGCTCCGTTCGGACCTCGCCCTCGCGGTAGGCTTCCTCGTCGATATCGTTCACTTCGCGGGTCTCGACGCGGTCGAACTCGGCGGCGATTCGGCCCGCGTCGGCGGGCGTGACGGCGAACACTGAGGAGTAGATCTTGACGCCCGCGGGGACACCGAGCATCGGCGTTCGATCGCCGGCGCCGTACTCGTTGCTGTCACGCTTGCTGTCGCTTTCGTCCTCGAGCACTTCGGCCACGTCGACGGCCGTTCCGTCCCCGCCGACGAACAGCACGAGGTCGACGTCACGCTCGAGGAAGGCTCGGACGGCAGCCTGCGTATCCGCCGCGGTGGTCTCGGTTTCGTCGAGATCGACGCCCGTCGCCTGGCGATCGGTGTCAGCGTCGGTCGCCGGATCGTAGACGACTTCGGGATCGAACCCCGCGTCTCGAGCCGCGTGCTCGCCCAGCACACCCGCAGCCGTGTAGACCGTCACGTCGGGGCCGCGGCGGTGCAGCGAGCGCAACGCGTCCCGCGCTCGGTCGGGAGCGCGCGGCTCGGCCCCTAGGCGGCGCGCTTCCGGGACTTTGCCGTCCGTTCCCTTCAGGCCGACCCGACCGCCCATGCCCGCGATCGGATTGACGACGACGCCAAGCGCGTCCATGGCGGTTCTAGGTCGATTTCGAACAAAAGACGTCCGGTGTTCCGGGCGATCACCCCGTTTTCTGAAACGTTAAGAGGGGGGCGGACGGATGGCCGATTATGAACGAACTGACCTACGTGCTCGCCGCGGAGACCGAACTGCCGATGGAGATCGTCGGCTGGGGCGTGCTGATCGCCAGTCTGCTCGTCACGATCGTCTGGCTCGCCTACGTCTACCGCTAACTCGAGTTCAAACGGTATCGACTCGTTCTCGAAGCCACGCCGCCGCCTCGGCGGCCGTCGCTTCGTCCGTGCTTTCGATCGCGATCCGGACCGACTCGCCGGGGTAGCTCCCGACCGAGACGTCGAAGCGGTCCCGGATCTCCTCGAGGCGATCCAACAGCGCGCTCTCGGGTTCGTCGGCGACGACTTCTTCGCGGTAGGTCGGCGTCCCCGAGAACGCCGGCGCGATCGCCTCGAACATCGCCTGCATCTCGGTTGGGACGCCCGGTAGCACGTAGACGTCCTCGAGCGCTGCACCGGGTGCGACGCCGGCCTCGTTGTGCAGCGCCCGCGCTCCTGCCGGCAGTTTTGTCGTTCCCTCGATCAACTCCGAGCGGGAGTAGCCGTCCTCCCCGAGCCAGGCCAGCGCCTCCTCGTGTTCCTCGAGCGGGCGACCGAGCGCGGCGGCGATCCCCTCCATCGTGACGTCGTCGTGGGTCGGGCCGAGGCCGCCGGTGACGACGACGGCGTCGTACTCGGCCCGGTACTCGTTGACGACGCGAGCGATGTCGGCGACCCGGTCGGGTACCGTCGTGACGCGCTCGACGGCGACGCCGCGCTCGTCTAGGCGCTCGCAGAGCCAGGTTGCGTTCGTGTTCGTCGTCTGCCCGGCGAGCAGTTCGTCCCCGACCGTAACGACCGCGGCGTTCATACGAGCGTGTTCGGGACGGGTCCTCAAAACGGTATTCCAGTGACCGCCCGCGTTCTCAGGCCAGGCTGTTCACCGTCCAATGTTAGTGTGAGAAACGTTTTCGGCCGGAACCGATCATATAAGTAAACCCTCCATCAGCCACAAGATTCAATTAGAGGAGTTAGAATAGTCCACCAATGTCTTCGGGTCGGACACAGTACGAATCGGATTCGGATACGGTTCTCTCAGCGCTCGGGAACAAATACAGCGCCGAAATCCTCTGCGCTGCGGGCACGCCGAAATCGGCGCAGGCGCTGAGCGAGGACATCGAGATTCCGATCGCGACCTGCTACCGTCGTATCGAGGAACTGGTCGACGCCGGGCTCTTGACCTGCGAGGGGCGAGAACTCTCCGAGAAGGGGCGCCGAACGAACATCTACCGGCGGACGGTCGACGAACTCGAGGTCGATTTCTCCGAAGCCGAGCCGGAGTTCTCCCGTAAGCGCCGGACCGAGGCGAAAAATCAGCTCCAGGACCAACTCGAGGAATGAGGGCGGCTTTTCCGGCGAGTTACACGGGATCCCACGAGTGCGAACTGCGACTGGATCGGGCAGCCGATCGTACTGATCCGCGACGTCCACGTTCGAAGTGATCATCCTTAAGTAATCCTGCGAGAATACTGCGGTGTGACTGATCGAACCGCCAGCCGCGAGCACGCGGAGCGAGCCGACGCGGGGCTCGAGTCCGAACCGGCCGCGGCGCAGGTCTCCGGTACCGAACGCGTCCTCCACGTCGGCCGCGACCGGCCGATCCGGATCAGCGCCGGCCACCGGCTGCAACACCACGACGGGAAGTGCGCGCGACCGCACGGCCACAACTACGAGGTCGCCGTCACCGTCGTCGGCGAACTGACCGACGAGGGCTGGGTCGCGGACAAGGGCGATATTACCCAGGTAATAGACGAGTGGGATCACCGGTTCCTGCTCGAGCGCGGCGACCCCCTTATCGAGGCCTTCGAGGCGGCCGGCGACGCCGACGGGATCGTGGTCCTCGAACACCCGCCGACGGCCGAGGTGATGAGCGTCGTCCTCGAGCGGAAACTCGAGGCGGCGCTGCCGGACACCGTCTCGGAGGTCGCGGTGCAGGTCAACGAGACGAGCGAACTCTGCGGCGGAGGGTTCTGATGCCGGTGTCCGACTCAGTGGACGACCGCGCGGCTACCGACGGAGAAGCGACCGGTGCGAGCGACGAGCCCAGCCTGCCGATCAACGAACTGTTCGAATCCCTCCAGGGCGAGGGCACCCTCGCCGGCGTTCCCTCCGTCTTCGTCCGCACCAGCGGCTGCAACCTCCGCTGCTGGTTCTGCGACTCCTACCACACCTCCTGGGAACCGACCCACGCCACGATGTCCCTCGAGGAGATCGTCGCCGAGGTCGAGTCGTACGACGCCGGCCACGTCGTCCTTACCGGGGGCGAACCGCTGCTTCATGAGGAGAGCGTCGAACTCCTCGAGCGCCTCAGCGAGCGCGGGTATCACACCACCGTCGAGACCAACGGGACGATCTACCGCGACGCGCCGATCGACCTCGCCTCGGTGAGTCCGAAACTCGAGAGCAGCACGCCGACGCCCGACCGGGATCCCAAGGGGGAGGGCGAATGGGCGGAAAAACACGAGGACGCCCGCATCGACCTCGAGGCCCTCGCGGCGCTCGTCGAGGCGTACGACTCCCAGCTGAAGTTCGTCGTCACCGACGACGAGGACATGCCCGAGATCCTCGACCTCCTCGGGGAGCTTCGGGGCGTCGCGGACGTCCCGATTCGCGACGGGGACGTACTGCTGATGCCCGAAGGAGCGACTCGAGAGCGACTCGCGGAGACCCGAACCCGCGTCGCGGATCTCGCGATGGAGTACGGCTTCCGCTACACGCCGCGGTTGCACGTCGATCTGTGGAACGACGCGCCAGAGACGTAACTCCGCACTCCACACGTACGATACCATGACCGAAGACACTGCTACGACCGACGAAGCCGAATCGTCCGCCGACCGCAGCGAGCGCGCCGTCGTCCTCCTCTCGGGCGGCATGGACAGCGCCACCGCCGCCTACGAGGCCCGCGGGCGGGGCTACGAGATCTACGCCCTGCACACCTCCTACGGCCAGCGCACGGAGGACCGCGAACTCGAGTGCGCCCGCCGGTTGGCCGACGAACTCGACGCCGCGGACTTCCTGCGGATCGAGACGGGCCACCTCTCGGCGATCGGCGCCTCGAGCTTGACCGACGACGAAATGGCGGTCGCGGATGCGGATATGGAGAGCGACGAGATTCCCACGTCCTACGTCCCCTTCCGCAACGCGAACCTGCTCGCGATGGCGGTCTCCTACGCCGAGGCCAACGACTGCGACGCGGTCTTCATCGGCGCCCACAGCGAGGACTTCTCCGGATATCCCGACTGCCGCCCCGAGTTCTTCGAGGCCTTCGAGAACGTGGTCGACGTCGGCACGAAACCCGAGACCGACATCGCGATCGAGGCGCCGTTCGTCGAGTGGTCCAAGACCGATATCGCAGAGCGGGGCGTCGAACTCGAGGTGCCCTACGAGCACACCTGGAGTTGCTACCGCGAGAACGAACCCGCCTGCGGCACCTGCGACGCCTGCGCGTTCCGCCTGCAGGCGTTCCAGAACGTCGGGGTTCGCGATCCGATCGAGTACGCCGAGCGCCCGTCCTACGTTGAAAGCGACACCGGACGGTAGCGTCGGACCGGCACGTTGCTCGAGAGCCGTCCGATCTCGATAGTCGTGATGGCTTTGGCAGTCGGAACGGAACCTGACATCGACGCTCTCGAGTCGGTACCGTCGCGTGCGAACTGACCGGGTTCGAAGATCAGTTGTCGGACTCGGAATCCGATCGCTGGTCGTCCGTCCGGTCCGGCTGTAGCTGTCTGACGAGGTTCAAATGCATCAGGTGGAGGTGCATGCCGATTCCGTAGAGGATCGTCCCTAACCCGACGAACGTGAGCGGCATGAGTACCGATTCGACCGCCTGCGCAGGGCTGTCGAGATTCGCGGGGAGAACGATACCGACGGCCAGGACGAACGCACTCAGAATGATCACTAATCCCGCACGGACCGCACGCGAGTATCTGCCAACTCGGTTAATTCGTTCTTCGACCTCCCGTCGAGACGGGGGTTCCGGTTCAGGAACCATGGGTCGTGGCTCTCCCAGTTACGCTGCGTCGAGCTCCTGTCATTACATATCGATCCGAGAGACAGCAGTGTAAAGCAGGGACTGGAATAGGCAACCGCTCGGTAGATCGGCTGCATTGAACGCGAGTTCCGCGCGACGAACTGCGTGAAAAATCGTACTGACGACCGTTCCCTTCAGCCCGCCGTTACTCGTTGACCAGCAGCAGCTTCCCGCGGAAGTCGCCTTCTTCGCCGCGGCGGTGGACTTCCGCGACCTCGTCGAAGGAATAGCGGTCGTCGATGTGCGGTTCGATCGCACCCTTGTCGACCAGCGTCGCGATGTCCTCGAGTTCCTCGCCGATGCGGTCCTGCCGGTCGCCCAGCAACACGGGGAGGATGACGAGCACGACGCCCAACTCGAGCGAGTTGGCGTGCATCGGCGCGAGGTCGAGGTCCTGCGCGGCGCTGGACTCGGTCGTCACGACGCTCCCGAACGGCCGGACCGCCTGGAAGGCCGTCTCGAGGTGCTCGTCGCCGACGGGATCGAAGACGACGTCGAACCCGCCGCCGCTGGCGTGCTCGTCGACGTAGGTTTCGACGTCGGTCTCGGTGTAGTCGACGGTCGCGTCGGCCCCCAGCTCCGCGGCGAGCTCGCGGTTCGCTTCGCTCGAGCCCGTCGCGGTCACGTCCGCGCCGAACCAGTCGGCGAGCTGGACGCCGATGTGACCGACGCCGCCGGCCCCGCCGTAGACGAGCACCTCGTCGCCGACGTCGACGGTCGACTTGTCGGCGAGCATCTCCCAGGCCGTCAGCGCGACGACCGGGAGGGCGGCGCTGTCCTCGAGCGGAATCGACTCGGGAGCGTGAGCGAACGTGCCCGCGTGGCCGACGACGTAGTCGGCGAGCGCGCCCTGCCGGCCCGCGCCGCCGGGCATGCCGTAGACCTCGTCGCCCTCCTCGAACTGCTCGACGCCGTCGCCGACCGCGTCGACGACGCCGGCGACGTCGCAGTGGAGGATGGCCGGGAACTCGGGCGCGAAGTCCGGGATCGCGCCCTGCCGGATCTTGTAGTCGACGGGGTTGAGGCTCGAGGCGACGACCTCGACGCGGATCTCGTTCGGGCCGGGTTCGGGAACCTCGACGGTCGTCTCCTCGAAGACGTCGGGGTCGCCGTACTCCTCGATCGCGTAGGCGGTCATCTCGGTAGGCATCTCGCCTCGAGTGTTCGATACCCGCGCGGGAATACCCGGCGCTTCCGGTCACGCGTGCTGATAGTCGCGGATAGCGGATCGTCCTGCTGGTTTCGATTCGGTCCCGATTCGCACGGCGGACTCGAGAACCTCTCGCCCCGTTGCGAGCGCTCGAGCACAGCTAGCGTTTCTTACCAAATATTCAACACGACGGCCGTCGAACGCCGTACCGAGTACCGATGATCGATCTCCGCGCGTGGTTCCGCGACGACGAGGGCGGCTGGACGGTCCCCGAGGGCCGCCGCGGGGAGTTGCTCGTGCTGGTCGTCGGCCTCCCGCTGTTCGCCTGGCTAGTGCCCGCGCAGGCCGACCTCTCCCTGCCCGCACGCTGGACCGACGCGTGGTGGACCGCCGTCTCGATCGGCGTCTGCGGCGGCTTCTGTTACGCCGTCATCGTCAGGGAGTCCCTCGTCGCGGTGATCCCGGACACGAACGCCTGGACGGTCATTTCGTTTCTCTGCAGTAGCGTCGGGTTCTCCGTCTTCAGGCACGTGCCGGCGGCCGGCGCCGTCGCAGTGGGTCTCGTTGCCGCCGGCGCGACGATCGTCGGAATCTACGTGCTCTGGCTGCTGTCGCCGCTCCACGAGGGGATCGAGCCGGCCAGGCGCGGCGTCGAGCCGCCCGCGGCCCTCGAGCCCGAATCGCGCTCGTCGGTGCGGGACTCGTCAGCACGGTACTCGCCGGATTCGGATTCGTAAGCCTCCGCGCTGCCGAAGCCTCACCACGCCGCCTCGAGGATTCCTTCGATCTCCTCGACGGTCGGCTCCAGCCCGGGCGGTGCGTTTTCCATGAACCGATCCCCCAGTACGTCCTCGGCGACCGTCCGGAACTCCTCGGGCTGCGGGCCGTCGACGTTGCGCAACTTCGCGGGCAACTCGAGGGCGTCGCGAACCTCCGTCACCGCTTCGACGACCGCGGCGCCGTGATCGGCGGCTTCGTCGACCCCGAGCGCGTTCGCGAGCAGCCCCGACCGGGCGTCGATCTCTCCGGCGGCTTCGCGCTCGAACAGGTACTCGAGGGCGTGGGGGACGACGACCGCGTGGGCGGCCCCCTGCTGGACGTCGGCCGTGCGGCTGAGCGCGTGTCCGAACGCGTGGACGATCGAAAGCGTCGTTCCCTCCGGTCGGGAGACGCCGTACTGGACGAGGACGACCCCCTCGAGGATCGTCTCGAACGTCCCGACGTCGCGATCGCCCTCGCCGAACGCGCGCAGGCCGTCCTCGAGTTTCTCGAGACCGTGTCTGGCCGTCGCGTCGGTGATCGTCGTCGCGTTGGCGGCGTAGAGCGTCTCGACGCCCTTGTCGAAGCCGTTCATCGCGGAGCCCGCGAGGACCGAGTCGGGCGTCGTCGCCGCGAGTTCGGGGTCGTAGAACGCCGCCTCGGGCATCAGCCGCGGATCCGAGATCCCGCCGCCGATCTCCGCCTCGACCGGACTCGAGTCCGGCGATGCTGTGACGCCGGCAACCTGCGAGAGGTCGGCGCCCGCCAGCGTCGTCGGAACGGTGACGACGGGTAGCAGTTCCGCCTCGTCCGGAACATCGATGGTCCCCGTTTCCTCGAGTTCCTCGGCCAGCACCGCGGCCGAGCGGTCCCGCGCGGCGAGGACGCTCATCACCGTCGCGACGTCGAGGCTGCTGCCGCCGCCGAGGGCGACGAGCGCGTCCGCATCTTCCGCTTTTACTCGTGCGACGCCGTCCAGCGCCGTCGACAGGCGTTTCTTCGGCGTCGTCTCGTCGAAGACCCCCGCCAGTCGGTCGCCGAGCCCCCGCCGCACCGGATCGATTACGACGGGCGTATCGCCGACCGTCGACCCGCAGACGACCAGCGCGCGCTCGAGGCCCAGCCGCTCGAGTTCGTCCTCGAGGTCGGCGACGCAGCCGGCGCCGAATCGGATCGTCGCCGGGTGGTACTCGAATCGAAAGGCGGTGTCGCGGTCGGGGCCGTCGTCGCCGCCGTCGCTCGGATCGCTCGAGACGGGCGCGTTCATGGACCGCAGTACGTCGTCACGGATGTTAAAAGCGCGAGCAGCCTCGTCCGGCCGGGAACGGCCAGACGGCGGATCGCCGCACCTACTCCGGCACCGGAATGAACTCCGGTTCGACCTCGCGGAGTCGACCCGTGCTCTCGAGGAACGAGTGGAGGTCGTCGTACAGGTCGAACTCTGCACCGCCGTCGCCCGTCGCGCCGCGGCCGCCGCTGCGGAGCGTGTACCAGTCGCCGACGATCGCGCAGTACCGCTGTGCGCGGGTCATCGCCACGTTCAGCCGCCGCGGGCCGTCCAGCGGCCGGCCGAGGAAGCCGATCTCCCCGTCGGCGTTGCTCCGGACCAGCGAGAGCACGATCGCCGTTTTCTCGCTGCCCTGGAAGGAATCGATCGTATCGACGGTAACTGCGCGTCCCCGCTCGTGCTCGAGGTGCCGGCGCAGCGTCCCGCGGATCGCGTCGACCTGCGCCGTGTACGGCGTGATGACGCTGACGTCCGACGGCTCGAGGTCGTCTTCGTCCTCGAGAAGCTCCGAGACGAGGTGCGCGACGAGCCGGGCCTCCGCCTCGTTTTTCGTCGAGCGGTCGACCGTCTCCTCGCTGCCGCCGACGTCGTAGCCGACCAGCGCCGGGCGGTCCGCGAGCGCGTCGACGTCGCGGCCCTGCCGCAGCGCGCGGTCGTAGAACCGGCGGTTGGGGAACCAGGCGACGTCGCGGTGCATCCGGTACTGCGTCCGCAGTTGGACGCCGACGCCCTCGTAGACGCCGCCGTCGGCGTAGAGGTGTTCGAACAGCGAGAGGCCGGCCGCCGATTCCGGCGGCTCCTCGGTCGCGCTAAAGGGCGGGAGCTGCTTGTGGTCGCCCGCGAGGATCACCTTCTCGGCCCGCGAGAGCGGGATGCAGGAGGCGGTACACGTCGCCTGGGTCGCCTCGTCGAGCACGAGCACGTCGAACTCGCGCTCGAGGGCGGCCGCGCTGCTGTTGGTCGCGGCGACGACGTCGGCCCGTCCGTCGCACCCGGCGTACCGCCGGCCGACGACGTCGTTCGACGAGTTGCCGGCGTTCGCGCGTCGGAGGACGAACTCGTCGGCCCCGTGCTGGGCGTAGGCGTGCAGCGACCGCTCGTCGGCCGCGTCGGGCGTGCTCGAGCCGGCGACGAGGTTGTCGACCGCCTGGTTCGAGTCGGCGCAGACGAGGACGTCGTCGCCGGCCTCGACGGAGCGCCTGACGACCTCGACGAGGGTCCGCGTCTTCCCCGTCCCCGGCGGCCCGTGGATGCAGAACAGTTGATCCGCGAGCAGGGCGCAGGAGACCGCCAGCTCCTGCTCCTGGTTGAGTTCGACGTCCTGCTGGCTGCTCTTGACGCCGGCGGTGTCGCCGAAGGTAACCGCCGTCCCGCCGGTCAGCAGGGCCCGCAGGTCGTCGCGCTCGCGGACGCGCTTGACGGCCTCGAGTTCCCGGTCGTAAGGGACGGGGTTCAGCAGCAGCGTCGCCGCGAAGCCCCGGCGCTTCTTGTTCAGGTGGCCGCCGACGGTCGTCCGGTTCTCGATCTCGCGCCAGTCGATCGCGAGGGAGACGGTCGCGCCCTCGATCGCGTCGACCGTCGCCGGGATCGGGAACTCGTCGGGCGCGTGTTCCTCGCTCGGCGGGTGGAGGAGCACCTCGTTGCCCTCGTAGATGCCGAACTCGTCCTGGACGTACCGGTACCGATCCCGCCGGTCGTCGCTGTTTCCGTACCCATCGTCGTCATCGTCGATCCGAAACCGATAGACGCCGTCGTCCGGCCGGCCGAGCGACGCCATCGAGGGGATCGCACCGACCCCCTCTCCGCGGAGCTGTTCGGCCGATTTCCCGCCTGTCCGCTCTCGATTCTCGTCGCGCTGAGCGTCCATCTCCGCGCGGACGAACGACTCGAGTTCGTCGAAGAACGCGTCCGGATCGCCGTCGACCGGGTTCCGTGCGGACTCTCGCTCCGCGATCGGGGAGTCGAAGTACGCGGGCGGCTCGGCGGGCGCGTAGTCGGAGTGCCAGAAGCGGACGCGCTCGGCCAGCGGCGACCGGACGAAGGCGTCGCGGTCGATCGACTCGCGTTCGCCGCCGCCGTCGTAGACGAACACCTCGCCGTGGAGCGCGTGATCCGTGAAGGCGACGTACTCGCCCGTCAGTGCCGCGCCGTCGGGTTCGTGCAGCGGAATCGCGATCCAGTCGTCCTTCTCGGGGTGGGCGAGCCCTTCGTGGTGGCTCGCGTACTCGACGATGCCGTCGACGGGAATTGGATCGTCTCGAACCGGCTCGAGATCGCCGTCCGCGGGAGCGCAGAGGGCGGCAGACGAGAGATCGAAGCCGTCGATCGCGCTCTCGAAGAGGAGGGACATGTCGCTCCGATCGAAGCACTCGCTCGTAAATCTTTGCGCCGCGGTGACCGATCGGAGGCGGCGCCGGCGCCCGTTTCTCTCCGCCGCGGCCGCCCGCCGCCGATCACTTCCGCCCCGCTGCGGGAACGCTTTTAAATCCTGCACGCCAATTACGGACGAATGGAACTCGATGATCATGCCGAGGATCTCGCCTCCGACCTCGGCGTCGACAAAGAGGAGGTCAAATCCGACCTGCAGAACTTGGTGGAGTACAGCGTTCCGGTCGACGAAGCCAAACAGAGCCTTCGCCGGAAGTACGGCGACGGCTCGAGCGCCGGCGGCGCGACGCCCGAGTCGAAGGACGTCGCCGACATTTCCCCAGACGACGGCAACGTCACCGTAACGGGGGTCGTCCTCACGGCGGGCAAGCGATCGATCCGCTACCAGGGCGACGACCACGTCATCGTCGAGGGACGGCTCGCCGACGACACCGGCGTCATCGACTACACCGCCTGGGAGGACTTCGGCCTCTCGCCGGGCGACACGATCACCGCCGGCAACGCCGGCGTCCGCGAGTGGGACGGCGAACCCGAACTCAACCTCGGGGAAAGCACCTCGCTTTCCTTCCAGGAGGAATCGCCGGACGTCCCCTACGAGATCGGCGGCGACGCGCAACTCGCCGACCTCCGGACGGGCGACCGCGCCGTCACCATCGAGGTGACGGTCGTGGAGTGCGAGCGCCGCACCATCGACGGCCGCGACGGCGAGACGGAGATTCTGAGCGGCGTCTTCGGCGACGAGAGCGGCCGCCTGCCGTTCACGAACTGGGATCCCGCGCCCGAGATCGAGGAAGGGAATGCGGTCCGGATCGAGAACGCCTACGTCCAGGAGTTCCGCGGCGTCCCCGAAGTTAACGTCTCGGAGTTCTCGACGGTCGCGGACCTCGAGCGCGAGATCGACGTCGGGGCCGATACGACGACGATGGACGTCGGCGAGGCCGTCAGGACGGGCGGCATCTACGACGTCGAGGTCGTCGGCAACGTCATCGCGGTCCGCGATGGATCTGGACTTATCCAGCGCTGTCCGGAGTGCTACCGCGTCATCCAGAAGGGCCAGTGCCGGACCCACGGCGACGTGGACGGCGTCGACGACCTCCGCGTGAAGGCGATCGTCGACGACGGCACCGGGACGCTCACGGCCATCCTCGACGACGAACTCACCGAGGACGTCTACGGCGGGACGCTTGACGACGCGCTCGAGCAGGCCCGCGAGGCGATGGATCAAGAGGTCGTCGCCGACCGGATCCGCGAGCGCATCGTCGGCCGCGAGTACCGCGTGCGCGGACACCTCTCGGTCGACGAGTACGGCGCCAATCTCGACGCCGAGACGTTCGAGGAGAGCGACGACGATCCGGAGGCGCGTGCGACCGCCTTCCTCGAGGACGCGGAGGTGCAAGCATGAGCGCCAACGACGACGAGGAGATGGAGATTCCCGGCCGCGAAGTCGCCTACCGACTGTTCGCGGCCGAGTACGACGACGCCTCGGTCTCCTACACCGAGAGCGACGAGGAGCGAGCGCCGAACTACGTGATCGCGCCGACCGGCGCCCGGATCAACCGGCTGTTCGCGGTCGGGACCCTGACCGAGGTCACGTCTGTCAACGACGAGATGGTCCGCGCCCGCGTCGTCGACCCGACCGGCGCGTTCGTCGTCTACGCCGGCCAGTACCAGCCCGACGAACTGGCCTTCCTCGAGGGGATCGAGCCGCCGGCGTTCGTCGCGGTCACCGGGAAGGCCCGCACCTTCCAGCCCGAGGACTCCGACCAAGTGTACACCTCGATCCGGCCCGAGAGCATCGCGACGGTCGACGCCGACACGCGCGACCGCTGGGTCGTCAGCGCGGCCGAGCAGACCCTCGAGCGAATCGAACTGTACGCGGCCGCCGCGGAGGCGGGCATCCGCGGCGACGACCTGACGGACGCCCTGCTCGAGCAGGGCGTCGAACCCGGCCTCGCGGCCGGCATCCCGCTCGCGCAGGACCACTACGGCACGACGCCGTCGTACCTCGCCGCGCTGCGCGACTGCGCGCGCGAGGCCGTCGAAGTCGTTTCCGGCGACCGCGATCAGGTCGGGCCGTTCGACGCCCAGCCCGGGGAGACGAACTCCGGCTACGAAGACGCGACGTTCGACTCGCTCGCCAATCTGGGCGTCGACGCCGTCGATCGATCCGTGCTCGAGTCCGTCTCGAATGAGGGTGCCGCCGGGCAGGAACCGGCAGAGGCGGAACCGAAACCCGAATCCGAATCCGAACCCGAACCCGAACCCGAAGCGGTCGCCGCAGCGGCCGGCGGCGACACCGTCGAATCGTCGTCCGCGGCCGGCACCGCGACGGGTGAAGCGCGCGACGCCTCGAGCGGAACGGCGACCGAGACCGCCGAGACGGCAACCGACACCGTCGGCGACGGCGACTCCGGCGTCGAACTCGAGAGCGAGGGCGGCGTCGACTCCGAGTCGGAATCCGAGGACGCGGTCGAGTCTGCGGAGTCCGGACCCGAACCGGCGTCCGAATCCGAACCCGCGGCGGATCCCGACACGGCCGAGCCCGTCGACGAATCCGCAGACGCCGCTGCGGCCGACGCCGGCACCGACGACGAACTCGCTGCCGACGAGCCGGCCGACGACGAGGAACTCGGCGACTTCGACGCCAACGATATCGGCGACGGCATGTACGAGATGGACGACGAGGAGCGCGAGCAACTCGAGGAGGAGTTCGGCGCCGAGTTCACGACCGGCGCGGAGGTCGAGGAACCCGGCGAAGCCGACATCGACGTGCCGGAGTCCGACGACGGAGACGCAGAAGCCGACGCTGCGACTGACGCTGACACTGGAGCGGAATCTGATCCCGCCGATTCCGATCTCGACGACGATGACGACCTCGGCGCGCCGCCGACGTCCGGCCTCGAGGACGAGGACGAAACGGAAGCAGCCGAGTCGGAATCCGAACTCGAGGAGACCGAAGCGGAGTCGGGAGCCGAGACGGAGGCCGAACCGGACGAGTCCGAATCGGAAGCGGAACCGGAATCCGGCGCAGACGAATCCGAGGACGCGGCTGCTGACGAGTCCGATACCGACGAACCCGCCGCCGACGTCGACCTCCAGGACTACGTCGTCGAAACCATGGCGGACCTCGACGACGGCGACGGCGCCGACCGAACGGAACTGGTCGAGACCGTCGCCGCCGACACCGGCGCCTCCGAGGACGAGGTCGAGGACGCCATCCAGGACGCGCTGATGGGCGGGCAGTGTTACGAGCCGGACGACGAGACGCTGAAACCGATCTAAGTCGTCTCACTTCATTTCGAACCGATGGAACCGGGACCGCCGACCCCCCGCGTCGAGCCCATCCCCGGCGAACCCGCCGCGACCGCGACGGTCGGCGGCGACCGCGTGCTTCTCGTCGCCGACTACCACGCCGGCTACGAGGCCGGCCTGCGCTCCGAGCGCGGCGTCGACGTCCCCAGCCGCGCGCCCGACCGCCGCGAGCGACTGTGTACCCTCCTCGAGCGAACCGCCGCGGACCGGTTGGTCGTGTGCGGCGATCTGATGCACTCGATCGGCGACCCCGGCGGCGCCGAGCGCGGCGAGCTCGAGGTGTTGCTCGAGTCCGTGCCGCCGACGGTCGACGTGACGGTGGTGAAGGGAAACCACGACGGGCAGCTCGAGACGTGGTTCGGGAACGACGATAGCGACGCCGGTGGTGGTGCCATCGGCGAACCGGGACAACCGGACCTCGCCAGCGTCACTATCGTCCCCGGCGACGGCATCGACATAGACGGCGTCGGCGTCTGCCACGGCCACACGTGGCCCGCGCCCGCGGTCCTCGAGTGCGACGTCGTCTGTCTCGGCCACGAACACCCCTGCGTCCGCCTCGAGGACGAGGTCGGCGGAAGCCGCGCCGAGCGGGCGTGGCTCCGCGGCCGGGTCGATCCGGCGCCGTTTCGCGAGTACGGCGGCTACGCAGACGCGGAAATCTCGTGGCTCGAGTCGCCGGACGTCGCGCCGCCGCGGCTGGTCGTCGTGCCCGCGTTCAACGATCTGGTCGGCGGGACGTGGGTGAACGTCCCGAACCAGTCGTTCCTCTCGCCGTTCCTGCCCGACGGGCTAGCCGAGGGCGAGGCGTACCTGCTCGACGGGACGCGGCTCGGGCCGTACCGGAACGTCTAAGATCGTTTCTCGAGGTACCGTACTCCTCGAGCCGCGTCGCTATTCCTACGCGCTTGGAACGAGCGGTACCGCTACGACACCGGTCCGCCAACGATACGTCATGGCCGACGGTGACCTCCGCGTTCCGTCCCTCTCGTCGTCGATTCGACTCGTCGGCGAGGAGACGACGACCGTCGACGGCGATTCGCTCGCTTCCCTCCCGCTGCAGGAGCGCGAGTGCGAAATCGTCTGTGCGACCGGCGACCGATACACCGAAACGTGGTACGGCGTGCCGGTACTCGAACTCCTTGAGCGGGCGTCGGTGCCGCCCGAGACGACTCATCTGCTCGTCGTCTCCGGCGACGGCTACCGCGCCTGCGTCGCCGTCGAAACGGCGCTCGAGGGGCTACTTGCGCTGGGCAAGAACGGCCGGCCGCTCGCTGATGCGAGCGACTACGAGACGCGGTTCGTCGCGGTCGGCGCAGACGGGCCACGGACCGTAAAGGACGTCGGGCGAATCGAGGCGATGACGCTCGAGCCTGGAGAGGATCCGGAGGCGTACGAACTCGGCGTCGAATCAGCGCCCGAGTCTGAGTCGGAGCCGGTATCCACACCGACAGCCGAAGCCCCGTCGCCGGACGACGCTGCGTGAGTGCCCGAGCAATCGGCCGGTCGAGACGCCACGCTCGACACCAGCGCATGTAAGCCGAATCACCATCCCCCGGTCGGGAGAACCCACGCCCATGCCCATGGAAACGTATCGGCTCGAGATCCGCGAGACCGAGGAACCCGGGATCGATGCCGACGTGTACGACTCCGATGACACGGTCGCGGAATCGACGTACGTCTCCTACGACGACTACGACCTCGAGCCGCCGTCTTCGAACTCGAGCGACGGCCAGCAGTCGTACGCCGAGGAGGTGACGGCCGACGTGACGACGATCGATCTCCAGTACGAACGGGACGACGCCGGTTTCGTCTTCCGACTGCTCGGCGATCGCGACGAGCTGGCGAGCGTTCGGATAGACGCCGAGGAGTAGTTCTGTGGAGTCGCCGCGAGCGTCGACGAGCTGCGGCGTCGCTACGTGCGGCGTGAAACGGAAAAACGCGGTGTGGTTTCGTTCGCTACGTTACAGGTTTTCGCCGAGCCACGCGGCGAAGTCGCCGGTCAGGAAGCCGTAGTAGTCCCACGCGTTCAGCGCGACCACGGCGATCAGCGCGATGATGACCGGAATCCGAAGGAGCCAGATCCACGTGACGCCCAGCGATCCGATGTTCGTGATGCCCTTCCCGAGTTCGTCGAGTGCGAGGTCCGGAACGACCCACCCGATGAAAATCGAGAGGAGGAGTCCGCCGAGGACGAGCAGCACGCCGTTGGCGAACAGGTCGTAGACGTCGATGAAGATGATGTCGAGCGCGGCCGGAACGCCGACGACGAACATTGCGGTGCCGAGCATCGCCGTCGCCGGCACTCGGTCGACGCCGTGCTCGTCGATCAGGTAGGAGGTGACGACCTCCATGATACTGATCGCGCTCGAGAGGGCGGCGATCGAGACCACGCCGAAGAAAATCGCGCCGAGGATGCCGCCGAACGGCAACTCGGCGAACGCCGCCGCGAGGCTCACGAAGATCAGGGCCGGACCGGAGCTGCCGGCGGGGATGCCGGCGGTGAAGAGGATCGGGAACGCGATCAAGCCGGCGGTGAACGCAATTCCGGTGTCGAGGAACGCGATAATCCCGGCGTCTTCGGCGAGGTTTCGATCCTCGCCGAGATAGGAGGCGTACGTGATCATCACGCCCATCCCGAGCGACAGCGTGAAGAACGCCTGTGCGGCGGCTGCCGGCAGGATCGACGTCCAGTTGGACGCGATCGTACCGAAGTCCGGCGAGAGGTAGTACGCGTACGCTTCACCGGCGCCCTCGAGGGTGAACGCGTAGACGGCGAGTCCGATCAGGAGCGCGATGATGGCCGGAACCATCACCTTGACCGAAAGCTCGATCCCGCGCTCGATGCCGAACGCGACGATGGCGATGACCGCCACCATGAAAATCGCGTGGAAGACGACGGCGTCAAGGCCGCTCGCGACCGCACCGAACTGCTGTCCGGCAGCCTCGGGAGTGGCGGTGTACTCGCCCTGCAGGCCGAGCAAGACGTATCGAACGGTCCAGCCGGCGACGACGCTGTAGTACGAGAGGATGATGAACCCGGCTGTGACGAAGACCCATCCTATTTTCGTCCACGCGCCGGTTCCGAGACGTTTGAGCGCGCCGACCGGGTTGCGCTCGGTGTGGCGGCCGACGACGAACTCGACGAGGATAACCGGGAACCCGATCCCGAGGATCAACAGCAGGTAGACGACGAGGAACGCGGCCCCGCCGTACTCCCCCACCTGGTACGGAAACCGCCAGATGTTCCCCAGTCCGACTGCGCTTCCAACCGCGGCAAGGATGAACCCTGCCCTCGTTGCCCATGATTCGCGTTGTGCCATACCGATTGGTTTGAAAGAGCCATCATATAACTTTTCGTGGTTTCACGAAGTGAGAGACGCCGATTCGAGGCGGGTTTTGACCGCCATAGCGGCTAAAATTGCGGAAGGGTCGGATTGGATTACATTTATAATTTATACCTGCTGGCACCGTCGGCGTTACGGAACCGGTCACCTCGAGCAGTGATAAACCGTGAAGGTGTTACGGAATCCTTTTCCTGTTGGTCATCACAACAGGGCGTATGATACCGACAGGGGTGTTTCGAGCGTGACGATGGAAGACCGCATCGACGAACTCGAGGAGCGCCGCGAGGAGGCCGAACTGGGTGGCGGCGAGGAGCGCATCCAGAAGCAACACGACAAGGGGAAGATGACCGCCCGCGAGCGGATCGACTACTTCCTCGACGAGGGCACCTTTACGGAGTTCGACCAGCTCCGGACCCACCAGACGAGCCAGTTCGGCATGGAGGAGCGGAAGATCCCCGGCGACGGCGTCGTGACGGGCTACGGCGAGGTCAACGGCCGAACCGTCTTCGTCTTCGCCCACGACTTCACGGTCTTCGGCGGCTCGCTGGGCGAGGTTTTCGCCGAGAAGATCTGCAAGGTCATGGACATGGCGATGGAAGTCGGCGCGCCGGTCGTCGGGCTCAACGACTCCGCCGGCGCCCGCATTCAGGAGGGGGTCAAGAGCCTCGCCGGCTTCACCGAAATCTTCCGCCGGAATCAGGAAGCCAGCGGCGTCATCCCACAGATTTCGGGGATCATGGGTCCCTGCGCCGGCGGCGCGGTCTACTCTCCCTCGATTACGGACTTCATCTTCATGGTCCAGGACACGAGCCACATGTACATCACCGGGCCCGGCGTCACCAAGACCGTCACCGGCGAGGAGGTCACCCACGAGGAACTCGGCGGGGCGATGACCCACGCCGGGAAGACCGGCGTCGCCCAGTTCGCCTGCGAGAGCGAGGAGCAGGCCCTCGACGACATCAAGCGGCTTCTTTCCTATCTCCCGCAGAACAACGTCGAGGACCCACCCCGCGTCGAGCCGTGGGACGACCCCGACCGCCGCGACGAGCGGCTCAACGACATCGTCCCGCCGAGCCCGCAGAAGCCCTACGACATGGTCGACGTCATCGATTCCGTCGTCGACGAGGGTTCGTTCTTCGAGGTCGCGGAGAACTTCGCCAAGGAACTCGTCGTCGGCTTCGGCCGACTGGACGGCCGCTCGGTCGGCATCGTCGCCAACCAGCCCCGCGTGAACGCCGGGACGCTGACCGTCGACTCCTCGATGAAGGGCTCGAGATTCGTCCGCTTCTGCGACTCCTTTAACATCCCGATCGTCACCTTCGTCGACGTCCCCGGCTACATGCCCGGCACCGATCAGGAGCACCGCGGGATCATCCGCCACGGCGCGAAGCTGCTGTACGCCTACGCCGAGGCGACCGTTCCCCTCCTCACGGTCATCACCCGCAAGGCCTACGGCGGCGCCTACTGTGTCATGGCCTCCAAAAATCTCGGCGCCGACGTCAACTACGCCTGGCCGACCGCCGAAATCGCCGTCATGGGCCCGCAGGGCGCGGTCAACATCCTCTACCGCGACGAACTCGAGGAGGCCGAAAACCCCGACGAGCTGCGGGACGAACTCATCGAGGAGTACCGCGAGGAGTTCGCCAACCCCTACACGGCGACGGACAAGGGCTTCCTCGACGACGTGATCGTCCCCACCGAAACCCGGCCGCGGCTGATCGACGACCTCGAGATGCTCGAGACCAAGCGCGAGCAAAATCCGGACAAGAAACACGGAAACATTCCGCTGTAACGACCGATTCTATCCATGGCATCCAAGAAACAGGCGGACACGGCCGAGGCGGCTGAGTCCCCGACGGACGATCTGCCGGTCGGCGAGCAACCTGACGTGGCGGCGGTCCTCTCGGACGTCGAACTCGACATTCCGGACACCGCCGACGAGGAGGAGGCGGCCGCGATCGCGGCCGCGGTCGGCGCGCACCTCCACGATCACGCCCTCGCGGTCGCCGCGGCGGCCGCGAGCGAGGCGGAGACGTGGGAGAGCAAGCGCTGGGCCTTCAGCGGCCGGGTGCGCGCCCAGCAGCACCGCCACGCCCGCGTCCCCCGCGAGGCGCCGACGAACGCGTGGTCGGCCGCGGGACGGACGGATCGATTCTGACCGCTGGATCGCGGTCTCGTATATCCGCGTTTCGATCAATTCGCGTCTCGATCACGACCGTTCGGCGACCAGTGCGATCGCCCGTAACTGCTCCTCGTACCGCTCGAAAATTCGTCGCAGCGACCGCACTCGCCGTCGCGCCTGCGGTCGTCTGAGTAGGTTGTAGCCGATCCGCAGCGTCCCCAGCAGTCCCTCGTCCGCGAGCACGCGCCGCGGCTCGAGCAGCGCCATCGGCTCGAGGGCTCGCCACATGACGGTGAAGCCCGCGGACTCGAGGCGGTCAACCCAGCCGGACTCGGTGAGTGGCTGCGGCCGAACGTTGGCCACCTGCGCCGCCTCCCGTCGGATCCGGACCGCCGTTTCGTCGTCGACGCCGTCCGCGAGGGCGAGTTCGTGGACGCCGTACCGGCCGCCCGGCCGCAGTAATCGGCGGGCCTCCTCGAGGATCGCTCGCTTCCCGCCGTCGGGTTGCATGGTCAGCATCGCCTCGCCGTAGACGGCGTCTGCGCTATTGCGAGGCAGATCCGTGTCGGCGGCGTTTCCG
The DNA here is from genome assembly GCF_000217715.1 of Halopiger xanaduensis SH-6. GTDB lineage: Archaea > Halobacteriota > Halobacteria > Halobacteriales > Natrialbaceae > Halopiger > Halopiger xanaduensis. The sequence continues at coordinate 2,023,521 of NC_015666.1, forward strand.
ACGACGATTTCGGGGACTGGCCGATCAATATTCTCGAGTTGCTTCCGAAGCCGCGCCGCCCGCTCGCGATCCAGTTCGATCCCCGTGTACGAGTTCGGGTTCCGATCGAGTGCGAGCCGTGCGGTCGCTCCGACGCCGGGCGCGAACTCGACGACGTCGTCCGCGGCCGCGATCGAGAGCGCCTCGAGCAACTCGCGGGTCAGCGCCTCGCCGCCGGGACGGAGCGTTCGCTTCCCGAGGGTGGCGAGCAGTTCGTGTGCCGGCTGGTTCGCGATCCGCGTCGACTTGCGGGTCATGTGGGGAGTCCGTCGGTACCGTCTCGAGCGCTGCTGTCCGACGTCCGGAACGTCGCCACCCTTGCCGTATCGCCGTTATGCCGAACATGCTCGTGTCCGTCCGCTTCCGGGGCGGACAGCTCGAGACCGGTGACGAACGGAGACTCGAGAACTGTAGACGCCGATCCGAGCCGGCGTTGCGACTGTCGGAACGGACGAGGAATAACGTATGAATAGTGAAGCGGCGAACCGACGTTCCCGGAGGCTCGCGCACTCCAGTACTTGCCGGGACGCAGGCGGGCTTAACTTCCGTGTTCGGGATGGGTACGGGTGTTTCCCCGCCGCTGTGGCCGCTTCAATGCCGACCCGCGGAGTCGAACCGCGGTACAGCCACCGTCGGTTTCCGCGTTCAGTACCTCGTTTCCGTTCCGCGAACGTAATGGTTTCGTTTCGAAACGACTGCACGAACGCGCCGACTCTCGAGCGCTCGAGAGGCTCGAGAGCGATGCGTTCGCGTGCGAAACGGTCTCGGAGAGCCGACCGGTTGCGAAAAAGTAAGGTAGTCGCCTCGCAACTGTTTGTACAGAAATGTTCAGGAAGGTCCTGGTGGCGAACCGCGGCGAGATCGCCGTCAGAGTCATGCGCGCGTGCGAGGAACTGAACGTTGGGACGGTCGCGATCTACTCGGAGGCGGACAAGAACGCCGGACACGTCCGCTACGCCGACGAAGCGTACAACGTCGGGCCGGCCCGCGCGGCCGACTCCTACCTCGATCACGAGGCCGTCATCGAGGCCGCGCGCAAGGCCGACGCCGACGCGATCCACCCCGGCTACGGCTTCCTCGCGGAGAACGCCGAGTTCGCCCGCAAGGTCGAGAACGCGGACGGAATCACCTGGATCGGACCTTCCAGCGACGCGATGGAGTCGCTCGGCGAGAAGACGAAGGCCCGGACGATCATGAACGAGGCCGACGTGCCCATCGTTCCCGGGACCACCGACCCCGTCACCGAACCCGAGGAGGTCAAGGAATTCGGCGAGGAGTACGGCTACCCCATCGCCATCAAGGCCGAGGGCGGGGGCGGCGGCCGCGGGATGAAGGTCGTCCGCGACGAAAGCGAGGTCGAAGACCAACTCGAGAGCGCCAAGCGCGAGGGCCAGGCCTACTTCGACAACGACTCGGTCTACCTCGAGCGCTACCTCGAGCAGCCCCGTCATATCGAGGTCCAGATCCTGGCCGACGAGCACGGCAACGTCCGCCACCTCGGCGAGCGCGACTGTTCGCTGCAGCGCCGCCACCAGAAGGTCATCGAGGAAGGCCCCTCGGCCGCATTGACGGACGAACTCCGCGAGAAGATCGGCGAGGCGGCCCGCCGCGGGGTCGCCGCCGCGGACTACACCAACGCCGGCACCGTCGAGTTCCTCGTCGAGGAGGAACCCGGCCGCGACGGGCCGCTCGGCCCCGACGCGAACTTCTACTTCCTCGAGGTCAACACCCGGATTCAGGTCGAGCACACCGTCACCGAGGAGATCACCGGCTACGACATCGTCAAGCGCCAGATTCGAATCGCCGCCGGCGAGGAGATCGACTTCGAGCAGGACGAGGTCACCTTCGACGGCCACGCGATGGAGTTCCGGATCAACGCGGAGAACGCCGCCCAGGACTTCGCGCCCGCGACAGGGGGGACCCTCGAGACCTACGACCCGCCGGGCGGGATCGGCGTTCGCCTCGACGACGCCTTGCGGCAGGGCGACGAACTCGTCACCGACTACGACTCGATGATCGCCAAACTCGTCGTCTGGGGCGAGGACCGCGACGAGTGCATCGAGCGCTCGCTGCGTGCCCTCCGCGAGTACGAAATCGAGGGTATCCCGACGATCATCCCCTTCCACCGGCTGATGCTCACCGACGAGACGTTCGTCGAGAGCACGCACACGACGAAGTATCTGGACGAGGAGATGGACCAAGAGCGGATCGAGGAAGCCCAACAGCAGTGGGGCGGCGACACCGGCGACGGCGGCGACGGCGAGGACGAGGAGTCCGTCGAGCGCGAGTTCACCGTCGAGGTCAACGGCAAGCGCTTCGAGGTCGAACTCGAGGAGCACGGCGCGCCGGCGATTCCGACCGGCGACGTCGAGGCCGGCGGCGGTCAAGCCCAGCCGCCCCAGCCGGCCGGCGGATCCAGCAGCGGCGACGCCGACGTCGCCGGCGAGGGCGAAACCGTCGACGCCGAGATGCAGGGGACGATCCTCGACATCGAGGTCGAGGTGGGCGACGAGGTCGCGGCCGGCGACGTGCTGGTCGTCCTCGAGGCGATGAAGATGGAAAACGACATCGTGGCCTCGAAGGGCGGCACGGTCGTCGAGATCCCCGTCGAGGAGGACCAGAGCGTCGACATGGGCGATACGCTGGTCGTCCTCGAGTAGATCGGATCGCTTCGGATTCGTTGTCGATTTTCTCAGCCGTCACCGGCCGGAACGTGTTCGGCTGAACGCTGAACTACCTTCGTTCGCAAGACGGGGATGCACGCGGTATCGAGACCCACCCTGCGAGCGGTCGACGGCGTCCGGACTCGTCTGCACGTGGTGCTGGCTCCGTCTTTGACCCATACGATCGATATCGCGTGCGCGGTCGGAAGCCGCGTACCGATCGGTTCGACCGTGCGGTCGGTGCGTCGATGTGCCGACTCCGCTCTAGAGCCATCGTCTTCCGCCGGTCGGCCCAAACCTGTGATCGACGGGTTCGAGAACCCGTCCGGTGGTTGTTCAGTCGGTCCGGGTCGACACGGTTCACGTTCGATCTTTTGTCCTGTCGTCTCCGTGGCCAGCGGTCCACTCGGCCCTCGAGTCCGACGAAAACGAGTACCCGATTAGTCGCCCGAAGCCGGCCGCTCGATCGTCGATGTCTCTTCCCACGGCAGCGGTCCGTCGTACTCCCCGGGAACGTACGGACAGAGCGGGTCGCTCGCGAGCGGATTCCCGGTGTGGGCGTAGGCCCGCGAGCGGCTGCCGCCGCAGACGTGGTGGTACGGACAGGCACCGCACTTCCCCTCGAGGTTGTCGCGATCGCGCAGCGACCGGAACAGCGACGAGTCGCGGTAGATGTCGGTGAGGGGTTCGTCGCGGACATTGCCGGCCGACTGCGGCAGGAAGCCCGAGGGGAAGACCTCGCCGGTGTGACTCACGAACGCGAAGCCGTCGCCGGCGATGATGCCGGTTCGGCGGCCGATGCCGTCTGCGGGTCCGTTTTCGGCGCTGGCACCGGAACCGGACCGAGGCCCGCCGCTCGAGCCGTCGGTCGCTCGCTGCATCGCGACCCGGCGGTACTGGGGCGCTTCGGTCGTCTTAACGCCGAACGGCTCCTCGTCGCTGACGTCGTTCAACCAGGCCATCACCGCGTCGGCCTCGTCGGGATCGATCGGCTCGAGGACGCGGCCGCGGCCGACGGGCACGAGGAAGAAGACGCTCCACAGGACCGCGCCGAGATCGCGCAGCAGCTCCCTGATCTCGGGGAGTTCGCCGACGGTCTGGCGGCAGACGGTTGTGTTCACCTGCACGGGGAGACCGGCCGCGCGGGCGTCCTCGACGGCTCGCACGGTTTCCTCGAAGCTCCCGTTCTCGCCGCGGAAGTCATCGTGGGTCGCGGCCGACGCGCCGTCGAAACTGACCGCCATCCGCTTCAGCCCGGCGTCGGCCAGCGCCTCGATGCGGTCGGCGGTCAGCGAGTGGGTCCCGCTGGGCGTGATCGTCATCCGGAGACCCAGGTCGGTCCCGTAATCGACCAGTTCCTCGACGTCGTCGCGGACGAGCGGATCGCCGCCCGAGAGGACGACTAACTGCCCCTCGCCGAACTCGGCGGCCTCCTCGAGCAGGCGCTTTCCCTCGGCCGTCGAGAGTTCGTCGGGGTGGCGTTTCTCCTGCGCGTCGGCCCGGCAGTGGTCGCAGGCGAGCGCGCAGGCCTGGGTGACCTCCCAGATGAGGACGAACGGCCGCTCCGACGTATCGACGTGACCTGGTCTCATTGCCCGGTACTTGCGAGCGACCGACGGAAAGTCGCACTCTCGTTCTCACCGGTCGGGAAGACGCGAACGCGTTCGCCCGATCGACGACGTGTTCCCAGCCGCTGGGAGTTTGGGGAACGATCTTCCTCGCCGTTTCGTACCGTCGAGTATGGTCGAGAAGGCGCGCCGTGCGAAGGTCGAATACGACGACTCCGAATCGCCGATCCCGCAGTGGGAGGTCTTCGTCCGCGACGAGGAGGGCGGTCCGCTGCGCCACGTCGGCAGCGTCGCCGCCGAGAGCGCGACGGACGCCCACGAACAGGCCTCGAGGCTGTTCGGCTGGTATTCGGTCGACCTCTGGGTCTGTCCGGCCGACGAGGTCGTCCGGTTCTCGACGCGGGCCGTCGACGACGAGGCGGCCGATCCGGACGCGGACGACGATGGAACGACAGACGACACGGACGACGGGAGCGAGGAACCGCGCGTGTACAAGGAAACCGCCGGCGTCTCCGACGTAAATAGTTTGTAATCCGCCGGCAGCAGGTTCGTGGTTTCCGTCGGTCGTTGGCAGTCTACGAGTAGGATAGCTGACGTTGACCGCCGGTCAACCGCCACTATTCAATTCGTATATCAGTCCTGAACGCTGATATTCCGCGTATAACAATGCCGGTTCTCTACGGAGGACCGGTAATGCGCTCCGTGTCGCTATCCGACGACCGAACCGCCGTCTCGTCCGTCGTCGGCGTCCTCCTTCTGATCGCGATCACCGTCGTCCTGGCCGGCGTCGTTCACACGTTCGCGTTCAGTCTCGCGGACGACACCCTCCAGACGTATCCGACTGCCGGCGTCTCGATCGACGCCGACGCGGACTGTGACGACGAGAAGGCGACGGGCCTCGTTGCGACCCACGTCGCCGGGGATTCGATCCCCGCTAACGAACTCTATCTAGAAACCACCAGCGACGACCCCGATCTCTCGGGTTCGTGGGCGGCGCCGGACGAGTACGCGACCGCCGGCGTCGACGACGGGACGGTGAGCGCGGGCGATACCGCGACCGTCTGCGCCAAAGAGGATGCTCTCGAGGGGACGACGGTGCAGGTCGTCTGGCGGGCGGAGTCGGACGCTCGATCCCTCGTCTTGGCGGAGCGGGACGGCAGCTAAGCTCGAGTGGCTGCGCGGCCCGCCGCGTCTCGGGTCTCAGTCCCGAACGTGCGCGCGAGTTACGTGACCACCGCAGCCACACTGGTCGACGTACTCGAGGTCGACGTTCTCGAACGCGGCCTCGAGTTCGTCCCAGAGGTAGGTTTCGGGGTGGCCGTGGTCGCCGTGGGTCACGAGGTTGACGTGGTAGCCGCTCTCGGTCGCCTCGACCGCGTCTTTGGCCTGCTCGACGACGAGGTCGCGGTCGGCCGCGTGTCGGGGCTGCTCGAGGTTCGCGGACCAGGAATTTTCGTGGTCGCGCCGCGTCACCGGTTCGACGTCGCTGACGTCTTCGGCCATACGGAACCGTCGGCGCTCGACGGCGCTAAGGGCTGAGCCGAACCCGTTCGGGCGGCGAACCGGTGGTATCCGTCGGTGACCGGCAGTCGGCGGTCCCGTGGCGTCCCGTCAACAGCAGAACATGAACGGGTAGATCAGCGCCACGCGGTCGCCGTCCTCGAGTTCCGTCTGGAACCCGTCCAGCAGTTCGTTGAACTTGCCGTTGACGCAGACGCGAGCGTAGGTGCGGGTCTGTTCGCCCTCGGGGTTCTTGCGCCAGGTCCCCGGCAGTTCCTCCGGCGGCTCCGCCCAGCCGTGGGCCGTCGCCTCCTCCTCCGTTTCGGCGATCAGCAGGTCCTCGACGTCGTACTCCGCGAAGAAGGCCTCGAGGAACGCCTGCAATCGGGTTCCCTCGAAGGTAAACTCGAGTTCGTGGGTGCCGACGGCTTCGCGGACGTGGCCGGTGCAGCGGACGGTAACGGTGGTCTCGGGAGTAGTTTCGCCGGTGTGATCGACATCGGTCGCCTGGTCGTGGGTAGCTTCGGCCGTCATATCCGGTCGTACGACGTTGCGGGGCGAAAACTCGACTCCGAACGTGTTCGGGAGTAATCGAACGACGATCGAGAGCGAACGATCGCGTATGAACCGGATGCCTGGCGGGTTACGGACCGATCAGCAACCGCCGACGGCGATCCCGTTTCGCCACTTCGTGCTCGCGCTGGCGTTTCTGGTCGCCGGTGTCGTCGGCGGAACGGTCCTGACCGTCACGACGCTGCCCGGACTGTCCGAGCTCGCGTTCGTCCACGTCGTTCTGCTGGGGTGGATCGCCGTGACGATCATGGGCGCGATGACCCAGTTCGTCCCCGTCTGGTCGGGCGTCTCGATCCACTCGCGCCGGCTCGCCGTCGCACAACTGTGGCTCGTCGTCGTCGGCCTGCTGGGCTTCGCCGGCGCCCTGCTCGCCGGCGAACTCGTGTGGCTTCCGGTCGTCGCCGCGCCAATCCTGCTCGGTATCTGGCTGTTCGTCTACAACGTCGGCCGGACGCTGCTGGGCGCGCGGCCGCTCGGCTTTACGGAGCGCCACTTCGCGCTCGCGCTCGCGTGTTTCGCCCTCGTCGCACCGCTGGGGTACCTGCTCGCGGTCGATTTCACGCGCCCGGCGTTCGACGCGGTGGCGCTCGTTCGCGGCGACGTCCGCCTGCTGCACGCCACGCTCGCGCTGTACGGGGCGCTGCTCGCGACCGTCCTCGGCGCGCTCCTCCAGCTCACGAAGATGTTCGCCCAGTGGGAGCTCGGCGCGCTCGAGGACCGCCTCCTGCAACTCGAGCAGGCCCTCTTTCCGACCGGCCTCCTCGCGTTCACGGTCGGACGCGCAGCCGGTACTGACCTCGTCGCGCAGGTCGGTGCGATGGCTCTGCTGGCCGGCCTCGTCGCGTTCACGGTCGTCGTCGTCCGCGCGCTCGCGGGATCAACCGCTGAGCGCTCGCCCATGACCGACCGGTACTGGGTCGTCGTCGCGTCGCTGTACGCGTGGGCGTTCCTGACGGTTCCGGCGTGGTGGCTCGAGCCGACCGGCGAGACGGTGTTCGGTCACCCCGACGCGGCGAACGTCCTGATCTTCGGCGTCTTCGGCTTCGTCGTCGTCGGCTCGCTCTACCACATCGTTCCCTTCATCATCTGGCACGAACGGTACAGCGACCGGCTAGGGTTCGAACAGGTCCCGATGATCGACGACCTCTACGACGACCGCCTCGAGCGGGCGGACTTCGCGCTCACGGTCGTCGCGCTCGTCGGACTCGCGACCGCGCCGCTGTTCGACCTGCCGGCCGCCGTCACGGTCGGAAGTGCAGTCCTCGGGACGGCCGGCGTCGTCCTGTTCGTCTCGAACGTGCTACTGACGATCCACCGGCACGGGCCGAACGGGCTCGCTGGCGTTCTCATGACCGGAGACCGGCTCGAGTCCGAGGAGGGTGCGGACGACCTCGAGGACGGCGTCGGCGACCTCGGCGATGTCGAGGTTGAGGGCGACTAAGGCTGCTGAAACGGCCTCGAAAGCCGAGGGCCGGTTACTGAACGCCCCCTTCCGATCTCGACCCGACTCGAATCAGCGAGTGAATCTTGTCGTAGCGAATGCTGGCCCCCTCGAGGGTCTGACCGTCGAGCTCGAGATAGCCGGGTTCGAAGCCGGTGACTTTCCCCTCGTGTTCGGGGTCGTCGGACCCGGTCCGGTCGGCCTCCCAGATTTGGACGACGTCGCCGACGTCGACGTGCTCCTGCACGAGTGCTTTGGCTCGCGAGTCGTCGGCGTCGGGCGGAATCGTAAGCTCGGTCATCGTCCCGGTCCACGCCGGCCACGGGGGTAAACGCCGTCGCGTCAGGTGACGGGCGCTTTTGAGGCCACGCGTCTCGGTCGCGGTCGCTGTCTCCGCGAGGGTCACTCCCACTGCGTCGAGATATACAGCAGCGCGATCAAACAGAGGATCACGATGACGAACAGCGCCACCGTCATCACGAACGGATCGAGCATAGCGGAGGTTCGGAGGGGGCGATGAAAGTGCTGTCGATCATCCGACGGCAGTTCCGTTCCGTCGGTTTTTGTACGATCGAGACAAACTACCGACAATGAAAGTCATCAAGGACAGCGTTCACGACCACCTTCAGGTCGAGGGCGTCGCGCGGGACCTCCTCGATACGCCGCCCGTCCAGCGGCTCCGGGGCATCCGCCAACTCGGCACCGTCTCGCTCGTCTATCCCTCCGCGAACCACACCCGCTTCGAGCACAGCCTCGGCGTCTACCATCTCGCCTGCAAGGCCCTCGAGCAGCTCAACGTCGAGGGGGCGCAGGCCGAACGCGTCCGGGCCGCCGCCCTGCTGCACGACGTCGGCCACGGGCCGTTCAGCCACAACCTCGAGCCGCTGACCCACCGGCGGACGGGCCGGTACCACGACGACGTCGACCACCTGATCGCGGACGGCGCGGTCGGCGACGTCCTTCGGGACCACGACCTCGAGCCCGAGCGGATCGCGGGGCTGATCGCCGGCGAGGGCCGGTTCGGCCAGCTCGTCTCGGGCGAACTCGACGTCGACCGGATGGACTACCTCGTCCGGGACGCCCACCACACCGGCGTTCCCTACGGGACGATCGACCACGAGCGGCTGGTCCGGGAACTCACCTTCGTCGACGGCGAACTCGTCCTCGACGAGGGGAACGTCCAGGCCGCCGAGAGCCTGCTGGTCGCGCGGGCGCTGATGAACCCGACCGTCTACAGCCACAGCGTCGCCCGGATCAGCAAGGCGATGTTGCGGCGGGCGGCCGAGCGGCTGCTCGAGCGGACCGACACGGACGCCGAGACGCTACAGCGGATGGACGACGCCGACCTGATCGTCGCCTTGCGCTCCTGTGAGGACACGCAGGAGTTCTCCCGCCGGCTGGACGAACGCGATCTGTTCAAGCGGGCGGTGTGGGCCGAGATCGACGACGTCCCCGGCGGCGTGATCGAGAGCGACCACGGGGCGGTCCGCGAGTTCGAGCGCGAGATCGCCGAGCGAGCCGCGGTCGATCAAGAGTGTGTCATCCTCGATATCCCGGGCCGACCGTCGATGACGGAGTCGACGACGCGCGTGATGGTCAACGGCGACATCCGCCAGTTGGGCCAGCAGTCGCCGCTCGTGGAAGCCCTGCGCGCGGCTCAGTACTCCCAGTGGCGCCTCGGCGTCTACTCGCCGCCCGAAATGCGCGAGCGCGTCGGCCGGGCTGCCGTCGACGTGCTCGGCCTCGATATCGAGGGCGCGCTGGTCAGCGAAGTGCGGGACGGACTGGATACGACACTGGATCAGTTCGTGGACGACTAACGGCGGCGAACGGAGAATTCGAACGTCAGGACCGCAGCGCCTCGACCCGCTCGAGCGTGTCCGCGTCCTCGGGTTCCTTATCAGAGCGGACCGCCAGGAATCGCGGGAATCGCAGTGCATAGCCCGACGAGTAGGTCGGCGAGGTCTGGATCTCCTCGTAACCCACCTCGAAGACGACCGCCGGCTCGAGGTCGACGTCTTGGCCGTCCTCCGCGGCGATGTGGGGCTCGAGCAGCTCCGTCAGCTCTTCGAGCTTCTCGTCCGTGATGCCGGTCGCGACCTTGCCGACGGTCTCTAAGTCGTCGCCGTCCCGCACCGAGAGTTCGAAGGTCCCGAGGAAGTTTGCGCGCCGACCTTCGCCCCACTCGGCGCCGGTGACCACGCAGTCTACGGTCTCGACGTCGGGCTTGCGCTTGCGCCAGTGTTTCCCCCGGCGGCCCGGCGAGTACGTCGACTCGGGATTCTTGAGCATGATCCCCTCGTGACCGGCCTCGAGGGCGTCGGCGTCGATCGCCTCGATTTCGTCGGGGTCGTCGGTGGTCCAGAGCAGGGAGAGGCCTTCGACGTCGCGCTCGTCTTCCGTCTCGGTTACGGCGTCGGGATCCTCCGCCAGCACCGCCCGCAGCCTGTCGTGGCGCGCCGTCAGCGGCTCCTCGAGCAGATCCTCGCCGCCTGCGTGCAGACAGTCGAAGAAGACGGGTCGGACGGTGACCTCCTCGCGGGCCTTCTCGACGTCGTGCTTCCGGCGGAACCGCTTGAGCACCTCCTGGAAGGGGAGCGGCCCCCCGTCGTCGTCGACGGCGACGACCTCGCCGTCGAGGATGACCGGTTCCTCGAGCGTCTCGTCGGCGTACTCGAGGACTTCGGGGAGGGCGTCGGTGACTTCCTCCATGTTGCGGGAGAAGACGCGGGTCGTATCGTCGTCGGGGGCGTGATGCAGTTGAATGCGAGCCCCGTCGTACTTCCACTCCACGGCGGCCTCGTCCCACTCCTCGAGCGCGTCGGTGACGGTGCCGGCCTGCGCGAGCATCGTCTGGACGGGCCGGCCGATCTCGAGATCGATTGCCTCGAGCCCCTCGAGTCCCTCGTCGCGGGCGATGCGGGCGACCTCGCCGTAGTCGTTCGAGACCTGCAGGGCCCGTTCGACCTCCTCCTCGGGGACGTCGAAGGCCTCGGCGACGGCGTCTCGGACGGCCCCCTCGCCGACGCCGATGCGCATCTCCGAGAGGACGAGTCGCGCGAGGTAGCGGGCTTCCTCGCTCGAGCAGCGGTTAAAGAGGCCGAAGAGGAGGTCGACCTTGCGGTCCTGGCTGCCCGATCCTTCGGCGGCCGCGAGGTCGCAGAGGGTCTCGTAGACTTCGCGGACGGTGAGGTCGTCCTCGCCGCCGTCGCCGCCGGTGAACGCGCCCAGGCCCTGCTGGCCGCCGAAGTCGTAGCTGGCCGCCACGTCGCCGATCTCGCCCGTCTCCGCGAGCCGGTCCTCGACGTCGTCGGCGTCGACGTTCGTCCCGGCTGCGCGGGCGATCGCCTCGTAGCACGCGCTCGGGCCGATGTCGAGCGTCGTCGAGTCCCACGCGGGGAAGACCCGTCCCTGGACGAACCGGGCGACGATCTCGAGGTCGGCTTCCGCGTCGCGGAGCAGGTCGGTGACGTGCGCGACGATCTCGAGGTCCGCGGGCTCGGCTTCGATCGCGGCGGCGCGGTCGGCGAACGTGGCGAACTGCATCGGCGGACGCTACTGCCGGCGGGAGTAAAACGGTTCTGAGACGCGGGCGACCACCGTTCGCGAGTGCGGGCCTGCGAGTAATCCCTCGGCTGTGCCTCGTGGCGAACGGACTCGAGGGGCGGATTTAAAGGCGGTCGCGTCCGCACTCTCGAGTAAGACAATGCCCGAGGAAGAACTCGCGTCGCGGGTCGCAGACGTGCTTTCGGTCGACGCCGAGGCGTATCAAGCGCAGGCTGCGGCCGACGCCGAGGTCATCAAGGAGGGAGTCGAGGACGGCGTCTTCGACAACCCCCAAGCGATCGTCGGCCTCGAGTACGAGTTCTACGCGGTCAAGGACGACGACTGTGCGCTCCGACGGGTGCCCCGGCGGCTGCTCGAACTCATCGGGTTCGAGAAGGAACTCGGGCTGCACAACGCGGAGATGACGACCAGCCCGCAGCCGCTGAACGCCGACGGGATCGTCGCCCAGGAGTCGGAGGTCAAGGCCCGGCTCCGGACGGCGCTGACGGTCTCCGAGTCGGAGGGGATGCGGCTGGTCAGCGACGGGCTCTGGACGATCCCGCCGGAGGGCGAGGACGCGCGGACCTACCTGACCGACAGCGTCGAGCGGACGGCGACCGCCGAGGACGGCAGCGAGCGTTCGATCCGCGTCGCGACGAACATGAGCGACTCGGCCCGGTACCACGCGATGGCCAACACCGACCAGGCCCAGGCTGCGGGGATGCGCATCGAGGCGCCCCACGTCTCCCTGCAGGCCGACACCGTCATGCCCGAGAGCCTCATCACGTCGATCCAGCCCCACTACCAGGTCCCCCACGCGGCCGATCTCCCGGACTACTTCAACTACGCGCTGCGCATCGCGGGGCCGCTGCTCGCGCTCGGCGTCAACTCGCCGTTCTTCCCGCCGGACCTCTACGACGAGGACGCGAGTCCCGAGGACGTCCTCGCGGACGGCTGGATGGAACACCGTATCAGCGTCTTCGAGACCGTCCTGAACGATCCCACCACCGGCGAGGGGAAAGTGCGATTCCCCCGCGATCTGGCGACCGTCGACGAGGCGATCGATCGCGTCGCGGGCGACGACACGATCGTCCCGATGCCCGTCGAGGAGGGCGAGCGGTTCGACGACCAGTTCCCCCACTTCCGGCGCAAGCACGGCACCTACTGGCGGTGGGTCCGGCCGGTTTTCGGCGGCCCGACCCGTTCGGCGGCCAACGCCCGCATCGAGTTCCGCCCCATCCCCGCTCAACCCACGGTGCGCGACGGCACCGCCTTCCTCGCCGCCTTCGCCGGCCTGCTCCAGAGTCTCACCCGCCTCGAGCACCCCGTCCGCGAACTCGACTGGCCGGTCGCCCGCGAGAACTTCTACGCCGCGATGGTCGACGGCCTCGAGGCCGACCTGACCTGGATCACCAACGACGGCAAGGAGACGACCGACACCCTCGAGCTCTACGAGGACCTGCTCGCCCACGCCGAGGACGGACTGACCTATCGCGGCCTGAACGAGGAGGAAGCCGCGAAGTACCTCTATCCGCTTCGGCGGCGGGTCCGCCAGCGCGTGACGCCGGCGAGCTGGAAACGCGAGCAGGTTCGCGCCGAGGTCGAGGACGGCGCGTCCCTCGCCGAGGCGATCACGACGATGCAGCGGCAGTACGTCGACCGCCAGCGCGAGACGCTGCTCGAGGGGAGTTTCGCGGACTGGATCGGCGACTGAGTCCGAGTGCGGACCGGCCCGGCGGGAGCCCCACGGCCGACGAGCGGCCGCTCGCGAACAGCCAAAAGCGATTAAGTAGCCACGCTCGAGAGTGTAGCGTATGGTAACCTTCCTCTCCGGGGGCACCGGGACGCCGAAGTTGTTAGACGGCGCTGGGGCCGTGTTTTCGCCGGAGGAGACGACGATCGTCGCCAATACGGGCGACGACATCGAGATCGGCGGCCTGTTCGTGTCGCCGGACGTCGACACGCTGCTCTTTCAGGGCGGGGGCGTCCTCGACCGCGAGACGTGGTGGGGGATCGCGGGCGACACGCACCGGACGAATTCGGCGCTGATGGAGCTCGCCGACGCCGCGGGGCTCCCCGAGGGGCCGCAGTACCTCCCCGAAGACGCACAGACGGCGGGGCGGGACATCGCGAACTGGCGGCGCTTCTCCGGGATCGCCGAGTTCATGACCATCGGCGACCGCGACCGGGCCGTCCACATCACGCGCACCAGCCTCCTCGATCAGGGCCACACGCTGAGCGAGGCCACCCAGCGCCTCGCCGACGCCTTCGATCTCTCCGTCGACCTCCTCCCGATGAGCGACGACCCCGTGGCCAGCCTCGTCCACACCGACGAGGGCATGATGCACTTCCAGGAGTACTGGGTCGGCCGCCGCGGCGAGCCCGACGTCGAGAACGTCGAGTTCCGCGGCTCCTCGACCGCCGAGCCCGCGCCCGGCGTCCTCGAGGCGCTCGAAGACACGGTCGTCATCGGGCCGTCGAACCCGGTCACGAGCATCGGTCCGATGCTCGCGCTGCCGGGGGTCGCGGATTCGCTCGCACAGACGACGGTCGTCGCGGTGTCGCCGTTCCTCGGGGACGAGGCCTTCTCCGGGCCGGCAGAGGACCTGATGGAGGCGGTCAACGCCGAGCCGAGCACCGAGGGGCTGGCGACCGCGTACCCCTTTGCCGACGCCTACATCGTCGACGAGGGCGACGACGTCGAGTTCGACCGGCCGACGATCCAGACTGATATCAAGATTGACTCGCCCGAAGACGCGAAGCGCGTCACTCGAGCGATCGAGCAGGCGATCGAGATCGTCAGTTAGCATGTCTGAACTCGCCTTCACCCCGCCGCTCGCGCTCGCCAGCCTCAGCGGCGAGGCCGACGCCGAGTGGGCCCGCGCCGGCGCCGAGTACGCCGAGGCCGCCTTCCTCGGCGGCATCGCCCTCGACGCGAACTCGAGAGCCGCCGCGCGCGAGCTCGTCGAACGCGACCGGAACGAGTTCCTGCCCCCGGAGCCGCTCGAGTTCATCGACCGACAACTCGCCGCCCTCGAGGACGTCCCGATTCAACCGGGGTTCAACGTCCGGAGCGCGACCCGCGAGCCGATCGCCGACGCGGCGCGAGTCTGTCGCGACCGGGGCGCCCTCCTCGAGATCAACGCCCACTGCCGGCAGGACGAACTCTGCGCGGTCGGCTGCGGCGAGACGCTGCTGCGCGATGCGGACCGCCTCGCTGCATATGTCGAAACGGCCGCCGAAACTGGCGCAACCGTCGGCGTCAAGGTCCGCGCCGAGGTGTCGGACGTCGACCTCCCGGCGCTCTCGCGGCGGCTCGAGGACGCGGGTGCGGCGTTCGTCCACGTCGACGCGATGGACTCCGAACCCGTGATCGCCGACGTCGTCGACGCGACCGACCTGTTCGTGATCGCCAACAACGGCGTCCGCGACGACGAGACCGTTCGGGAGTACGTCGACTACGGCGCCGACGCCGTCAGCGTCGGCCGGCCCAGCGACAACCCGGCGGTGCTCGAGCGCGTCCGTTCGGCGGTGGAGCGACGGCTCAGCGTCGAAGCGAGTCCCTAAGTCGAGTTCGACTCCCGTCCGGCCCGTAATTCAACCGGTAACCGCCGCGAATAATATCAATCCGGCAATAACTATTATCGGGTCGGCGTGGCTCTGTCCAGGGGATGACGGAACTCATCGAACGGACAGACGAGTACACGATCGAACTGGACGAGGAGCAGGGCGTCCCGATTTTCACGTACAACGCATTCGTCTCCGGAGAGGAACTCCGAGATATCGCCCGTACGTGGGCGGATTTCATCGCATCCGAAGACGCTGACCAGTACGTCGTCAACACCGAGTCGATCTCCGCACATGACGACGCCGACAAGCGCTGGCTCGCCGAAACGTGGATCCCGGATCTGATCGACCACGGTGTCCGCCACGGGGCCGGCGTCTACGCCGATTCGGCGATCGCGAGCATGGACATGGAAGAGATCGAAGGCCAGTTGAACGCGATCGATCCCGACTTCGAATACCGTATCTTCGGCTCGGACGACGACGCGCTCGAGTGGCTCGCGGCGCAGTAAGCAGGAAGCCGCGAGCACCGCGTTCCTCGATCGACCGCTCGAGAGGAAAGGACTAACGGGCGCGCTCGCTTGCATCCGAGCATGAGCCTCGACGATCTCAACGAGGAGATTCAGGCATCGTACTCCGAATTCGGCGACGAGCTGTCGATCGACCTCGACCGCGAGACGCGAAACGAACTCGCGCTGCTCGAGACCGCCCTCGATCCCGAGGAAACGGACGAACTCGTCCGGCGGGCGATCCACATGCTCTTTCAGTCGACCGTCGAGACGGGGAACCTCGATTTCCACCTGCGCTCGGCGTACGACGTGACCTACGACGAGTACCTCTCAGGAATGACCTTCGACCAGATGACCGGCGCCGATCAGTACCCGACGATGGACGACGAGCGCCGGTACCAGTTCTAACTGGCTGCTTACTCGGTCGGCCCCGGCTGGGGCGGTAATCGGACGGCTGCGATCCAGAACCGGACGAGCAGCCGCATCGTCCTGACGAACTCTTCTTTCTCTTCGTCGGCCGGATGCTCGACGACCGCGTTGGCCCGCCGGTCGTAGGCGCGCCGGACCGCCGTCGTGGGCGCCGTCGTCGGGAGACAGACGACGAGCGGAATTCGCGCGAGCGCCGCGTCGTCGGCGATCGTCTCGAGGACCGAGTCACCGTTCAGCAACGTCGACGGCTCGGTCCGGAGGACGACGAGCCCCGGCTCAGGGGCGTCCTCGTATTCGCCCCGCTGCCGGAGGAAGTCGAGACACGCGGCGTCGTCGTGAACGACGTGCAGCGAGATGTCGTCCCGTTCGGCCCGGAAGGCGCGTTTCGTTCGCTCGATCCGGTCGCTCGAGGAATCGACGAGGAGTACGTCCGGCGGGTCGGTGGGGTCGTCGCGATCAATCATCGGAGTCGTCTATGCTGCAGTGGAGTCGGTGTCGGCGAGGTGTAGTCAGGACGGGTCGGTACTGTGGTCGCTGCTCCGGTGCTGGTATCGGTTCCAGTTCTGGGGCCGGTAGCGGTGCCGAAGCCACATTTGAAACTGCGGTCGGTCGCTCACGCCTCGGGTCCGAGCGGCGTCGCACTCGAGCAGCTATTTTCCCGTCATTCCGTGTAATCCTTCGGACTGCACGCGACGCGACTGGAGTGATCGTGGCGCCCGATGCGGATGCGGACACGGATCGTCGCCTCGACCGCAGTCTGAGCGTCACTTAATCGTCGATCGGCGCGGCGCTCGAGAGCGCCTCGTCGAGTTCGGCTTCTTCCATCTTCTCGACCAGCGCCTCGATCACTTCCTCGCGCTTTCCCTTGACGAACTTGATCGAGCCGACGACGAGGTGGCCGCCGCCGGAGACGCCGCCGCCGGGGACCTCCGCCTCGAGTTCCGAGACCATCTGCGGGATGTCCAGGCGGACGCCGTCACTGCGGAGCACGGCGAAGTCCGGTCCGTAGCCGACCGTGATGACCGGGTCGCCGGTCTCCTCGATCTTGCGGTCGTGGATCTCGCCGGTCGTCTTGCCCGGCGCGGGGTAGGTAAAGCGGTGGGCGTGGTTCTCGACGTCGATCCGGTAGAGGTGCGCGCCGTTGTCCAGTTCCTCGTGCTCGAGGTGGGGCATCGCGGCCGCGAGCTGCTCGTCGACCTCCTCGCGGGCGCGGTCGGCGAAGAAGTCCACGAGCTTGCGGTGGCGGTCCTCGTCGTCGCTGTCGATCTGGAGCAGGTCCTGGATCAGCTGGTCGCCGGAGTTGTAGCGCAGCCAGAAGGCGGCGTAGTCCAGCGCTTCGCTGACGTCCTGCAGCCGTTCTTCGTCGTACCCTTCCTCGGCGGCCAGCGCGAGATAGTCTTCCATCGCGTCGGCCTTCGAGCGGTCCGAGAGGCCGGCGACGGCGGGGACGTGGCGCAGTTCCTCCGTGAGGTCGGGGTAGATCATCCGCGCGAGTTCGACGCAGAGCATCCCCGTCGTGATCCGGTAGTCCTCGTCGTGGAGGTAGGGGTTGACGTGGGCGTCGAGCAGGTCGCCGACCGCGTCGGGGTCGGGGTGGTGGTGATCGATCGCGACGATCGGGATGTCGTAGTGGGCCAGCGTCTCGTAGGCCGGGACGTCCTCGGCCGTCGAGCCGTTGTCCAGCATGAGCAGGAGCGGCAGTTGCTGGCCATGCTTCTCGCGGTCCTCGAGCGCGAAGTTCAGATCGCGCGTGGCGTCTTCCATCTCGTAGAACGGCGCCTTCGCGGGGAGGCGCTTGATGAGGTGTCGCGGCGCGTCCTCGTCCTCGTGGACCTCGGCGATGAATCGCTCGAGGGCGATCTGGACGGGGACGGCGGCGCACATCCCGTCGCCGTCGGCGTGGTGGCGCACGCGGATCGGGCGCCCTTCAAGGACGGTCCGCCGGAGTCGCTTGGCGACCTCCTCGAGGTTGGGCCGGAGTTTCTCGAAGGCGGGCCAGTCGATCAGCGGTTCGACCTCGTGGGGTTCCGCGCGTTCCTCGAGGGCGGTCTCGATGCGCTCGCGGGCGTCATCGGCGTCCTGGCCCTCGAGCTTCGAGAGGCCGTCGACCTCGATCTGGACCGATCCCTCGCGGTGTTCGGGGGTGCCGGTCACGCGGACGACGTCGCCGACCTCGACCGAGGGGTAGGCGCGGACGCCGGCCTCCTCGAAGGCCGCGCAGGGGACGACGCCGTACTCGTCGGCGACGTGGAAGATGGTCGGGCCGCCGGTCTGTTTGACCTGCACGACCTCGCCCTCGAGGTGGATCTGCTCGCCGACGTTGGCCTCGAGGCGGTCGGTGCCCGTCAGCGCGTAATCGTGGGAGACCTCTCGGAGCGTGTAGTCGTCGAGTTCGACCGGTTCGAAGGCCATGTCGCCGTTGTCGCGGACGCTCTCGAGTTCGACGACGAGTTCGTCGCCGACGGCGAAGGTGCCCTCGAGGACGGATTCGTGGACGAGACCGGAGACGGATTCGGAGAGATCGACGAAGACGCCGTAGTCGACGATGCCGTTAATTTCGGCGAGATAGGGCTGGTCTTGCTCGAGATCGTCTGCGGTGCAATCTGCATCGAGATCGTAGACGACGGAATCCCCGTCGTCCGCGCCGGGTTCTCCGGCGGACGCTCGTGTCATCTTGGTACGTCGTTTGGGGGTGGCCGCGTATAACCCTTGTCAAGAAGGCCTGGGTGCGGCGCGAGGGGGGTGCAGTCGACAGCGAATACCAACGGTGTTCGCGACCTCGCGAATCCGGGCTCCGGATCCCAAGTCGGAGCCCGATTACTCCGTCAGCACGGTCACGGGCCCGTCGAACTCGAGCAGCACCCGCTGGGTCGCGTCGCCGAACAGCGCCTTACCCGTCGGCGACCGCTCGCGACCCGGGAGGTAGACGTGATCGCAGTCGTGTTCGTCGGCGGCCTCGAGGATAGCGTCGGCTTTCTCGCCGACGTAGCCGGCCGTTTCGTACTCGATGTCGAACGTCGACAGTTCCTCCTCCGCGAGGTCCTGTGCGAACTGTCGAGCGCCCTCGCGCGCGTCGTCGGTCGTGTACGTGCCGCCCGAACTGGCGATCGACGACATCGCCTGCTTGCGCGCGGCGTACTCCTCGTCCGTCGTCGCGTGGATCAGGACGACGGCTGCGTCGCCGGCTTCGGCGAGCGATCCTGCCATCCGTGCGAGTTCCGTGGCCGCTTCCGTCGGTTCAGCGACGACAAGTGCTCGGTCCATGTCCGGCCCTGTGAGTGTAAATACGTAAATATATGTGGGTATTAGTTAGTGGTATTCGAGTAACATAATGGAAAATTATAGATTGTTGCATCTATACCATAAAATATACCAATAATTCTTTGAGAACGTAGCTGGTGAACGATGTTCATACCACTACAGGGTGTTGAGTTTTCACACAGCCCACTGCTAACGTTCTTCATCGGACTGTTAGTTGTCGTGGCACTGCTCGTCTGGCTCGACTTTCCGGCGTTCATCGGGTTGATCCTCGCCGGCTTTACCGTCGGCGTGGTCAATGCGGTCTTCGTGCCGGATTTCGGACCCGCTGACGCCGCGACCGAAGTCGCGGGAGCGTTCGGTGACAACATGACCGGGATCGGTATTCCGATCCTCGCCGCCGCCATCATCGGCAAATCGATGCTGGAAAGCGGCGCCGCACAGCGTATCGTCCGCGGGTTCCAGAACCTGCTCGGAAAGGACAACTCCGACATCGCGCTGCTCGGCAGCAGTTCCGTGCTCGCGATTCCGGTCTTCTTCGACAGCGTGTTCTACCTCATGGCGCCGCTCGCCCGCTCGATGCGCGCTCGCGTCGGCCGAGACTACACGCTCTTCCTCGTCGTCGTCGGGGCCGGTGCGGCGACCGCACACGTCTTCGTGCCGCCGACGCCCGGCCCGCTGGCCGTCGCTGCGCAGGTCGGCAGCGACCTCGGTGTGACTATCTTTATCGGCCTCATAACGGCGATTCCGGCCGTGACTCTCGCGGGCCTCGTCTACGGCCGCTGGATCAACGCCCGGCTCGACATTCCGCTGCGCGACACCATGGCGACGACCACCGAGGAACTGCAGGAGGTTGCCGACCGACCGACCAGTTCCCTGCCCGGCCTGCTCGCGTCGCTCTCGCCGATTCTGGTCGCCGTCGGCCTCATCGGTTCCTACACCGTCGTCGACTCGTTCCAGGACGTCCTCCCGGCGCTCGGTTCGATCGAGCCGATCGTCGTCTTCGTCGGCGACAAGAACGTCGCGCTGATGCTCGCGGCCGTCGTTGCCGCCTACGTCCTCTACAGCCACAACGAGATGACCTCGAGCGAGTGGAGCGAGGAACTGACCGAGGCCCTCAAAAGCGGCGGTAACATCGCCGCGATTACGGCCGCCGGTGGGGCCTTCGGTGCGATGCTCGCCGCCTCCGGCATCGGCGACTATCTGGCCGGCATCCTCCAGGAGTTCGGTATCGGACTGCTGATCACCGCCTGGCTCATCGCCGCGATCGTCCGCATCGCACAGGGGTCGGCGACCGCCGCGATGCTCACCGCGGCCGGGATCATGGCGCCGCTGACCGGCCAGCTGTCGGTCAGCGCCGCGTACCTCGTCATGGTAATCGGCGCCGGCGGAAACATCTGCTCGTGGTACAACGACTCCGGCTTCTGGCTGGTCAAGGAGATCGGCGGCCTCACGCAGGAGGAGACGCTGAAAACCTGGACCGTCCTGACGACGATCATCTCCGTCTCGGGGCTGATTACGACGCTCGTCGTGTCGTCGATCATCCCGTATCCGTTCGGGTAATTCGGGGACGGTACCCGGAGTCCGGTACCGCTCTCGAGTATCGCCGTTTTCTCCTTCAGTTCGTTCCGAACCCTTTTTCGTCGCAGTTCAGGCCGCTCTCGCTCGAGTCGAACGACTCGAGCGACGAGTCGGCCGCGCTGCAGTCGGATTCCCGCGCGGAGTCGGCGCATCGGAACGTTTAGCAACCGCAAGCCCGGACGTGGTGACATGGGGCTGCTCGACGCGCTGTTTCGCTCGAACGAGATCCTCGGCATCGCCGAGGAGACCCTCGAGTTCGCCATCGAGTCCTCGGAGGCGGCCCACCCCGACGAGTACATGGGCTTTCTGCGCGGGACCGAAGCGGATCAGTTGGGGCTGGACCGCGACGGACTCGTCATCACGGACATCCTGGTGATTCCGGGCACCGAGTCCAACAGCGTCAGCGCGACCGTCAAGACGAACCAGATTCCGAACGACGTGAAGGCGTTGGGCAGCGTCCACTCCCACCCGAACGGCGTCCTCCGGCCCAGCGACGCTGACTTAGGAACCTTCGGTCGCGGCAGCGTCCACATCATCATCGGCGCGCCGTACCGCCGGACTGACTGGAAGGCTTTCGACTCCCAGGGACAGCGGACGACCCTGAACGTCATCGACGTCGAACTCCCCGAAACCGAGGAGTTCTTCGACTTCACGCAGGCCGATATCGACGAGGAGTTGCGAGGATGACGGCGGACGATACTGACGATGGCGGACGCGGCCGCGAGCGAGACGGCGGCAGCGAGGACGGGAAGCCCGCACGAACCGTCATCGCCCAAGGCACCTTCGACATTCTCCACCCCGGCCACGTCCACTACCTCGAGGAGGCCGCGGCGATGGGCGACGAACTGATCGTTATCGTCGCCCGGAAGGCGAACGTCGACCACAAGGAGCAGCCGATCTGTCCCGCCACGCAGCGCCGGGACGTCGTCGGCGCGCTCGAGGCCGTCGACGAGGCGATCCTGGGCCACGAGGAAGACATCTTCGTCCCGATCGAGGAGATCGATCCCGACGTGATCGCGCTGGGCCACGACCAGCACCACGACGAGTCCGCCATCGAGGCCGAACTCGAACGCCGCGGGGTCGACTGTACGGTCGAGCGCGCGAGCGGTCGCGACCCCGAGGCGGGAGAACTCCTCTCGACGCGCCACATCATCGATCGCGTGCTCGAGCGCCGCGGGTAGTCGTTCGGTCCGTCGACGCGTCGACGGGTCAAACTGGACTCCGACGGTTATCGTCCCGCCGGCGGTGAGTGAGCCGTAGCCGGCCCTCGCCGTCAGTTCTCGATGATCGCTGCTGGCGGCGGCAAGCACAGCGAGTCGACAGTATGGCCTGTCTCGACGAAGTGCTCGATCGCTTTCTCTGACACCTCTCTCTCACTGTACCCCTCCGACGTACTGATTTGCCACTCGCACTCGAGACAGTACTTGCACATTCGATTCTCTACTGGTCCTCCGTGGTATGACGTGGAAAGACTCATGCAGGAAATCGAAGGGAGCGGTGCCGCTTCTCGAGTAGCGGTATCGTCGCCGAAAAAGCCATCACACGACGTCCATAGCGCTATTTGAGGGACCTGATACGGCAGGACCGCAAGTGGGCCCTACTCTCGCTTGACGCCGGGGTTCGTCACCGCGCCGTTGGCCGCCGAGCCGAAGTCGCGGCCGTACTTCGCCAGCACGCCGGTCGTGTACTGGGGCTCGGGCAAGTCGCGTTCCTCGAGCCGCCGCTCGATCTCCTCGTCGCTGAGGTCGACGGAGAGCTCGAGGTCGTCGATGTCGATCCGGACGGTGTCGCCGTCCTCGAGGGCGGCGATCGGGCCGCCGACGGCGGCTTCGGGGGCGACGTGGCCGATGGAAAAGCCACGGGTCGCGCCGGAGAACCGGCCGTCGGTAAAGAGCGCGACGTCCTCGGCGTGGCCCTGTCCCGCCACCGCGCTCGTGACGCCCAGCATCTCGCGCATGCCGGGACCGCCGCGGGGGCCCTCGTTACGGATCCCGATGACGTCGCCGCTCTCGACGCGGCCCTCCTGGACGTACCGCATGGCGTTTTCCTCGTTCTCGAAGATACGGACCGGCCCCTCGTGCTCGAGGTGGTCCTCGCCGGTGATCTTGATGACGGCGCCCTCGGGCGCGAGGTTGCCGGTGAGGATGCGGATGGCGCCCCGTTCGTGGATCGGGTCGTCGACCGTGTGAAGGAAGTCGGCGTCTACGTCCTCGATGGCCGGCGGATCGACGCGCTCGAGGGCTTCGGCGAGCGTCTCGCCGGTCACGGTCAGCGCGTCGCCGTGGAGCAGGTCCGCCTCGAGCAGTTCCCACAGAACGACCGGGATGCCGCCGACCTCGTGGAGGTCGTTCATCACGCGCTCGCCGCCGGGCTGGAGGTCGGCGATCTTCGGCGTGCGGGCGCTGATCTCGTTGAAGTCCTCGATGTCTAGGTCGACGCCTGCCTCGGCGGCCATCGCGAGCAGGTGGAGGACGGCGTTGGTCGAGCCGCCGACCGCCACCTGCAGGGCGATGGCGTTCTCGAAGGACTCCTTCGAGAGGAAGTCGGAGGGTTTGCGCCCCTCGCGGACGACTTCGACGGCGAGTTCGCCGCTCTCGCGGGCGACCTCGTAGCGCTCGTCGTCCTCGGCGGGCGGCGACGAGGAGCCGAGCGGCGCGAAGCCGATGGTCTCGGAGATCGAGGCCATCGTGTTGGCGGTGAACATCCCGCCGCAGGAGCCGGCGCCGGGGCAGGCGTTGCGCTCCATCTCGTCGAGTTCGCCCTCGGACATGTCGCCGTCGGCGACGGCGCCCACGCCCTCGAAGACGTTCTGGATGGTGATCTCGCGGCCATCGTGCTCGCCGGGCATGATCGAACCGCCGTAGAGGAAGACGCTGGGCAGGTCCGTCCGGATCGCGGCCATCATCATCCCGGGCATGTTCTTGTCGCAGCCGCCGATCGTGACCAGCCCGTCCATGCGCTCGCCGAAGGAGACGAGTTCGACGGAGTCGGCGATCACTTCCCGGGAAATGAGGGAGGCCTTCATCCCCTCGGTCCCCATCGAAATGGCGTCGGAGATGGTGATCGTGCCGAACTCGATGGGCATGCCGCCGGCCTCGTCGACGCCCTCGAGGGCGGCCTCGGCCACTTCGTCCAAGTGGACGTTACACGGCGTGATGTCCGCCGCGGGGTTGGGGACGCCGATCATCGGCGCGCCGAAGTCCTCGTCGTCGAACCCCATCGCCCGGAACATCGCGCGGTGGGGGGCCTTGTCCGGGCCCTCCGTCACCTCGCGGCTCCGGAGATTCTCGTCTTTTCCGTAGTCGAACTCGTCGTCGCTGCTCATGGTCGGTTCTTGTATCCCGCAAGTATAAACACCCAGTTCTCGGCCGATTATTCCGTACGGAATGATTCGGCCGAACTTGTTCGGCCGAAACCGGGGGATAGTCGTTCGCGCGGTTCCGCGAGCGCGAGTCGGTTCGCGACCCGCGCCGCCTACTCGAGTCGCTCTGCGGCCGCCTCGAGAGCCTCCTTCGTATCGACGCTCTCGAACGTCGCGTCGTCGATGCCGGCTTCCTCGAGGACGCGCTCGTCGACGGTGACGTAGTCGACACGCTCGAGCGCGGCGACGATCCGCCTGTCGTCGGACTCGAGCGTTTCTGCGCACGCTCGCGCCATCGGATCGGTCCGGTAGACCGCCTGGGTCGTCTGGTACCAGCCGTCCTCGAGTTGGACGACGGCCCCGTCGGCGGCCCCGTCGTGAGCGCGCTCGAGGAGCAACTCGAGCAAGTCGGGATCGACGAACGGCATGTCGCAGGCCACGACGGCCGCGAACTCCCGGCCGTAGGTCTCGCCGACCGCCTCGAGGCCGGTCCCGATGCCGGCGACCGGTCCTCGATCCTCGACGGGATCGAGCGCGAACTCGATCGCCGGGGCGCAGCCCTCGAGGGCGGCCGTGATGGCGTCGCGCTGGTCCTCGCGGCAGTTGACGACGACCGCGTCGGTGACGGCGGCGAGTCGGTCGACGACGCGGCGGATCATCGGCGTTCCCGCGAGGTCCGCGACCGCCTTGTCCTCGTCGCCGAAGCGCGTCGAGTAGCCGCCGGCGATGACGAGTCCCGCCAGATCCCCCTCCGGATCCACGTCGGCGTCCGAATTCGAATGCGCGCGGGAGCGAGGTGACACGGCTCGAGGTAGCACCGAGGCGGCTATAATACTGGTGTTGACGCGCCGCCGTCGACCGAGAGGACCCCATCCAGTTCGAATCTGAATATCAGGTAATTTTATACGCTCATAGGGCTAATTCGTCCGATCCTACTGTTTCTCGAGGAAGAAAGCTTATACCGCACCGTTCGACTCATCGAAGCATGGCACGCGATGATCCGGTACGCAGCCAGACAGCAGCGAACGACTCAGCACTCCCGAACCTCGTGACCATCGTCGGTCGCGGCGTCCCCTCCAAGTTCGAAATCGCCGTCGACGGCGAGATCGAGATGGTCGCGGACGATCCGGTCGCGGAAGCGACGATCGTCTCCGAGAACGTCGCGGAGGGTGCGATCGACGTCGGCGTTCAGCGGTTCCGCTTCTCCGGCGAGATGGCCAACGTCCACGTCGTCGACTGGAACGGCGTTCCCGCACCCGAATCGAAGAGCACGCCGAACGTCCACGTCGACTACAACGTTTCCGAGCGATAACGTCGCTATTCTCCGGGTAGGGGTCTCAGTTTCTCGCGGCACTCGTCACGGTTGTCCCGGTTTCTCGAGTCGCAACTTCGTGTCGCGTCGACCGACGATCGTCCCGTCCGCCGTCAACGGACCGTCAGGCGTTGCCACCGCCGAAACCCCCTTGCGGGGGGCGATCCTATGCCGACGATATCGATGCCGAATCCGACCGCCGACGCCTCGTCCGATCCCGCGCCCGAGACTGTGACCGTCAGCGCGGGCGCTCGGCTCCACGTCGGCTTCCAGAACCTCTCGCTGGCTCGGGAGCGCCTCTACGGCGGGATCGGCGTCGGCCTCGAGGAACCCCGCGTCACCGTCACCGCCGACCCCACCGAGACCGTCGCGAGCGACGATCCGCTCGGACGGGAGTACGCCGCCCGCGCCGTCGAGATTCTCGACGTGCCCGGCGTCGACCTCGCGGTCGAGGAGCGCCTCCCGCGCCACGTCGGCCTCGGCAGCGGCACGCAACTCGCGCTGGCGGTGCTCGCGGCGACGGCGCGGGCCTACGGCCTCGAGCCCCGCGCTCGAGAACACGCGCCGGCGATGGGACGGGGCGGCCGCAGCGGCGTCGGCGTCGCGACCTTCGAGGCCGGCGGCTTCGTCGTCGACGCCGGCCACCCGACGAACCGATTCACCACCGAGCCGCCCGCCGAGGGCGACTGGACGGTGCCGCCGGTGGTCGCCCGCCACGACCTGCCCGCGGACTGGAGCTTCCTCGTCGTCGTCCCAGACGCCGAACCCGGCCGCTGCGGCGAGTCGGAGGACCGGAGCATGCGCGCGGTCGTCGAGCGCGCCGACCCGGCCGTCGCCGACGAAATCGCCGGCGTCGTCACCCGCAAGTTGCTGCCCGCGGCCGCCGAGGGTCGCCTCGAGGCCTTCGGCGAGGCGATCGCCGAAATCGGCCGCAAGAACGGCGCGTGGTACGCCGATGCGCAGGGCGGGGTCTTCCGCCCGCCGGCCGGCGAACTCGTCGAGGCGCTCGAGGACTGTCCCGTCCTCTCGGGGATCGGCCAGTCGTCGTGGGGACCGGTCGTCTACGGCGTGACCGACAGCCGGCACGCCGAGGAGGCCGCCGCGGCCGCCGAAGACGCGCTCGAGATGCGAGGGCTCGAGGGGGAGGTACTGCTGCCCCGCGCCGCGACGGACGGAGCGACGGTTCGGACGCGCGGCGAGTAACGAGCGCTGCGTCCGTGGCCGCAGGGTAAAAGGTCGCGTGCGCCGACGGTGTAGGTATGGAACGGATGCCGCTGGGCGTCGCGCGCCTCGACCGGATGATCGGCGGCGGCGCGCCGGCCGGCAGCGTCGTACTACTCGCCGGCGAATCCGGCGCCGGCGCGCGGGAGTTCGCCTACACCAGCGCCGTCATGAACGGCCTCGCCGAGCAGGGGGCCGACCGGTTCGACCTCCACTACGGCGACCTCGAGAACGGCGCGACGCTGCCCGGCGGCATCCACTACATTTCGTTTACGGACGAGCGGACCGCGGTCGCCAGCGAGATGTCGTTCGTCATGGAGACCGACCTCGTCGAGACGGGAATGGACGCCGTCGAGTTCGTCGAACTCGCCGAGGAGTACTTCCAGTTGACGCCGGTGCCGACGGAGTGGTACGCCGAGCGGACGGCCGACATCACGCAACTGGGATCGCAGACCGAGCGCGAGGACGTCCTCGAGGCCTTCGCCGGCTACCTCTCCGAGCACGCCACGGGGGACCTCGTGATCGTCGACTCCGTGACGGACCTGATCGCGGCGGCCGACGATCGGCTCGGCTGGTCCGATCTGACCGTCCTTCTGAAGGGACTCGCTCGTGCGTCTCATCGGTGGGGCGGCGTCATCCTCCTGCTGGTCAACTCCGAACTCCTCGAGCCGACCCAGCTGGGCCGGCTCAAGGAGGCGACCGACGGTACCCTACTGTTCGAGTGGGAGAGCGGCGGCTCCGAGCGCGCCCGGACGATGGTCGTCGAGCAGTTCCGGGGCGTCCTCTCGCGGCTCGAGGACGAGAACATCGTCCGGTTCGAGACCGAGATCGGCGACGCGGGCTTCGACATCAGCAACGTTCGGAAGATCCGCTGAGACTCCGCTTTGCGCTCGATACCGCACGTTCCGGGGACCGCCGTCGGCAACAACCCTTATGCACCGACCCTCGCTAGCTACGGTAGATGGAGAGCGAGGACGACCAGGGGGACGTCTCGTTCGCACTCCCGGCCGACGTCGACGACTGGGTAACCGACGCGGCCGAGGACCGCGACGAATCGCCCGACGACGTCTGTCGGCGCGTCGTCACGGCGGCCCACGCCGTCGCGACCGAGGGGGAGGGCGCCGAGCCGGCCGACCGCGAGGACATCGAGGAGCTTCGGGGGGAGCTCGAGACCCAGCGCGATGAGTTCCGCGACCTGCTCGAGGACGTCCGCTCGCGGGTGATCCAGGTCAAACGCGAGACCGACGCGAAAGCGCCCGCCGAGCACGACCACGGCGAGTACGAGGCCGACTTATCGTCGCTCCGTGCGGACCTCGAGGACCTCGAGGACACTGTCGATACCGGCTTCGAGAACTTCGAGGAGGTCCTCGAGTACCTCTTAGAGCGGACCGACCGCCTCGAGGAGCGCGCGACGGTGCTCGCGAAGGCGGCCGTCGACCTCCGGGATCACCGGGACGCGTTCGCCGATCGCGAGCGCCGTCGGGCGGCGGCCGACCGGCTCAAGACCGCGGCCAACCGGCTGGGCGTCCGGACCGCGACCTGCGAGGACTGCGGCTCGAGCGTCGACATTGCACTGCTGACCGCGCCCGAGTGTCCCCACTGCGCGAGCCCGTTCGCCGACGTCGCCGAGAAGCGGTCGTTTTTCGGCTCGCCGACGCTCGAGACCGGCGAGCCGCCGGCGCTCGAGGGCCGAGCAAAGAGCGCGACGGAATCGACGGCCGAGGACGTCTTCGCGCAGATCGAATCGAACGCCGAGACCGCCGCCGAAACGGAGCGAGACCGAGCGCTGCCGTTCGACACTCACTCATGAGCGACGGAGCCGACTCAAGTCCGGGCTCGAGTTCGAACTCGCGCGACGACGGCGAACTCGACCCCGATCGCGAGCGCGAGGTGGCCGTCGACTACGACGGATTCGACGCGCTCCCCGATCCCGGAGCAACCGGATCGCGGCGCGGGGTCGCCGGTGACGAAAACGAGGGCAGGGAAGCGGGCGCAGGAACGACGGCACTCCGCTCGGATTCGGACGCGCGAGCCGACGAATCCCCCTCGAGTCACTCGAGTCCCGGTTCAACGACCGAGCGAACCGGACCGCTCGGCGACCTCGCCGCTGCCGTCGACGAGCGATCAGCGGATCGCGACGGGGCCGACGACGCCTTCGACGACCTGTTCGAACGCGAGGACGTCACTACACTCGATCCCGATCGACTCTGGGAACGCCTCGAGAACGACGAACCCCTCGCCGACCAGTTGGCGGACGACCGCGAAATCCGCGAGATCGACAAACACGAGTACTGCCACCAGTGCGAGCACTTCGCCGACCCGCCGGGCGTCGACTGCACCCGCGAGGGAACCGACATTCTCGAACTGGCGAGCCTCGATACCTTTCGGGTCGCGGATTGTCCGGTCGTCCTCGAGAACGAGGAACTCGAGCGGCGATACTGAGTTGAAGGTGGCTGCAGCGGTCTCGAACGGCGACTCGGAGGGCGCCATGGGGAGGGAATACGAGGTGTTTTTGCGCTCGATATCCTACCGGCGGGTATGCAGTTTTGCGACGACTGCGGTTCGATGATGAAAGCCGACGGCGACCGCATGGTCTGTACGAGCTGCGGCGCCGAGACGGAACGGGACCGCGAGCAGGAGGACGCCTTCGTCACGACCGAGTCCCAGACGGACGACGACGTGATCGAGTCGAGCGAGGACGCGAACTTCGAGGGGAAGCCGAAGGCGACGGACGTCGTCTGCGACGAGTGCGGGACCCAAGAAGCCTGGTACACGCTCAAACAGACCGCGTCGGCCGACGAGCCGCCGACGCGCTTTTTCAAGTGCACCGAGTGCGGCCACCGCTGGCGCGGCTACAACTGAGTCGTCCGTACCGACCCACGGCAGACTGAACTGCGTCTCGAGCCGATAGTCACTCCCAGTTGCACCCCGTTTCGCGTTCCAACGTTCGATTTCTGCGCCGTGGCGATCCACAGCGGGGATTGGGTAACGTACAGATGTACGTGGCAATCACTTCACAAGAACGCGTTGCACGAGCAATGTCACCGGATAACTAATCGGCGGTGCGGACAGGGGCCGGCCATGGACCGACGACAGGTTCTGAAAGCGGCCGGCGTAACGTCGACAGTGTCACTCGCGGCTGGGCTCGGTGCGGCGAGCGACGAGGAACGCGGTCAGGGACGCGGCAACGGCCGTGCGGGCGACGATCGAGGACGGGGGCAGGAGCAGCGAGCGTGTCCGCAACCGAACTGTATCCATCCGGTGCTGGGCTACTCGGGGCTGACCGCCGACGAGCAGTTACCGCAACCGCTCCAGCCCGATCACGCGGTCGACCTCGAGACCAGGCCGCCCTCGGGGGATCGGCCGCTCCCGGAGTTCGTCTTCGAACCGACCGGACTTCACGTCGAACCGGGCGACGTCGTGCGGTTCGATCTGGTAGCGCCCGATCACACCGTCACCGCGTACCATCCCTCTCTCGGTCGCCAGCGCCGCGTTCCGGAGGGCGTTCCGGCGTTTTCGTCGCCGGTGCTCGGGCAGGGAACGTTCTGGCTCTATCGATTCGACCAGCCCGGCGTCTACGACGTGCTGTGTGCGCCCCACGAGATCTTCGGGATGGTCGGGCGGATCGTCGTCGGCGACCCGCCCGCGGAGCCGAACTTCGGCCCGGCGGGTGCGATCGAGGTAGACGGCGAGGAGGTAGAACTCCGTCCGCCCGAACTCACCGCGGAACTGGTGTACGCCGATCCCGCGCTCAAGCCGGCGACGATCGCCGAGCAGGGTCAAGTTAGCTGGGACGCGCTCCAGCCCGAGAGCAAGCGGGTACTCGTGGAGTTTCCGGAGCCGCCGGCCGAGGGCGAGTGATCGAGCAGTAGGGATCTGAACGGTCGGTGCTTACAGTTCGTCGGCGAGGACGCCGCCGACGACCGCACCGACGACGCTGAGCCCGAGCGTGAACAGGACGAGGAACGCCAGAACGGCGAAGACGAACCCGCCCATCGTGCCGGGCATACCGGGCATGCCGGCGCCGAGGACCATCGTCATCGCGAACAGCCAGAACAGCACCATCGGCACGAGCATGACGAGCCCGGCGAGCGCGCCGACTCGCAGCCCGTCCCCGCCGTCGCCGCCCTCGAGGTAGCCGGCGAGCGCGCCGCCGACGAACGCGGATCCGGGGATAAACGAGAGCACGATGCCGACGACGCCGCCGACGAGCGCGTTGACCGACGTGTTCCAGCCGGGACTCGAGTCGTCTTTGTCGGGGTACGTCTCGATCGTTGGGGGCGTTCCCGCGGTGTCGGAGGGCATACCCTTCGATAGCGACAGCACGATAAAAAGTGTTCGTTGGTGATAGGTCCCGCAGAGCGACGAGCGGGGCGCAACGTTCACAACCCCGCAGACGAACCGACGAGTAGACGAATGTCAGACGGCCCGCGGCTGCCGGGCATCGAACGCGAGGACGAGGAGGACCGCATCGTCCTCCACGTCGACGCCGACTGCTTCTACGCCTCCTGCGAGCGACTGCGCGACCCCGAACTCCGGGGTGAGCCGGTCGTCGTCGGCATGGGCTACGAACCCGGCGAGACCGTCGGCGCCGTCGCCACCGCCAGCTACGAGGCCCGCGAGTTCGGCGTCGAGAGCGCCCAGGCGATCTCGACGGCCCTCGAGCGCCTGCCCCGCCGCGCGGCCCTCGATCCGGACGTCGAGGACCACGATCCGGACCTGACCCGCGAGGAGACCGGCTTCTACCGGTCCGTGGATATGGACTTCTACGAGTCGGTCGCGAGCGAGGTCCGCGAGATCCTCCACGACTGCGCCGACGTCGTCCGCGAGGTGAGCATCGACGAAGCCTACCTCGACGTCACCGAGCGCACCGCCTGGGAGGTCGCCGACGGGTTCGCCCGCCACGTGAAGGACCGCATCCGCAGGGAGGTCGGCGTCACCGTCAGCGTCGGCGCCGCGCCGACGATGAGCGCGGCCAAGATCGCCAGCGACTTCGACAAACCGGACGGGCTCACGGTCGTCAAACCCGGCGAGGTCCGCGAGTTCCTCGCGCCCCTCGAGGTCGACCTGCTTCACGGCGTCGGCCCCGTGACGGCCCGCGAGTTGCGGGAAATGGGCCTCGAGACCGCCGGCGAAGTGGCCGCGGCTGATCCGGAACCCCTCGTGGAGCGGTTCGGCGAGCGCGGCCGGGAACTCTACGAGCGCGCCCGCGGCGAAGACGACCGCCGCGTCGAGCCGAAGGGCGATCCCAAGAGTTTCTCCCGCGAATCCGCGTTCGCGGAGCCGGTGTCCGAACCCGAGCCGAAGTACGAGCAGATCGAGACGCTCGCGGCCGCGGTCGCCGACCGCGCGCAGCGTGAAGGGGCGCTCTACCGGACCGTCGGCGTCAAGGCCGTCACGCCGCCGTACGACGTGAACACGCGCGAGCGCTCGCTGCCCGGCCCGGTCGACGATCCCGAACTCGTCGATCGGATCGCCAACGAACTCTTTGCGGAGTTCGAAGACGAGCCCGTTCGCAAGGTCGGCGTTCGGGTCGCGAACCTCGAGTTCTCGGCGGCCGATCAGGCGAGTCTCGACGGGTGGGACGGTGTCGGGAGCGACGACGGAAATGTAAATCCGAGCGGAAGCGTGACCAATGCCGACTCCGAAACCGAACCGGCCCTCGAGTCGGATTCGACCGCAGACGAAGCGGGGACCGACGATGCGCCCGCAGACGGCGCCCCCGATGCGTCGGCGGACGCGCTCGAGGAGCGGGCGGACGGCCAGGCGTCGTTGACGGATTTCTCCTGATAGACGCGACGAGTCGGCGGACGCTCGGCGGGTCCTGACCGCGGTGCCGTCCCGGAATCCGGACCGCCGCGCGCGACCGTCAGCCGGAACACTGAAACGATACCCCTTCGTTGACACTCGAGTAACGAACTATATCGTCTCGATCGCCTATGACAGAGGACTTCTACGACCTTCTCGATATCCCTTCCGACGCCTCCCAGGACGAGATCAAGGAGGCCTACCGCGAGAAGGTCCGCGTCTACCATCCGGACGTCAACGACGACGATCGCGCGCGGGCGCAGTTTACGGCGGTCAAGAAAGCTCACGAGATCCTCGGCGATCCGGTCGAACGCCGGGCCTACGACCGCATGGGCCACAGGGACTACGTGGCGAAACGAACCAGCGGGATCCCCTCGCCGGACGTCTGGAGTTCGGATTCCGACAGCGGCTCGAGTAGTTCGTCCTCGAAGACGAGCACGACGACATCTAGCTCTCGCTCTCGCTCGAGTACGGGCGCCAGTTCGACGTCGACCTCGGGCAGGAGTTCGACCTCGAGTTCGCGGTCGTCGCGGGCCTCGACCGGTTCGTCGACCGGCGGATCCGGGTCGACTTCCCGCAACCGTTCGCGGTCCTCGACTTCCGGTTCCGGCTCGACCGCCGGCTCTTCCGCAGGCGCTTCGTCGACGTCGCGCAGCCGATCGACGAATCGGAGTGCCGGAACGGGGGCCGGGACTGGTACCGGAACCGCGACCGGATCGACCGGCGGCGCGAGTGCCTCCGCCTCGACCGCGGGCGGCGCGACCGGTGCAACCTCGAGCACCAGCACTACGTCCGCATCCGCATCCAGCGGCGGAACTGCGAGCGCTCGAACCGGCGACTCGAGCGCGAACGCTTCCAGCACTCGGACGCGGGACCGCACTCGGTCGGACGACGCGGACGCCAACGCGTTCGTCCGCTGGTGGCGCCGACGGAACTTCGCCCTGCCGCTGATCTGGCTGTCGGTGCTCGTCTACGCCGTCGGCCTCGGTCACTTCGCCCGCGAGAACGGGTCCGCACTGGCGGCGCTCGCAAACGACCTGACCGCTATCGGCGCCGATCCGGCGACGCTCTGGGCGACGCTCCTAGCGGGTCGCCACGGCATCGAGGTACCGGCCGCATTCGTCGTCCAACTCGAACTTCTCGAACCGCCGCTGGCCCCGCTCGAGTGGACCGGCGCGTTAGCGGGGCTCATCGTCGCTGCGGTCGCGATCGTCCTCGGCGTCCGACTCGGCTGGCGCGAGGACACCTGGGGGACGATCACGATCGACGAGACGATCTTCCTCGCGCTCGCGGTGACGGTCTCGGCGACGCTGTTCGGCGGGCCCCTCCTCGCCGGGGCGGCGCTCATGCCGTTCCTGTTCGCGGTGATCGTCCACCGAACGAGGCTCGGGCCCGGCTGGAAGCCGTCCTACCTGTACGTGGTGCCGGTGCTCGCCCCCGCCGTCGCCCTCGGGGCCGGCCTCGCCGGGTACGCGTCGCTGCCGGGCGATCTCCTCGCGTTCGTCGTCCTCCCGTTCGCGGGCGCGTTCGGACTCCCGCTGCGGGCGACGATCCGGAAGCACTTCGATCGCTGACCGTCCACGACTTCCTCTCGGCCGTCGTCCCGTTTTCAGCCCACCAGCGTCGCTACGCCCTTCGTCTGGCGGTAATCGCTCGCCAGAATCTCCTCGAGCGTCTCGACGATCGTCTCGCGGTCGCCCTCGTCCCAGTCAGGCGGGTTGCGGATGGGGACGACCATGAATCCCCGCCCGCGGATCTGACGGGCGTGTAAGTCGCTCATGTCGAGCTCGAGGTGACGCCGCTGGGTCGTGTACTGCTGCAGGACGTGGTCGGTCGCCTGCGCACCGACGGGCAGGAGGATGTGGGCGTTGATCGCCCGCAGTTCGGCGTCGAAGAACCGCTCTAGGTCGTCGTAGTCCCGCGCGGTCGGCTGGTGGCCGTTCGGGAGACAGCACATGTGGACGTAGCTGCAAAAGAGGTTCTCGAGGTCGGGCTCGTCCTGCGAGCCGGACACGAAGCCGGTCTCGCGGAAGACATCCTGTACGGCGAGTCCGGCGTCGGTTTCGGTGAAGGGAACCCCGGTTCGCTTCCCGCCGTGGACGCCGGGGTGGTCGCCGATGAGGTGGAAGTCGGCGTTGGCGTCACCGTAGCCGAAGACGGCCGTCCGCTCGTCGGGCGGCGTCCGGTCGAACGGCGGTCGGAGTCCGAACGGGTTGCTCGTTCTATCGGTGACGTTTTGCACGGATATACGAACGGGAGACTCCCCAATAACGGTCGCGATTGTGTGCCGGGGCTGGCCGAGACGTGCTCGAGGCGTGGCGCGACGTTAGGGTTCGGGCGGCTCTTCGGGGCCGGTGCCGGAACCTGGTCCCGCACCGGATCCCGCGCCCGTTCCCGTTCCGAAGCGGTCGGGTCCGCCGCCGCTCGAGCGAGAACGGGAGCGAGACTTGGACTGAGGCTCCATAACGAGCGTCGCACTGATCAGTTCGGCGAGACCGCGCCGCAGCCGCTGGGAGACCGCCGAGTCGGAGATCCCGAGTCGCTCTCCGAGTTCGACGAGCGTCGTCTTTCGGGGGACGTCGAAGTAGCCCGCCTCGTAGGCGGCGACGACCAGGTCCCGCTGGGCGTTCGTCAGGCCGAACCGCCGGCGCTGATCCGACCCGACCGCCTCGTGAAGCTGGGCGAGTTCGATCGAGACGTCGTCCTCGACACAGGCCGTGTAGAACTCCGAGAGATCCTCGTAGGACGGAAAGCGAAGGCGAAAGGTCCACTGGGATGCGGTACCCGCGGCGCTCGTCACGATCGCGTCGCTGCTCCGGATCGCCTCGAGGACGCCGTCGAGCCGATCGTCCCACTCGACCCTGACGAGGGCGCTGTCCTCGAGTTCGTCGACGACGGCGGCGTCGGTGACGTTCCCGTTGTCGTCGAGTTCGTCGACGACCGAGTCGGCGACGTCGGCCGGCACCCAGAGGTACGGGAGGCTTCCCTCGTCGGCCGGCACCGTCGTCTCGACGGAAACGGTCGCGTCGCGGTCCGCATCGAGGACCGAGCCGAGCGGGAACTCGCTCGCGGGAATCGAGACCGTCGCGATGACGCTCATCTGTGGCTCCGGCTCCGACTCTCGAGCGCGGTCGAACGGATCGGGGAGCGCTCCAGTTTCGATCCGGTTCCCGTCGCCGTTCGTTCCGATTTTCGCCGCTTTACGTTCCAACACCGAACGGTACGCTCCGAACGTCGAACACGACTGTACATACGGTTCGTTCGGTAATACATTCACAGGTCGATACAAGAATCGGCCGGTTAGATATCGAAGCCGTTTAAATAGCGCTCGCGGCGAAACGCGGTGATTTTATGCCGCCGTTCCGGCTCTCCCCTGACGAGGACGAATGTATCAGGTTGGACACTACGGTGCGGCGCTGTTGCTGTACGCGCCGCTCGGTGCGGCCGTCTCGCTGGCGGGGTACGAACCGGCCGCTCTCCTCGGCGGTCTCGTCTGCGTCGGCCTCTCGACGCTGCCGGACTGCGATCACCGACTGCCGCTGATCGAGCATCGGGGGCCGACCCACACCCTGCTGTTCGCGGGGCTGGTCGGCGCGGCGCTGGCCGGGACCGTGACAGTCCTCGCCGACGCCTCGGCCTCGCTACTGACCCCCGTCGGCGGGGTCGACGACGCGCACGTCGTCGGCTTCGCGTTCGTCGTCGGCGCGCTCTCGATCGTCTCACATCTCCTCGCGGACGCCCTGACGCCGATGGGGATTCGGCCGTTCTGGCCGGTCTCGAGGCGCCACTACACGCTCAGGGTGACGCGTGCGGCGAACACGATCGCGAACTACGTGCTGTTCGTGGTCGGGGTCGGCGCCGTCGCGGTCGCCGTCGCAGCCGTGAGGCTGTTCGGCTGAGTCGCGCGGGTCGTCGGAGGAAAGCAGAAGCGACGCGCCTCGAGCGCGTTACGGCGAGCGCGTCGCGGCGGTCCGGCTTCGGTAGATGCCGGCGCCGAACGCGACGGCGAGGACGGCCGCGAGGGCGACGTAGAGTCCGTCGAGAGCGGGACTGTACGTCATGACCGTCCGGCGGCCGAGGTAGGCGACCGCGAGAACGAGGACGGCCGACCCGGACAGCAGCCACCGCAGGAGCCGATCGTCGAACCGGCGCCGACTGCCCATCGTGGCGACGATGATCGCGGCCAGCAGGGCGAGCGTCGCGGCGTACTGGAGCAACTGGACCGTCGGCGAGTAGTCGGTCACCAGCCCCAGGTCGGTCGGGCTGAGCGCGACGTGTAGCGGCACCGCGACGAGGCCGAACCCGAGCGCGCCGGTGACGGCCCCGGCGGTCAGCGACGACTCCCAAACGAGGACGGTCGCGACGGC
The DNA here is from genome assembly GCF_000217715.1 of Halopiger xanaduensis SH-6. Taxonomy (GTDB): domain Archaea; phylum Halobacteriota; class Halobacteria; order Halobacteriales; family Natrialbaceae; genus Halopiger; species Halopiger xanaduensis. The sequence continues at coordinate 2,060,261 of NC_015666.1, forward strand.
GAACATCGAGAAGATGAGGATGGCCGTCCAGAAGTGCAGCGAGAGGATATCGAGCGTGTACTGGGTGACCGTCTCGCGGCCGAGGGCGACCTGGACCGGCGTCAGGAGCGTCCCGAGGACGATCAGCGCGGTGACGCGCCGGTCGACGCTCGGGAGCCGCCAGGCGGCGATCGCCGAGCCGATGATCGCGAAGCCGGCGAACATGGCGACGAAGCGGTGGATCCACTCGTAGAAGCTCGGCAGCGACGCCGGGAAGAGGTTGAAGGGGCCGCCGTCGCACCGAGGCCAGTTCGCATTGCAGGCCAGCCCCGATCCGGTCGCCTTCGCGGCGATCCCGAGCAGGATCGTCGCGGAGACGAGGACGAGCGTCGTCGCGAGCAGGTGCCGGAAGCCGAACCGGTCGATCAGCGAGCGAAATGTCGGACGGGAAGCGTGACTGGTGGACGACACGGTCGTTCGTCGGGGGTTAGGACCACCCGTATTTAGATTTCCCGTGTCGTCGGTCTCCGGACGGTTCCGCCGCTCTGATCCCCGAGCGCTCGGCCGGCGCCCGCCGTCCGTCGGATTCAAGACCCGTCCCCGACAGCACCTGACATGGGCAGCGACGACAAGCGCGAGCGACTCGAGGCCGTCCTCGAGTCCCGCGATCTGGATGCGGTGTGGTTCGCACGGCCGAACTCCTTCGCCTGGCTGACGGGCGGCAGCAGCGTCATCGACCGCGAGAGCGACGCGGGCGTCGCGGCCGTCGGCTACGACGGCGACGTGCGGATCGTGACGAACAACATCGAAGCGGCTCGGATCGAGGCCGAAGAGTTGCCGGACCTCGAGGCCGACGCGGTCTCCATCGAACAGTATTCGTGGCACGCCTCCTCGCTCGCCGAGGCGATCTCGGCCCGCGTCGGCGACGACGAGCGCGCGGCCGCCGACGTCGACGTGCCGGGCCTCGAGCGGATCGATCCGAGCGCGCTCCGGCAGCCGCTGACCGAGCGCGACCGCGAACGGTACCGCGAACTGGGTCGAGAGACGGCCGCCGCCGTCGAGTCGGTCTGCCGGGAACTGCGCGCCGAGGACACCGAACACGAGGTCGCCTCGGCGCTGCGCGTGGCGCTCTCGGCGCGGGACATCGAAGCGCCGGTCTGTCTCGTCGGCGGCGGCGAGCGCGCCCAGCGGTACCGCCACTACACGCCGACGCAGGCCGAACTCGGCGACTACGCGCTGCTGTCGGTGACCGCCGAGCGCCACGGCCTCCACGCGAGTTGCACCCGGACGGTCGCCTTCGACGCGCCCGACTGGCTCGAGGAGCGCCACGAGGCCGCGACGCGGGTCGAGGCGACGGCGCTGGCGGCGACGCAGGAAGTCGCGGAGAACGGCGGCACCGCCGGCGACGTCTTCGGCGCGGTGCAGGACGCCTACGCCGCCGTCGGCTTCGAGGGCGAGTGGGAGTACCACCACCAGGGCGGCGCCGCCGGCTTCGCCGGTCGAGAGTGGATCGCGACGCCGGATCACGAGGCGTCCGTCGAAGTTCCGATGGCCTACGCCTGGAACCCGACGGTGCAGGGCGCGAAAAGCGAGGGCACCGCGCTCGTCACCGCCGACGAGATCGAGCCGCTGACGACGACCGACAACTGGCCGACGATCACCGCCGAGGCCGTCGACCGCGACGTCGAACTCGAGCGGCCGGCGATTCTGACGCTCGAGGACGAGTAACCTCGAGTCGACGACGAGTACTCGAGAAACGACCGCGAGGGCAGCGCTCGCGGACGCGCGAAAACGTGAGAAGACGCGGGTCGACGTGGACGAGCGGCCGATTCGGGCCGGAACTGTGGTCTACGAGTCTTCGTCGTCTTCGTCCGGCTCAGAAATCTCGATGTCCGTCTCGTCGTCGTCGAACTCGAGGTCGGTTCCCGACTCCGACTCGCCTCCCGTTTCGTCCTCGTCGAACGGCGCCGTCTCGTCGACGGTGATCGTAACCGGTTCGACGTCCTCCTCGAATGCCGGTTCGGGCTCTTGCTCGTCGCGGTCGAGGACCCGATCCAGCGTGAAGATCGTGTTCAGTTCCTGCTGGACCTGATCGACGACGCCGCCGACGAGTTCGCTCGGCTGGATCGCCGTGTACTCGTAGGGGTTGTTGCCGGCGCCCTCGCTCGCGCGCTTCTCGCGGGTGACCCGATCCTCCTCGTGGAGTTCCGCGAGGGCCTCCCGAACCGTACTCGGGTAGAGGCCGGTCCCCTTCGCGACCTCCTCGGAGGTGCTGCCCGGATTCGCGAGCAGGTGGACGTAGATCTTCGCCCGCGTCTCGGTGTCGAGGATCCACGACAGCAGGTCGACGATCCGCTGGTCGACCTCCTCGACCGTCGGGTTTCGCCCTCTCTCGCCCGTGTCGGCGACGATGTCGTCCTCGAGCGACCGGCGCTCCTCGTTCCCCTCGTCCCGGTGGTCGTCGGTATCGTTCGGTTCCATGTGTCCTCTTACCCGGGACAAAGTTTCGTGCGGGGTTAAACCTTTGCGGGGGTCGAACGAGCGGATTTCGCCCGTCTCAGCGACCGTTCGTCGTTCATCGTCGCCCCGTCGGGCGACTCGAGTCGGCGCGTCGACCCGGCGCGTCGACCCGGCGTCGATCGACGCGTACAACCCCCTCGCGCGTCGGGCCCGTTACTCCACCTTCACTTTCACCGCGGTAGCGTACACCTTTTAGCCCCCCCGCTAGTACAGGGAGGTGATGACGTCGTTCCAGTCGACGCTCGGTGAGGAAGCCGGGATCGCCGAGGAGCTGGCCGAAAGCCAGCAGGCGATCTCGATCGCCGAGTTCTTCGAGAAGAACAAGCACATGCTCGGCTTCGACAGCGGCGCTCGAGGCCTGGTCACGGCCGTCAAGGAAGCCGTGGACAACGCCTTGGACGCCGCCGAGGAAGCCGGTATTCTCCCCGATATCTACGTCGAAATTCAGGAGGAGGGCGACTACTACCGGCTGATCGTCGAGGACAACGGCCCCGGGCTGACGAAGGAATCGCTGCCGAAGGTCTTCGGGAAGCTGCTCTACGGCTCTCGCTTCCACGCCCGCGAACAGTCCCGCGGCCAGCAGGGGATCGGTATCTCCGCGGCGGTCCTCTACTCGCAGCTGACCAGCGGGAAACCCGCCAAGATCACCAGTCGAACCGAGGGTGCGAGCGAGGCCCAGTACTTCGAACTGATCGTCGACACCGACGAGAACGAGCCCGAGATCAGCGTCGAGGAAACCACGACGTGGGACCGCCCCCACGGGACGCGCATCGAACTCGAGATGGAGGCGAACATGCGCGCCCGCCAGCAGCTCCACGACTACATCAAGCACACGGCGGTCGTCAACCCCCACGCCCGCCTCGAGCTTCGCGAGCCCCAGGCCCACTTCAAGTTCGAGCGCGCGACCGACCAGCTCCCCGAGGAGACCGAGGAGATCCGACCCCACCCCCACGGGGTCGAACTCGGCACCGTCATGAAGATGCTGACGGCGACCGACTCCCAGACCGTCTCCGGCTTTTTGCAGGAGGAGTTTACCCGCGTCGGGAAGAAGACCGCCGACTCGATCATCGACGCCTTCCGCGATCGCCACTACGGCCGCGAGATGCGCTGGCGGCCCCCCGCCGTCCACGAGGAAATCGACCTCGAGGCCGCGGTCTCCGAGGCCACGGCGAACAAGGGCGCCGACGCGACGGCCGCCTTCGCCGAAGCGATCGCCGACGACGCCGACGACCGCGACCGGATCGCCCACCACGAACTGCTCGAGGTCGTCGAGGACGCCGCCGAGCAGGTCGAAGCCGAGCACGGAACGACGTTCGGCGACACCGTTCGCGAGAACGCCGTCGATGCGGTCTGGCGCACGCTCGTCGACGAACTGCCTGAGGACGCTGACGAAAACACTGCGGACGCGCAGGCCGCGGCCGACGAGTCGCGCCTCGTCGCGGACCTCTACGAACTCGCCGACGAGGCCACGAGCACCCGCAAGGACGACGAGATCGTCCAGGCGTTCGCCCAGCGACTCGCCGGCAAGTTCGCCGACGCCGCCGAGGACGACATTCGCCACCGGCACACCCGCGCGAGCGTCCGGGAGTTCGTCGACCGCGCCGCCGACCTCACCGAGGAGTACGACGAGGTCTCCTTCGGCGACACCGCCCGCGAGAACGTCGTCGAGGCGATCTGGGACGTCATGGCCACGGTACCGGACGACCCGCCGCTCGTGCGCGAACTGAACGGCGACCGCGACGCCACGAGCGACCTCGTCGACGCGATGCGCGAGACCGACATCATGGCGCCGCCGACGCGGTGTCTCTCGCCGATCACGGCCGACCTGATCGAGGCCGGCCTCGAGAAGGAGTTCGACGCCGACTTCTACGCCTCGGCGAGCCGCGACGCCGAAGTGTCGGGCGGCGACCCGTTCGTCGTCGAGGCCGGCATCGCCTACGGCGGCGAGATCGAGAGCGAGGGCAGCGCTCAGGTGATGCGCTTTGCGAACCGCGTGCCACTCGTCTATCAGCGCGGCGCGTGTGCGACGACCGATGTGGTCAAGTCGATCGGCTGGCGCAACTACGGGCTCGACCAGCCCGGCGGCTCCGGGCTCCCCAACGGCCCCGCGGTGATCATGGTCCACGTCGCCTCGACGAACGTGCCCTTCACCAGCGAGTCCAAGGACGCCGTCGCGAACGTCCCCGAGATCGAGGACGAGATCGAACTCGCGATCCGGGAGGCGGCCCGCGACCTGAAGAGCTACATCAACAAGCGCCAGTCGATGCAGCAGCGCCGGAAGAAGCAGAACGTCCTCGGGAAGATCCTCCCCGAGATGGCCGAGAAGGTCGCCGAAGTCACCGGCCGCGACGAGCCCGACATCGACGACGCGATCGCCCGGATCATGAACAACGTCCTCGTCGAGCGCCGGGTCGAGGCAAACGGCGACGGGCAGGAAATCTCCGTCGTCGTCGAGAACAACTCGAGCACCAACGAGAGCCTCGAGATCACGGACATCGTCTCGGCCGAACCCGCCAACCTGCCCGACGACGCCACCGTCATCGAGATGGACGGCGAGTGGTTCGTCAAGTGGGAACCCGAGGTGAAAAGCGACGACGAGGCGGCGCTCGAGTACGAGGTGTCCGACGACGCAACCTACGATCTGGACGTGAAGGGTGTCGAAAGCGAGAAACTCACGGTGAACCAGTAACATGAGTGCAGACGACGACCAGCAAGCACGAGAGCAGTTGATCGACCTCGCCGCGCAGTTCTACGACCAGTTCGAACTGGGCGAGATCCCCCACATGTCCGTGCCGACGCGGACGAAGAACAACATCGAGTACGACGAAGACGAGAAGGTCTGGGTCTACGGCGACCGGGAGTCGACCCGCTCGGCTAACTCCGTCCGCGGCGCGCGGAAGCTCCTGAAGGCCGTCTACACTATCGAGTTCCTCGCCGAACAGCTCGACGAGGATCGCTCGTCGACCCTGCGTGAACTCTACTACCTCTCCGAGAGCTGGGACAACGAGGAGGCCCAGTTCAGCAGCCAGGACGAGTCGAACAGTCTCGTCGAGGACTTAGAGATCGTCTCGGGCGTCACCCGCGAGGACTTCCACATGCGCCCCGAGGAGTCGGGCGCGACGATCATGGGGCCGCTGCACCTGCGCGAGCAGACCCGCCGCGGCGAGCGCGAGATCCACTGCCAGAAGGACGTCGGCGAGGGCGGCTACCAGATTCCGAACAATCCGGACACGATCGACTTCCTGGACTGCGACGCCGACTTCATCCTCGCCGTCGAGACCGGCGGTATGCGCGACCGGCTCGTCGAGAACGGCTTCGACGACGAGTACAACGCGCTGATCGTCCACCTCAAGGGCCAGCCGGCCCGCGCGACCCGCCGGATTACCAAGCGGCTCCACGACGAACTCGACCTGCCGGTCACCGTCTTTACGGACGGCGACCCGTGGTCGTACCGCATCTACGGCTCCGTCGCCTACGGGTCGATCAAGTCGGCCCACCTCTCCGAATATCTGGCGACGCCCGAGGCGCAGTTCATCGGCATCCAGCCCGCCGACATCGTCGAGTACGAACTGCCAACCGACCCGCTCTCCGACTCCGACATCAACGCCTTAGAGAGCGAACTCGAGGACCCGCGCTTCCAGACCGACTACTGGGAGGAACAGATCGAACTGCAACTCGAGATCGAGAAGAAGTCCGAACAGCAGTCGCTGGCGTCCCACGGGCTTGACTTCGTGACGGAGACGTATCTACCCGAACGCCTCGACGCGATGGGTGTCCTCTAAGCTCTACGGGTCGAGACGCCGCTCGAGACACTATCTACCGTCTGAAAATTCGATTCAATTCTGAGATTCAGTCCACCCGACGCAACAGCGTTTATCTGGTTCTCGCAATGCAGTCCGGATGATAGACGCCGAGGCCGCCGGTGTCTGTCTCGGCTGCTTTGTATAACCGTTCGCCGTCGATCTCCCCGCCACACGCATCGCACGTCATCGGCGTTCCTATCCGCTCGCGGTATTAAACGTGCCCGTAAGCACGGGCGTAGTAACAGCGCCGAGACCACGGCTGTAGTACGCGGATCGGTCCGCTCTGCGGGACGGGACGCTCAGTCGAGGTGCTCCGGTTCTGGTTCCGGGTCCGACTCCGACCCGCTGCTTCTCTTCTCGCCCGACGTCGGCGCCGCTCTCGAGGTGTCGCCGCTCGAGGGCGCACCGGCGGCCTTCCACTCGGAAGGGGCTGTGTGGGGACCGGTCGACGAGCGTTCGGCGTTCGCACACCGCTGGCAGTAGTAGTTCCGGCCGGTCGATCCCGTCAGCGGGACGCCGAGCAGGCAAAACTCCGACCGGTAGATCCGCTCGATCCCGCGACCGACCGGTTCGGCGCAGACCGAACAGGGACGGTCGTAGGCGACGACGAACCGCTCGTCGACCGATCGGGCCCGGCCGTTCGTCGTGACCGAGTGACGGCGCTCGAGTCGGCTGCGGACCGAGGGGAGAACGCTGGCGCCCATTGCGGCGAAGCCGAACGCGAGTGCGAGGAGCCCGAGTCCCACGGCGGACGTTGCCGACACCTGGAGCCCGATTAGCGCGAGAATCGCACCGGCGAACCAACAGACTGCGGCAGTCGCCCGCTCGAGCAGGTGCGAGCGCTTTGCTTCCGTTTCCGGCTCTTCTGGTGGACCGGCGCGCAGCACCATCCGCTCGGCGTCTTCGACGTACCGGTAAGCACCGTAGAGCACGTTGCCGAGCCCCATCGTCCACCAGACGGTCAGCAGGGCGACCACCAGATGTTCGTCCGTATCGCCGAACGTGCGCCGGACCATCACCGCGTGGTCGCCGAAGTCGTGCTCGAGCTCCCAGCCGTCCCGGGTCGCCCTCGCGATACGGGTCTCGAGCTGCTTGCGGGCCGTCGGGTCGACGTCTCGATCAGCGCTCGAGGCTGTGGTTGAGGATGTCCGAGCGGTACGGGCATCGCGCTGGCTCGAGGATGAGGACGATCTCGAGCGGTCGCCAGCGTGCGATCGGGTTTGCGAGAACTCGCCGACGGACGGCTGGCGGCTCTCGGTCCGAGAAGACCGACCGTGCGGCTGCGACCGGACGCCCGACGAGCGATCGCGTCGCTCGATCGCCGTCCCGCAGTTCGGACAGTAGTTCACCGGCGGCTCGAGGGAGCGCCCGCAGTGCGAGCAGTACCGCGTCTCGGACCGTCCCCGGCGGTCGTCGGCCATACGCGGCTAGACGCGGAGCGCGGCACTAACTCTTGGGACCGGTTATCGAACCTGAAATATCGGCACCGAGTACGGTTCTCGAGGCCGTTACTCGGACTCGCCGTCGTCGGGAACGCCGTCGAGCACGACGGGCACCCCGCGGTTCGCGACGTCGACGACGAACGCATCGGCGTCGGCCTCGATCGCGTCGAACGTGTCGTAGTGAACCGGGAGCACGAGGCCCGGTCGCATTTCAGCGGCCAGCGCCGCGGCTTCGCGGCGGTCCATCGTGTACGTCCCGCCGATCGGCGGCAGGAAGAGGTCGACGTCGAGGTCCGCGTGGAACGGGTGGGCGTCGGTGTCGCCGGGCCAGTAGGCGGTGACCCCGTCGATCGTGACGCCGAAGCCGCAGCCCTCGCCCTCGCGGTGGTACGGGTGGCCGCGTTCGTCGGTGTGCGGCCCGTCGGGATCGTTGTACGCCGGCGTCGTGAACAGGTCGAGCGGTCCGAGGACGAACGACTCGTCGGCACGGACGCGCTCGACGTCGTAGGGGAGCGCCTCGGGTTGCTCGTCGATCCCGTCGATCGCGTCGGCGTCGATCGACTCGTGGACGAGGACCAACGCGTCCTCGCGGGCGACCCGTCGGATCGACGCCGGATCGTAGTGGTCGCCGTGGGAGACGAGAACGAGGTCGCCGTCCCGCGGCTCTTGCCCCTCGAGGACGCCGTACCGTTCCGGGCCGGGATCGACGTAGACGACCGCACCCGTTTCGCCCTCGAGGCGGACGGTTGCGAGGCCGAGCCAGTCGACGGTTACCGCGCCGAATCGGACGGTCATCGCCGTCGATTTCCCGGACCAGTTCGATAAACGTTCGGCTCCATCGCGCCGTCGATCGGTCTCGTAACTTCGACTGCCCCCCTTGCAGACGAACGGGCAACCTCTACCTGTCCGTGTCCAGTAGCATCCGCCGACGAATCCCAACTACCGTATAACCAGAAGATATATATTGGGCATAGCCGATTAGTTTATAAGCAAGGCAAAACATTTATATGCGTTACGGTCTTACTATACGTTAGCCGAGGCGACCGGGTTTCTTCTGGTTTCCCCACCCGGGAGCCCCGAGTAACCAACCCCATACACCATGTCCGATTCAAACATTCGAACCTATACGCGCGAGCGAGAGGACGAGGAGGAAGAGACAGCGACGCGGTCGGAGGAGCAAGAGCAGTGTCCGGAGTGTGGCGGCCGGCTCGTGTCGGACGCCGAGCACGCCGAGACCGTCTGTGAAGACTGCGGCCTCGTCGTCGAGGAAGACGAGATCGACCGCGGTCCCGAGTGGCGCGCCTTCGACGCCGCCGAGAAGGACGAAAAGAGCCGCGTCGGTGCCCCCACCACGAACATGATGCACGACCAGGGGCTCTCGACCAACATCGGCTGGCAGGACAAGGACGCCTACGGCAAGGCGCTCTCGAGCCGCCAGCGCCAGAAGATGCAGCGCCTGCGCACCTGGAACGAGCGGTTCCGCACCCGCGACTCCAAAGAGCGCAACCTCAAGCAGGCGCTGGGCGAAATCGACCGCATGGCCTCCGCGCTCGGCCTTCCCGAGAACGTCCGCGAAACGGCCAGCGTCATCTACCGCCGCGCCCTCGAGGAGGATCTCCTGCCGGGCCGCTCGATCGAAGGCGTCGCGACGGCCTCGCTGTACGCCGCCGCCCGACAGGCCGGCACGCCGCGCAGCCTCGACGAGATCTCGGCGGTCAGCCGCGTCGACAAGATGGAACTGACCCGCACGTACCGGTACATCATCCGGGAACTCGGCCTCGAGGTACAGCCGGCCGACCCCGAAAGCTACGTGCCGCGGTTCGTCAGCGACCTCGATCTCTCGGACGAGACCGAGCGGATGGCTCGCGAACTGCTCGAGTCCGCCCGCAAGGCGGGCGTCCACAGCGGCAAGTCGCCGGTCGGCCTCGCGGCCGCCGGCGTCTACGCCGCGGCCCTGCTGACCAACGAGAAGGTCACCCAGAACGAGGTCAGCGAAGTCGCGAGCATCTCCGAAGTCACCATCCGCAACCGGTACAAGGAACTGCTCGAGGCCTCGGACACGGCGGCACCGGCCTAAACCGGCTTCAACGGCCGTCATCGGGCGGGTAACGACGGGTTGCTTTTTTCGACGTGGTGGCGTGTGACGCGACAACACTTTTGATGCTCGGTGTGCAATTAAGTAACATGGACGAAACGACGGTGCAACTATTATGTCCGGAATGTACGAAAGACTGGCAGTCCGCGCCCGGCGAACTCCCCGAGTCGGCAGATATGTTCCACTGTCCGAACTGTCACGCCTCCCGGCGGATGGCCGAGTTCATGCGGACTGACCGCGATCTGCAGACGCTGAAGCAGCTCGGATAGGGCACTCTCCTTGCTACAGGCGACTCGAGCGATCGCTCACCGCCGTCGGATCCGTTGTAAGCCCTGCGTAAGGGTCGGCTACTGATCGTCCGTCGTCAGGCGGGCGAGGGTAGGCGATCGTTTCTGCAGTCGGGCCACAACATATCGAAACAACAGATAATTGTCCGTACCATTTAGCCGGATCGACCGCCGTCTACGCCGAATTCCGGTCGGCTAGCGGTTGTCTTCAAACTGTTAGAAACCGTTATGGTCAGGAAAACCGGTATAGGTTGCATGGTAACGCGACTCAAGATAATAATATAACCCTGCAGTGGATAGGACAGCATGGTTATGAAGAAGCAGGAGCTCATCCACCTTCACGGTCTTCTCGCGGAGGTATCGAACCAGTGTGCGGAATGGGACAACTGCGAGATCGACCTCGAGGAGTACGAATCGCTCGGTATTCGGCCGACATCGATCCACAAATCGAAGACTGATCACAAAGCTGCTGTTTTTGCGCTCGCCGGCGGCATCACGGCGAACATGCGTGAAGACGAACAGGAAGCAGTCGCGGCTACTGCCGACTGAATCTTCGGGAGCATCCTCCGATCGGTCTCAGCTACTACTGACTGGCGAGACTGTTCGGCCAGTAAAATTAGAACCTTGCTACCGGGACGACAGCCGCTCGTAAGCGCCGATTATTCGACGAGGTCTTCGAACTCGGGCAACACTTCGTCGTCTTCATCATCGTCGTCCGATTCCTCGTCTGACTCCGCGTCCGCCTCGCTCGAATCGTCAGCGTCCGATTCGGACTCGAGGTCGAGGTCGTCCGGCTCGCCGGCTTCCGCGTCGTCCTCGGCCTCCTCGTCGAGGTCTTCTTCCTCCAGCACTTCGACTTCCGTCACCTCGAGCGGAATGTTCTCGAGTCGCTGGCCGATCTCCTTGCGCGCGATTCGCGAGGCGTGTTCCTCGCGCTCGACGTTGAAGACGGTCATCTCCAACTCGAGGGCAACGAGCGCCTCGTCCGCCGCGATGAACGCGGGCGGGAGTTCCTCCCCGGATGGAGAGGTGCGCTCGCCCATGTTTATCTCGACGTAGTTCAAGTCAGGGTTCAACATCTCTCCCGTCTTCGAGATGGCGATGCGGATCGCCTCGTCTTCCGTCTCAACGTCGAACACCGGCACTGCAGCTTCGACGACAACCCTGCAGTTCATACCTAGACATTGTGTCGCCTACAGTATCAAGGTTCGCCTCCGGAACGCGAGAAACCGCTCACTGCCGGACCGACCATCGGCGGTTGAGTCGGTACCACGGGTGATTGAACCCGGCCGTCAGGGCCGCAAACGGTTCGTCCGACTTCGGCCCGGTTCGAAAGGCCCAAGCCGTCGCCCTCGAAGCCTCCCACGAATGGAAACGGGAACGATCCCGCTCGCGGACCTCGCCGGCGGTATGGACCTGTACCGAACCCTCGAGAGCGGCCAGACCTACCTCTGGCGCCGCGAGGACGGCGAGATGTATCGCACGGAACCGGCGCCGGGTACGTGGTACTCCACCGTCGTCGACGGGGAGGTGATCCGCGTCCGCACCGCCGACGGCCGCCTCGAGTGGCAATCGACGACCGACGCCGAACCGACCGTGCGCCGACTGCTGCGCCTCGACGACGACCTCGAGGCGATCGTCGACGCTGCGCCGGACGATCCGTTGCTGCGAGAGGCCTACGAGGCTCACCGCGGGATGCGACTCGTTACGGATCCGGCCTTCGGCTGTCTGATCTCGTTTATCTGCTCGGCGCAGATGCGGGTCAGCCGCATCCACGGGATGGTCTCGACGCTGGCGCGGGAATACGGCACGCCGCTCGACGTCGACGGCCGAACCTACTACGCGTTCCCGACCCCCGAGCAACTCGCGACGGCGACCGAAGCCGAACTCCGCGAGTTGGGACTGGGCTACCGGGCGCCCTACGTCGTCCGGACGGCCGAGATGGTCGCCGACGGCGAGGCCCACCCGGCCGAGGCGCGCAACCTCGAGTACGAGGCCGCCCGGGACTACCTCTGTCAGTTCGTCGGCGTCGGGGACAAGGTCGCCGACTGTGTGTTGCTGTTCTCGCTGGGATTCGACGAGGCCGTGCCGCTGGACACCTGGATCAAGTCGGCCATCGAGGACTACTATCCGGACTGTGACCGGGGTTCCTACGCGGCGACCTCGCGGGCCATCCGCGATCGACTCGGCGGGGAGTATGCCGGCTACGCCCAGACGTACATTTTCCACCACCTCCGGACCGGCGAGTAGCAGCGCCATCGTCCCGCCGCCGAGTGGCGCCCAAACGGCACCCTCGAGCCCACGGTGACGCGTTTCGCTACCACTGAATGATGGGAACCGTTTTGTGAACTCGCTGCCATTCTGTCCGTACTCTCATGGGCTCCGAGACCGCGATCGTTCTCGTCGCGTCCGCCGGCTTCGTCGGCCTGCTCGGCGTGCTGATCAAGTACTTCGGGCGGGTCGAACTGATCGCCGGCTACGATCCCGAACGGGTGGCCGACGAGACGGGGCTGGCCGATTTCATCGGGACGAACGCCCTCTACGTCGCCGCACTCCTGTTTCTCGTCGCGGTCGCCGAGTACGCGGAGCCGTTCGGCGGCGACGGCGCCGATCTCGTCTGGCTCGCGTTCACGGTCGGCGTCCTCGGACTCGCCGTTCGGATGATCCGCGGCGCCCGCCGCTACGAGATCGATTCCTGAACGTTGGACGACTCGAGCGAACGCCGCTCCGGGCGCTCAGCGAGCGCCGTTGTCGCGCTCGCCCTCGTCGTAATCGGCTCGCCCAGTTACCCCCCAGTACGCCTGCGAGACGATCGTGATCGCGAAGACGACGACGAGCGCGACCGCAACCGCGAGCGCGGTAGTTCGGCCCAGCAGGTAGTAGGTGAAGGCGCTCGCGCCGACGACGAACAGGATCGAGCCGACGACCAACTCGAGCAGGTCGCGCAGGGACGCGCGGCCGCTCGAGACGTCGACGTACTCCTCCTCGAAGCGATCGATGATGCCCATGGCGATAGCGATTAGCAGAACTCCGCGAGCGTTCGCCGGTCGCGTTTCAGCGGCTGCGCCCGGTCGCCGTATTCGGTCGCAAGCGCGTCCGCGACGATTCGGCCGCCGTCGCCGCAATCGAAGCGGCTCCCGTTCCGGTGGCGCACGGTCACTGCATCCGCGTCCGGGCCGGAGCTACCTTTCGCTGTCGCTCGACCGAGTTCGCGGCCGGTCCGCAGGCGTGGGTCGGTGCTAACGAACGGGATTTTTGCCGCTCGCACTCGAGTCATCACGTATGGCGGACCGAACCCGCGCACACGTCTTCGTTTCTGGGAACGTACAGGGCGTCTACTACCGCGCGACCACTCGCGATACGGCCCGCGGGGAGGGCGTCGACGGCTGGGTGAAGAACCTCGAGGACGGCCGCGTCGAAGCGGTCTTCGAAGGGCCGGAAGACGCCGTCGACGCGATGGTCGAGTTCTGCCGCGAGGGCAGTCCCGCGGCCGAGGTCGAAACTGTCGAAGTCGAGTACGAGGACCCGCAGGGCGAGGACGGGTTCGAGATTCGATACTGAGCGTCGCTTCGGGGCGTTTCGGCCCTCGCGAACTGACGCGACGCGTGAAGCAGCGTGAAACGACTCGACAACAGCGGCTTATTCGAATTTTATCGGACGTAAGGTCGTATTACATTACCGGCTCAGTACAGCCGCGTTCAGACCGGTTCCCGGTACTCCTCGAGCCACGGCGGCTCGTCGGTGTAGCGCCACTCGGCCCAGTCGGCCTTTTCGCCGGCGTAGTAGGCGCGGTAAGCCGCGACGGGGTCGCCGGAGACTTTGTACTCGTCGGGCATCGCCTGTGGGCGCGGCGTCGGCTCCGCGCTCGGGAACGCGATCTCGTCGGGCTCGATGAGGCGGATCACTCGCCAACTGGCGTGGTCGTCGTCCTTCTCGTATCGCTCGACGAACTCCGCGTTGAGGGCCTCGGCGTGGTCGCGCAGTCGCAGCCAGTTGGCCCGCGATTCGGTCGCCCACCGCGTGACGGGGTGGTCGACGTGGGTCGACCGGTAGAGGAACTCCCGCTCGTAGCCGTTCTCGCGGGCCGCCGTACACAGCACCTGCGCGGCTTCGACGAGCAGCTTGTTGACGTGCTGGTCGCAGTGATAGCGAGCGGCGAGCCGCGGATCCTCGTCGAGCCAGAAGACGTTCACACAGGCGATAGGGGCTCGAGCGGGATGGGCGTGTGCCCTAACGGTGTTTGGTGTGGTGAGTCGGCAGATCAGCGCGTCGGCGCGTCGGCGCGTCGGCGGTATTCGGGCGGTCCGCAACGTTGAACGGCCGGCCCGTCGAAGCCACGCACATGATTACAGGCGAGCGGATGGCCGCCGTCGACGAGAACGCCGCGGCGCTGGGCGTGCCGCGAAAGCAGCTGATGGAGTCGAGCGGACACGCCGTCGCCCGCGCGGTCCGCGACGCCGCGGCGCCGGGCTCGAGCGTGGCGATCGTCGCCGGCCGCGGCAACAACGGCGGGGACGCGTTCGTTACCGCCCGCTTCCTGGACGCGTACGACGTTACCACCCTCCTGCTCGGCCGCGCCGAGAACATCGGGACCGAGATCGCCCGCGAGAACTGGGACGCGCTCCGGCGGGCCGACTACGACACGCGTGAAGTGACGGACTCGAGCGCGTTCGACCTGCCCGAGTGCGACGTCGTCGTCGACGCCATGCTCGGAACGGGGATCAGCGGCGACCTCCGGGAGCCCGCCGCGACCGCCGCCGCGGCGATCAACGACGCCGACGCGACCGTCGTCTCGGTCGACGTCCCCTCCGGGTTCGACGCCGACGGGGGCGACCACGACGACAACGGCGTCGAAGCGGATCGGGTCGTCACCTTCCACGACGCGAAGCCCGGCCTCGAGGAACTCGAGGCCGAGGACGACGTGGAAGTCACCGTCGCCGATATCGGTATTCCCGCCGCGGCGGAGCGGTTCGTCGGACCCGGCGACGTGGACCTCGCGCGTCCAGATGGTCGTGAGGGACGACCCAATATTATCGGCGGCGGCCCCTACACCGGCGCGCCGGCGCTGGCCGCCCAGGCCGCGCTCCGGGCCGGCGCAGAACTCTCCTTCGTCGCCGCGCCCGACACCGTCGCCGGCGAGATCCAGGGCTACAGCGAGGACCTCATCGTCCAGCCCTACGAGGAAGATGTTCTCACACCGGAGCGGGCGAAGGCTCTCCTCGAGCGCGTCGAGGGCTACGACGCGCCGGTCGTCCTCGGCCCCGGGCTCGGCACCGCCGACGAGACGCTCGAGGCGGTCCGCCGGTTCCTCGAGTCCTACACGGGGACGGCAGTCGTCGACGCTGACGCGCTACAGGTCGTCCCCGAGGTCGAGACCGAGGCGACGCTGGTCTGTACGCCCAACCGCGGCGAACTCGCGGGGATGGGCGGCCCCGACACCGACGACCTCGCCGCGGCCGCGGACGAGATCGAGGCCTTCGCGGCCGACCTCGGACACGTCGTCCTCGCGAAGGGAGCCAACGACGTGATCACGGACGGCGAGCGAACACGGATCAGCCGCTCGGGAACGGTCGGCATGAAAGTCGGCGGCACCGGCGATACCCTCGCCGGCATCGTCGCGGCGCTGCTCGAGCGCACCGAGCCGCTCGACGCCGCTGCTGCAGCGGCCCACGTCAACGGGCTGGCCGGCGAGCGACTCGCCGACCGGTCTGAGCACGGGTTCCTCGCCTCGGAGATGCTCGCGGAAATTCCCACGGTCCTGTGGGACGGAGGTGACGGCGATGTCTGATGACCCGACGCCCGCCGAGGGATCGAACCCCGATCCGCGAGCCGACGCCGGCGATACCGACTCGAAGGACCTCACCCACACTACCGACGAGGGCGACGTCCAGATGGTCGACGTCGGTGACAAGCCCGACAGCGAGCGCCGGGCCGTCGCCGCCGGCGAAATCCGCCTGCAGGCCTCGACCGTCGAGGCCATCAGGGACGACCAGATCGGCAAGGGCGACGTCCTCGCGACCGCTCGCGTCGGCGCCGTCCAGGCGGTCAAACACACCTGGGAGACGATCCCGATGTGTCACCAGATTCCGATCACGAACGTCGACACCGACTTCGAACTCGGCGAGGACCGCGTCGAACTCGAGGTCGCCGTCGAAACCACCGGCAAGACGGGCTGCGAGATGGAGGCCCTTGAAGGGGTCACAACCGGATTAAACGTCGTCTGGGATATGGTCAAAGCCGTCGAGAAAGACGATAACGGGCAGTATCCCGAGACGGGAATCGAGAACGTGCGGGTGCTCGAGAAGGAGAAACGCAGGAAGTGAAATACCGGTAACACGAAGTTCGGGGCGATGGCGCTCCGAACGCCCCTCTGTGACGCCCTCGAGATCGAGCACCCGATCGTGCAGGCGCCGATCGGCAGCGCGACGAACCCCGACCTCGCGGCGGCCGTCTCGAACGCCGGCGGATTGGGCCACCTCGCGGTGACCTGGCGCGGCCTCGAGGAAACGCGCGACGTGATCCACGACACCCGCGACCGGACCGACGCCCCGTTCGCGGTCAACCTCGCGCTCGACGACGCGACCACGATCGTCGACACCGACGACCACCTCGAGACCGCGCTCGAGGCGGGCGCGCCGATCGTCTCTTTTTCCTTCGGCGACGCTGCACCGTACGTCGACCGGGTTCACGACGCGGGCGCGGTTGCAATGCAAACCGTCGGCAGCGCGGCCGCCGCGCGTGAGGCCGTCGACGCCGGAATCGACGTCGTCGTGACCCAGGGCCTCGAGGCGGGGGGCCACGTTCAGAGTGAAGTCGCGACGACGGCGCTCGTCCCGCGGGTCGCGGACGCCGTCGGCGACGCGGTGCCGATCGTCGCAGCCGGCGGTATCGCAGACGGCCGCGGAGTCGCGGCGGCGCTCGCGCTGGGCGCCGACGGCGCGTGGCTCGGCACCCGGTTCGTCGCGACCGAGGAAGCGATCGTCCACGACGAGTACCGGCGCCGACTGCGGGAGAGCGACGAGACCGACACCGAGTACACGACGCTGTTCGACAAGGGCTGGCCCGGAACGGCCCACCGCGTGCTCGCAAACGAGACGCTCGAGCGCTGGGACGACGACGGCCGCCCACCTGTTGGAGAACGGCCCGGCGAAAACGACGTGATTGCGCGGACCGGCGACGGCGAGCCGATCGAACGCTACGACGAGGCGCTCGCGACGCCCGACGTCGAGGGCGATATCGAGTCGATGGCGCTGTACGCCGGCCAAAGCGTCGGCGGGGTCGACGACGTTCGTCCGGCGGCGACTGTCGTCGAGAACCTCGTCGGGGAGACGACCGAAGCGATCTCGAGTCTTCCGGGTCGTACCGGGTGACCGGATCCGTACTCGAGCGCACGGAGCGAACGTCGGGCTTGCCGCTCGCGGAACCTACTTTTTCGTCCGGCCCCTAAACCGTGTTATGTCTTCGCAGGACGAGGCCGAGTCCCCGATCGACGGTCGCGACGGCGACAACGGGTCGGCTCCGACGGCGGCCGGCGAGATCGAGCAGGTGTCGCTCCCCGGCGACGCGTTCCAGGCGCTGGGCAACGACGTCCGGACGGGAATCCTCGAGACCCTCTACGAGCGAACGTCGGGGAACGGGACTGCGAGCGCGTCGTTCTCCGAACTGTTCGAGGCGTCCGACGTCGACACCACCGCGGGGTTCGCCTATCACCTCCGACAACTCGACGGCTCGTACGTGCGGAAGGTCGACGCCGGCGAGGGTGACGAGGCGAGCGAGTCCGAAACCGAAGGCGACGGCTACGAACTCACCTACGCCGGCCGTCGCATCGCTCGAGAAATCGCGGCCGGAACGTACACCCGTCGCGTCGACCACCCGTCGGTCGCCCTCGAGGACCCGTGCCCGTTCTGCGACCGCGAGACGCTCGAGGCGCGCTCGCGGGACAACGTCGTGACGGTGTCCTGCGCCGGCTGCGACCGGACCGTCCTCGATCTGGGATTCCCGCCGTCGGGGCTCGAGAGCCACGGCGACGAGTTCCCGGACGCGCTCGACCGGTACCACCGCCACCGGCTCGGACGCATGCGAGACGGAATCTGTCCGGACTGCGGCGGCAGCGTCGTCGGCCGACTCGTCGAACCGTCGCCCGACGTTGCGGACGAACTCCCGTCCGAACACGCAGACCACGTGCAGGCCGAACTCGAGTGCGAGTCCTGCGGGACGACGACGCGCTGTCCCGTTTCCCTCACGCTGTTGGACCACTCCGCGGTCGTCTCCTTCTACCGCGACCGCGGCCGCGAGGTCGACGACCGGCCGATCTGGAACGTCGGTTCCGAGTGGGCCGAGGCGGTCCTCTCCGAAGACCCGTTCGCTGTCCGCGTCGTCGTCGAACTCGAGGGCGACGTCCTCGCGCTGTACGTCGACGAGACGCTCTCCGTGGTCGACGTTCAGCGCTCGACGAACGATCCAACCGAAGACGCGGACGCGGCCTCGGATACGGTTTCCGAGACCGAGTCCGACGCTCGAGCCGATACGTCCGCCGAAGCGGCATCGCCGCAGCCGGAACCCGACGTCGCCGCCGGGCAGCCGGCCGACTCGACAGCGAGTAGCGGTTCCTAGTCGAGTTCGAGTTCCGCGAGCAGCGACGCGAGTTCGTCGTCGGTCCGCTGCGTAATCGGGCTCGACGCCGCTGTCTCCGACCCTTCGGTCTCGAGCGTCCAGACGTCGACCGTTTCCGGCGTGAGTTCGGGTTCGTCGCTTGTCGCCGCCAGCGCCTCGAGCGCGGTCGCGGTTCCCCACTCTAGGTCGCCGCGAGTCGATTCACCGGCAGCGATCCCATCCTCGAGGAACTGTCGCACGTCACGGCCGCCGTTGCCGACGGCGACGGCCCGCCAGCCGTACGGCGTGCCGCTGGGATCGACCTCGTAGAGCTGCGGCCCGTCCGCGCCGTCGAGATCGACGCCGGCGACCAACAGCGCGACCCCGTACGGCCGCGAGCCGCCGGTCTGGGTGTGCTCCTGGACGTGATCGGCGAGGCGCTTCGCGAGCAACTCGGCGTCGATCGGCTCGCCGTAGCGCAGCCGGTGTCGCTGCGCCTCGCGGCGGGCGACGTCGACCAGTTGGCGGGCGTCGGCGGCGTGGCCCGCCGAGGCGATCGCCAGGTGGTCGTCGACCCGGTGGATCTTCTCGACCGTGTCCGCCTCGAGCAGCGGCGACCGGACCCGCTTTCGAGCCGCCAGAACGACGCCGTCGTCGGTGACGACGCCGACGCTCGGCGAGCCCCGTTCGACGGCTTCCCGCGCGTACTCGACCTGGTAGAGCCGGCCGTCGGGCGAGAAGATGGTGTGACCGCGGTCGTAGGCCTGCTGGTTGGCGTTCGAGTCCATCTTAGATCGCCTCCTCGTTTTCGGCAGTCGCCGCGGCGCCGCCTTCGGCCGCCGCGACGGCGCCCTCAAGATCGTCGTAGCGCTCGATCGCGAGGTCGTCGTCGGTGATCGTCGCGATCGTCATCCCGTCGCCGCTGGCGGTGTCCCGCTCGGCCGCACTTCGGACCGCGCGGGCCGCGATCGGTCGCAGTTCCGCGACCGAACGGCCGGGTTCGTAGGCGGCCTCGAGCGCGCCGTAGGCGAGTTGCATGCCGCTGCCGCTGGCCGCGTAGGGCGCCCGCATGACGCCGCCTCCGCCGCCGATCTGGTAGACCGCCGGCTCGTCGTCGACGCCGGCCAGCACCAGATCGAGGATGCGGTAGGGCCCGCGGCGGACGAGGTCGCCCGCGACGGTCGCCGCCGTCTCGACGGACGCGCGACCGTCTCGCTCGAGGTCGTACTGGCTGAGCTCGGCCCGCAAGTGGCGCACGAACGACTGCGCGTCGCTGACGCTGCCGGAGAACGCGACGGCCGTCCGATCGTCGACGGGATCGATCTTCCGGGCCGTTTTGTTGGTCACGAACTGGCCGCCGAGGCTCGCCCGCGCGTCGGCCGCGAGGACGGCGCCGTCGGTTCCGGCGAGGCCGACCGTCGTCGTGCCGGTCTTGATGATCGCGTCGCTCGGCGTCGAATCGATTCCGCCGTCGTTTGTGTACGGACGTGCCTCGCGAGGCGTCGGCGAACCGACCGCGTCGGCGCGGTCGTCCGGTTCGAATCGGGTTGGTGGTCTCGAGTTCATCACCGAAACCGAGGCGCCTCGAGCGAATATATGTTAGCTAAAATATATTTTAGCGACGGGGGCGTACGAACCCCTCTTAAGTATCTATCCGCATTACCCGTTACCGAACCGTACAGTCGGGAGAATTCATACTATCGCACACCAAAACTGCGTAATCAATGGCGATCAATCCGGTAGCGATCCTCGCGACGGCAGTCCTCGGGACGTTTCTCCTCGCCGGACTCTGTCTCTGCTACGCGATCGCGGCGGACGCGAACGCACGCGGCGCAAACGGCAGCGTCTGGGGGCTCGTCGCCTTCGCCGTCCCGCCGATCGCCGTTCCCGTGTACCTGCTCCACCGGCGGGAGCTGCCACGGCGAACCGACTCGCCGGGTCGCTTCGAGCGGATCGCCGGCTCGATCGGTATCGGCGTCGTCGCCGCGGTCGTCGTCGTCGGCGGAATCGTCTCGCCGCCGGATCCGTTCAGCGTGGTTCTCTACGCCGGGCCGTTGATCGTCGTCTGCGTTCCTCTGGCGTTCGTCTGCTGTTACGAGCCGGGGTGGCGCGCGCTGGTCGACTGACTCTTCGGGCGGTCCCGCTCAGAGGTCCATGCCGCCGTTGATGTCGATCACTTCGCCCGTGATGTAGGACGATTCCTCGCCCGCGAGGAACCGAACGAGGGCCGCGACGTCCTCGACCTCCGCGAGGCGCTCGAGCGGGATGCCCGCGATGATCCGATCGAGCACCTTCTCCGGAACGCTCTCGACCATATCGGTGCGCGTAAAGCCGGGGGCGACGCAGTTGGCCGTCGACCCGCCCTGGGCGAGTTCGAGGGCGATCGTCCGCGTGAAGCCGAACATCCCGCTCTTGGCGGCGGCGTAGTTCGCCTGCCCGAAGTTCCCCTGCTTGCCGACGACGCTCGAGATGTTGATCAGCCGCCCCTCCTCGGCCTCCCAGATGTCGTCGTAGAACTCCTGCGTGCAGTTGAACATCCCGCCGAGGTTGACGTCCATCACGCGGTCCCAGTCCTCGCGGCTCATCTCCGTGAACTGCTTGTCGGCGGTGATGCCGGCGTTGTTGACCAGGACGTCGGCCGGGCCGAACGCCTCGTGGCAGACCTCGCGCATGTGTTCGACCTGCTCGCGGTGGGTGACGTCCGCCTGGGCCGCGACGGCGGACCCGCCGGCGGTCTCGATCGCGTCGACGGCCTCCTTGGCCGCCCCCTCCGAAGAACGGTAGTTGATGACGACGTTCGCTCCCTCCTCTCCGAGGTACTCGGCGATCCCCCGGCCGATGCCGCGCGCCGACCCGGTGATGACGCAGGTTCGTCCGTCCATGGACATGGCTGATCGCACGTTCTACCTCCGGTGGTAAATAATACCATGCAAGGTGATACGTTCCGCGCGGCGCGACTGTTCGCGGAGCGATCGAAAACGAATGCGGCGGTTCGACGCCGGCACCGGACGGTATAAGGGCGGTACCGACTCGAGCGCGGTTGCCTCGAGAGCCGACGGGGGGACGCCGTTACCGCTCCGCGGCCTGTTCGATCCAGTCCTCGACGCGGTTCGGCGAGAGGCCGGTCTCCGCGGCGAGTTCGGCGGCGTCCGCGTCGGCGAGCTGGTCGAACGTCTCGATGCCGGCCGCGGCGAGTTGGTCGGCGTAGGCCCGCCCGACGCCGCTGAGTTCGGTCAGGTCGTCGGTTTCGTCTTCGATGGCGGACTCGGACGCGTCGTCGTCGTCGGTGAGTCCCTCGGCGACGTCCTCGTCGACGGTCATCTCGCCCGGCTCCGCGGGTTCGTCCTGCACGTCGTCTTCGCCGCGTGCGGTGATCTCCTCGTCGGACCGGTTCTCGCCGTGGAACTCGCTGGTCTCGTCGTCGATGTCGATCCTGGTAGCGTCCGCGTCGGCACTCGACTCGACGTCCACGCCGCCGTCCGAGAGGTCGTCGGGACCGCTCTCGTCGCCTTCGACGTCCTCGGCGAGCGCGGCGTCTTCCTCTTCGAGTTCGGGGGTCTCGGGTTCCGCGTCGACGTCTCGCGGCTCCGCCGCTCGACTATCCGAGGCGCGTTGCGCCTCGCTTTCCCCGTTCGAGCGCTCCTCGAACCACTCGCAGACCTCCGGCCAGAGTTCGTCGTGGCTCCGCGAGGAGACCGACATCCCGATGTGGCCCGTCGCGAACTCGAGGATCTCGGTGTCCTCGGCCGGGATCGCCTCGTTGAACGGCTTCGAGGCCCCCGGCGGGATGAGGTGGTCGTACTCCGCGACGATCTGCAGTACCGGCATCTCGATGTTCGCGAGGTCGACGCGCTCGCCGCCGAGCTCGAGTTCGTTCGCGTGGAGTTTGTTCTCCTGGTAGATGTCGCGGATGAACTCCTCGTAGGCCCGGCCGGCGACGTCGATACCCTCGTCGAGCCACCGCTCCATCCGGGCGAAGTTTTCGACGAAGTCCTCGTCTTCGAGGTTGTCGTAGAACCGGACGTACTTCGTGACGTTGTTCGCGACGGGGTCCATCAGGGCGAATCCGGTATCGAGGAAGTCCGCGGGGACGTTGTCGAACGTCTCGGTGACCGTCTCGGGATCGTAGTAGTCCTCGGCGCCCCACAGCTCGAGGACGCCGCCCTCGCCGGCGAAACAGAGGCCGGCGGCCATCAGCCCGAGGTTGCGGACCTTCTCGGGGTAGAGCGCGGCGTACATGGCCGACATCGTCCCGCCCATGCAGTAGCCGAGCACGTTGATCGCGTCCTGGCTGGAGCGGTCGCGGACGACGTCGACGCAGTTGTCGATGTAGCGGTTGACGTAGTCGTCCAGCCCCAGCGAACGGTCGAGCTTGGAGGGTTCGCCCCAGTCGATCAGGTAGACGTCGAAGCCGGCCTCGAGCAGCGTTCGGACCACCGAGCGGTCCGGCTGGAGGTCGAGGATGTAGGGCTTGTTGATCAGCGCGTAGACGATGAGGATCGGGACGTCGTGTTGCTCCTCCGTCTGCGATTCGTAGTGGAGCAACTCGAGCTTGTTCTCCTCGTAGACGACCTCGCTGGGCGTCTGGCCGACCTCGACGTTCTCGATGGTTTCGGTTCGGTCGGGCGCCACTCGCGTCTTCTCGGCCAGTTCGGCCGTCGCCTCCCAGGCCTGTCGCTGGATGTCCAGTGCGGTTGCGTAGGGGTTTTTCATGGGCTTACTCCTCGTCCTCGTCCTCGAGGCGCTCGAGGATCCGGTCGAGCTTCCGCTCGACGTCGTGCTGGCGGCGCTCGAGTTCGACGAGGCGGTCGCCGACCTCGACGACGTCCTCCTCGGTCGCGAACCCGAGCATGCGGAGCGTCTCCTGGGCGGCTTCGTCGGCCTGCTGTTGCAGTTCGAGGACGTCGCCGACGGTCTCGCCGGTCATCCGCGCGAAGGCGGTCGTCGACATGACGTCCTTAAAGGCCTCGTTGGCCGTGTTGAGCCAGATGTCGCGAAAGTCCTCGATGTCGACGTCCTCGCCCTCGAGCTGGTCGTTTACTCGCTCGACCATCTGCTGGGAGGCGTTCATCCAGGTTTCGTAGGCCTTCGCGTAGCCTTCGACGCCTTCGGAGAGTTCGTTGTCCTCGGTGGCCTGGCCGACGGTTTCGGACCAGCTTTCGACAAACTGCGCCTGCGCTTCGACGTTCTCCTCGAGCGCGTCGAGGAACTGCTCGTTCCACTGTTCGACGAACGCGTTCCAGTCCTGAGCTTGCGGGGATTGTTGTGAGTCTGCCATAGTGTGGTGTGTGGGAAGGTAACGTGGTGGTTGGTTCGGGACCGTGCGTGAAAAAATCGGGGCCGGACGGCGTTACGCCGAGGCGTCGAACTCGTCGGCGGTCTGCTCGACGTTCTCGGCGACGGCTGAGACGTTCTCCTCGACCTGCTCGTGGGCCTCAAGGGCGGCGTCGAAGGAGGTGTCGACGACCTCGGAGTAGTTCGCAATGAACTCGTCGTAGGCTTCTTCGGACTCCTCGAGGGCCTCGACGGCGGCCTCGAGCGACTCGGTCTGGGCCTCGGTCGTGGAGTCGACGCCGTCGTCGACGAGGTCGCGCAGTTCGTCGAAGTCGGCGCTGTCCTCGGGCAGCGAGCCCTCGAGCGCGTCGAAGTAGGCGTGCACGGCGCCTTTCGTCAGTTCGGCGTTGGACTCGACGAGGTCGCTCGAGCCTTCGAGGGCGTCGGCGAAGGCGCCGATCGAGGCCTGCTGGGCCTCGAGGGCGTCGTGGGTGAGGGTCTGGGACTGTTTGACGGCGGTGCGCTGGGCGTCGAAGAATGCGGTGATGGGGTTCTGAGTCATGGGTGGATTCGGTGTGGGTGTGGTTTAGGTTCGGTTTCGAGTCTGGTCTGCGACTCCGACTACTCGTCGCGATCGCGCTTGACGGGGACGACGATGGTCTGGACGATGTCGCCCTCTTCGATGTCGAGGGCCTCCCGTTCGGGTTCGGGAATGCTGATCCGACCGCCGCTCTGGACCCGGGCCTTGAACGTCGCCGTGCCCATGTTCATCGGCCCGAAGGCCGACACGTCCTCGAGCGGGTTGGCCGAATTCGCCTGGAGCAACTGTGTCATCATCTCCTGCTGGGATTGCGCGACTTGCTCGCCCGCTTCCTGCATCTCTTCGAACATCGCCGGGGGAAACCAGGGCGATCGGTCGGAGTCGTCCGTCATCAACTGAACCAACGAGCGCCGCGCTAATAAGCGTTACCACTAGATACCATTCAATGGCAGCAGATGTATCGGTTGGGCTCGGAAGGGATCGGGTCGCTCGAGTCTCGGGTCGCCGGGAGAAGGGCGGGGTGCCGACCGCGCCGCGGCCGAACCCGTCCCTCGCGGCCCGTGGCGGACGATACTGGCCTACTTGTCCAGCCAAAGAATCATTACGACGCCACGCTAAACAACGATAGATATAGATGTCACAGAATTCCGGGCGGAACAACTTTGCTGCCATGACGAATGCGTGGACGGCGATGACCCAAAGTTTCCTCCGCAGTGCGACCGCTGCCAACCGCGCAGCCCTCTCCGCGATGGTTCCCGACGGCCACGATCCGAGCGACGACGGGATCGTTCCCGCGTCGATCCCCTCCGTCGACCACTCGAATCTCGACTGGACGTTCGAGCGCACCGTCGACGACCGCAACGCGATCGGCGTCGGCGACAACGTCACCTTCGAGAAGACCCTCTCCGACGACGACGTTCGGGCGTTCGCACAGATCAGCGGCGACACGAACCGCCTCCACCTCGACGACGAGTTCGCCGCGCAGACGCGCTTCGGCGAGCGGATCGTCCACGGCACGCTCGTCTCCGGGCTCATCAGCGCCGCGCTGGCCCGCCTGCCCGGCCTGACGATCTACCTCTCGCAGGACCTCGAGTTCCGCGGCCCCGTCAAAATCGGCGACCGCGTCTCGGCCCGCGTCGAAGTCGTCGAGGACCTGGGCAACGACCAGTTCCGGCTCGAGACCCGGATTCGCGACGAGTCCGACGACGAGACGGTTATCGACGGCGAAGCCGTCGTGTTGGTCGACGAACTGCCCGACGAGTAGACTGCGTGGCGCCGCCGCGACGCCGCCGCAGCATCGCCCTCGCCTCCTCGCAATGCTTCTCCACAGTATAAGTAGTTCCTCGCGGAACGACCGTACATGACACTGTTCGGGACCGCCGGGATTCGCGGTCCGGTAACCGACGTGACGCCGGCGCTGGCCCTCGACGTCGGTCGGGCCGCCGGCGAACCGGGTGCAACGTTCGTCGTCGGGCGCGACGGCCGGGAAACGGGACCGGCGCTCGCGGCCGCGATGGAAGCCGGCCTCGAGAGCGCCGGCGCGGACGTCTACCGACTCGGGCAGGTACCGACGCCGGCGCTGGCGTACGCGTCGCAGGGCCGCCGAGGCGTGATGATCACCGCGAGTCACAACCCGCCGACGGACAACGGCATCAAACTCTTCGCCGACGGCGTCGAGTACGACCGCGACGCCGAACGCGCGATCGAGGACGCCGTCGCGGCCGACGACGACGGCCTCGCGACGTGGGAACTCTGGGGCGAGTCGGGTCGTCTCGAGATCCTCGAAGAATACCGAGATTCCGTCGCCGACTACGTCCGCTACCAATTCGCCGCCAGTAGCGGGGCCGAAGCCGACACCGGCCGCCCCCTCGCCGGCCTCTCGATTGCCGTCGACTGCGGGAACGGCATGGGATCGGTCGCGACGCCCCACGTCCTCGAGCGCCTCGGCGCCGAGGTCGTCGCCCTGAACGCGAACGTCGACGGTCACTTCACCGCGCGCGAGAGCAAGCCGACGCCGGAGACGCTGACTGACTTCATCGAGTTCATGGCGACCGACTCGAGCGGCGCCGCCTCGAGAAACGCTGAGTTCGACCTCGGACTCGCCCACGACGGCGACGCAGACCGGCTCGTCGTCCTCGGCCCGGACGGCGAGGTGATCCACGAGGACACCGTGCTCGCAGTGGTCGCCGAACACTACGTCTCCGAGAGCGACGCCGGCGATCCGGTCGTCGTGACGACGCCGAACGCCTCCGCCCGGATCGACGAGCGGGTCCGCGAGGCCGGCGGCCGCGTCGAACGCGTCCGCCTCGGCGCGCTGCACGAGGGGATCGCGCGCGAACGAGCCCAGGGGGACGAGGACACCGCGGTCGTCTTCGCCGCCGAACCCTGGAAGCACATCCACGCCGCCTTCGGCGGCTGGATCGACGGCGTCGCGAGCGCCGCCGTCGTCGCCGCGCTCGTCGCCGACGCCGGCAGCACCGACGCCCTTCGCGCGCCGGTCACCGAGCGCCCCTACCGGAAGGTCAGCGTCGACTGTCCCGACGACGCCAAACCCGACGTGATGTCGGCTCTCGAGACCGAACTCCCCGAGGCCTTCCCTGACACGGCCGTGGATACGGACTACGGCGTTCGCCTCGAGTTCGACGACGCCTCGTGGGTGCTCGTGCGGCCGAGCGGGACCGAGCCGTACGTTCGGATCTACGCCGAGAGCGAGACGGTCGACGACCTGATCGCGGACGCGCGGACGGTCGTCGAGTCGGCGGTCGACGACGCGAACTGACCGACTGCGTCGACTTTTCCGGTCGATGATCGAATGAAACGCAAGTGAACTGTTCGGGTTGGTGGTGGTTCTCACCCGCGTACGAGTGATTCCCATGCACTCGTTAATTCCGCGCCGCAGATTCCGACGAGTATAAACCGATTGTTTGCGCTAGTCGCTCCTATGCCACGTAACAGACGAGCTGTTCTGAAGGGGATGGGTGTCGCTGGACTCGCGTCGATGGCGGGCTGCGTCGGCGGGTTCGGCGAGGAATCGGGCGACGCGAGCGCACAGGTCGGCATGGTCTACGCGACCGGCGGCCTCGGCGACGACTCGTTCAACGACATGGCAAAGCAGGGCGTCGAAGACGCACAAGAGGAGTTCAACATCTCGTACGACGAGACGGAGCCCGAGTCGGCGAGCGAGTTCGGCGGCGCGCAGCGCGACTTCGCCGAAAGCGGCGACTACGACCTGGTCAACTGTATCGGCTACGCGCAGAAGGACGCGCTCTCGGAGAACGCGCCGGAGTACCCGGACCAGAACTTCATCATCGTCGACGACGAGGTGAAGGAGGACAACGTCCGGAGCTACCAGTTCGGCGAACCGGAGGGCTCGTTCCAGGTCGGCCACCTGGCCGGACTCCTGACCCAGGAGGAGTTTTCCGCCGGTGCCGGCGAGACGAACCCGGACGCGAACGTCGTCGGTTTCGTCGGCGGCACCGAGACGCAGCTGATTCAGTCGTTCCACGCCGGCTTCCAGGCCGGCGTCGAGCACGCCAACGAGGACGCCGAGGTTGTCTCGACGTACGTCGGCGGGTTCAACGACACCGCCGGCGGCCAGCAGGCCGCCCGGACGATGTACCAGGACCAAGACGCGGACATCGTCTTCCACGCGGCCGGCCGCACCGGCATCGGCGTCTTCCAGGCGGCCCAGGACGAGGGCCGGTTCGCCATCGGCGTCGACAGCGACCAGTCGGTCTCCAACGAGGACTTCGCCGACGTCATCCTCGCGAGCATGGTCAAGCGCGTCGACACCGCTGTCTACAACGCGATCGAGTCCGTCGTCAACGACGAGTTCCAGGGCGGCGAGACCGAAACCCTCGGCCTCGAGGAGGAGGGTGTCGGCGCCGTCTACGGCGACGAGATCGGCGGCGAGATCCCGCAGGAGATCACGGATCAGGTCGACGAGTCCAGACAGCAGATCATCGACGGCGAGATCGACGTCCCGAGCGAACTGTAACCGATGACCGAGTCGGGAACGGGAACGACTGACGGGGCAGCACCGACCGACGCGGGGTCGGACGCGAGGAGCGGCCGCCGCTCCGCTGACCAGGATCGAGACCGGGAGAGCACCGGCAGCGACCTCGCCGTCCACTTAGACGGCATCACCAAGCGGTTCCCCGGCGTCGTCGCCAACGACGACGTCGACCTGCGGGTCGAGCGCGGGACGGTCCACGCCTTGCTCGGCGAGAACGGGGCCGGCAAGACGACGCTGATGAACGTCCTCTACGGGCTCTACGAGCCCGAGGAGGGCCGCGTCGTCGTTGACGGACGGGAACGCTCGTTCGACTCCCCGCGGGACGCCATCGACGCCGGCGTCGGGATGATCCACCAGCACTTCATGCTGGTCGACACGATGACCGTCGCCGAGAACATCGCGCTGGGCAACGAGCCGACGAAGTGGTTCGGGATGGCCGTCGACCGCGAGCAGGTCGAACGCGACGTGCGGGACCTCTGCGATCGCTACGGCTTCGACGTCGATCCGCAGGCGAGGGTCGAAGACCTGAGCGTCGGCGTCCAGCAGCGCGTCGAAATCCTCAAGGCCCTGTTCCGCGGCGCCGACGTGCTCATCCTCGACGAGCCGACCGCCGTCCTCACGCCCCAGGAGGTCGAGGACCTCTACGACGTCCTCGAGGAACTCACCGCACAGGGGAAGACGATCATTTTCATCACGCACAAACTCGAGGAGGCGACCCACGCCGCGGACGCGATCACCGTCCTCCGGGACGGCGAGTCCGTCGGCACCGTCGACCCCGAGCGCACGACCCGGGAGGACCTGGCCGAGCGTATGGTCGGCCGCGAGGTGCTGCTCGAGGCCGAATCCGAGCCGGTCGAGACGGGCGACGTCGTCCTCTCGACCGCGGACGTCGCGGTCGAGGACGAGCGCGGCGTCGACGTCGTCTCTGGAATCGATCTGGACGTCCGCGCCGGCGAGATCGTCGGCATCGCGGGCGTCGACGGCAACGGACAGGCCGAACTGATCGAGGCGATCACCGGGCTGCGGACGCCCGACGAGGGGACGATCACCTACGAGGGAACGGACGTCACAGACTGGTCCCGCCGCGAGCGGATCGAGGCCGGAATGGCCTACATTCCGGAGGACCGCCACGAGCGCGGGCTCGTCATGCCCTTCAACCTCGTGGAGAACGGCGTGCTGGGCAGCCAGCGGTCGCCGGAGTTCGCCAGCGGCGGCCGCATCGACTGGGCCGGCGTCCGCGACCACGCCGAGGAGATCATCGAGACCTACGACGTTCGCCCGCCGAACGCCGACGCGGACGCCCGCTCGTTCTCCGGCGGGAACCAACAGAAGTTCATCGTCGGCCGCGAGTTCGAGCGCGATCCGTCGCTGGTCGTCGCGACGCATCCGACCCGCGGGGTCGACATCGGGTCGACGGAGTTCATCCACGACCGCCTGCTCGAGCTTCGCCGCGAAGGGGTCGCGATCTTGCTCGTCTCCTCGAAACTCGACGAGGTCCGCTCGCTCTCGGATCGGCTGGCGGTCATCTACGAGGGCGAGTTCATCGACGTCACCGATCCGGACGCGGTGACCGAGGAGGAACTCGGCCTGCTGATGGCCGGACAGGAACCCGAGGCCGACGGCGGTTTCACCGACGCCAACGGCGCCGACGGCGCCGACGGCACCGGGGGTGACTCCCGATGAGCACCTCGAAGGAGCGCCTCGAGCGACTCCTCGAACGGCTGATCCACGCCTCGGTGCTCGAGCGGGTCGTCATCAGCGTCGCGGCGTTGCTGGCCGCCGTCCTCGTCGGTGGCGTACTGGTGTTCGTATCCGGGGGCATCGCCTCCTGTCGCACCGGCCTCGAACTGGCCGGCACGACGTTCTGTTACAACCCGATGCAGGTCTACTACGAGCTGTTCCTCGGGGCCGTCGGCCACCCGCTCGAGGGCGGCTGGAGCCCCACGAACTACAGCCTCGCGCGGACGCTCCAGCAGACGACGCTGCTGGTCTTCGCGGGACTGTCCGTCGCGGTCGCGTTCCGCGCCGGCCTGCTCAACATCGGGACGCAGGGGCAGCTCGTCTTCGGCGGCCTCGCGACGGCCGTGACGGTCGTCTACGCGGCGGCGATCGTCCCCGGCGGCTTCGTCGGCACGATCGTCCTGATCCCGCTGGGCGTGCTCGCCGGCGCGGTCGTCGGCGGCCTCTACGGCGCGCTCCCCGGGGTCCTGAAGGCCTACGCGGACGCCAACGAGGTCATCACGACGATCATGCTCAACATCGTCGCGGCCGGGGTCACGTCGGCGATGCTCTCGCGGTGGTTCCAGGACCCCGACAGCTCCAACCCGCGGACCGAACCGGTCCCCGAGTACGCCGAGATTCCGAACATTCCGTACGTCGGGTTCAGCGGTTCGGCGGACTTCTCGCTGCTCGCGTTCGCGTTCGCGGTCGCGCTCATGGTCGCGATCGCCTGGGTGTTCGCCCGCACCTCGTTCGGCTACGAGCTGCGGACGAGCGGCACCCAGCCCGCGGCGGCCGCCTACGGCGGCGTCGACGAGAAGCGCATGACCGTCGCCAGCATGACTCTCTCGGGCGCGCTGGGCGGCGTCGCCGGCGCGTTCTGGGTCCTGATGGTCCACGGCGCCTGGCTCGAGAACGTGCCCTCGATCGGCTTCGACGGGATCGCGGTCTCGGTGCTCGCCGGCAACAACCCGATCGGCGTCGGCGCCGCGGCGTTCCTGTTCGGGATACTCGACAGCGGCGGCAACTCGATCGGGACGGCGACGGACGTCCCGCCGGAACTGGTCGGCGTCCTCTCCGGCCTGATCATCCTGTTCGTCGCGATGCCGGAGTTCTTCCGGATGTTCGGTCGGCGGTTCGTCGACCTCGAGACGGCGCGGCCGGCGCGTACGGACGGCGGCCCCGACGCTGACGCCGAGACCGGAGGTGACACCGATGAGTAAGCCAACTGGAACCCCGACCGACGCGAACGACGCGGACGCGGACGAACCGACACTGCCGTTCTCGCGGCGAACTACCGTCGGACTGATCGGCGCCGGCGCCGTGCTGGCCGTCTGGATCGTCGTCGGCCTGCTCGCCCCCGACTCGTGGGCCGGCGTCTTGCTCTCGATCGCGGCGAGTCCGAGTACGCACACGGCGATGCTCCGGCTGGCCGTCCCGATCGCGCTGGCGGCGATCGGCGGTATCTTCGCCGAGAAGAGCGGCGTCATCAACATCGGGATCGAGGGGCTGCTCATCGTCTCGGCGTTCAGCTCGATCGTCGCCGTCCACTGGCTCGGCGTCGGCGAGGCGACGGCCGGCCTGTCGAACCACTGGTGGGGTCTGCTCGTCGGAACGATCATCAGCGTGCTGTTCGCGCTGATCTTCGCGATCGTCTGCATCGAGTTCAAGGCCGACCAGATCATCGCCGGGCTCGCGGTCTGGCTCATCTCGCTCGGGCTAGCGCCGTTCGCCTCCCAGATCGTCTTCGGGAGCCCGAACACCGCCAGCGTCGGCCGGTTCTCGAGCGTGACGATCCCGGTTCTCTCGGACGTGCCGTTCCTCGGCTACCTGCTGTTCGACACCGAACCGCAGGTCTACATCATGCTCGCGGGCGCGGCCGTCGGCTGGTACCTGCTCGCCCGGACGAACTTCGGGCGCTGGGTCGTCGCCAGCGGCGAGAACCCCAAGGCGCTGGACACGGCCGGCGTCGACGTCCGTAAGGTCCGGTACGCCGCCGTGTTGCTCTCGGGCGTGTTCGCCGGGCTGGGCGGCGCCGGCTTCGCGCTGGGCGACCTCGGGACGTTCGCCGGCGGCGGCGACACGGCGATCAACGGCCGCGGGTTCATCGCGATCGCGACCTACCTGCTCGCGAACTACCACCCGATCGGCGCCCTGCTTGGCTCGTTCCTCTTCGCGGGGCTCGACTCGATACAAACCGGGATGCAGGCGGCGGGCTACGCGATTCCGACGGAGCTCATCCGCGTCATCCCGCACATGACGGTCATCGTCGTCCTCGTGCTCGTCGGTCGCACGCGGCTGCCCGACGCCGCCGGCGATCACTACGAGTCCGGCGAGGACTGAGCCGCCGTCTTCCGATTCCGTTCCTTCTCCGCGCAGCGTCGTCCGGAGGCGATGCCTTCTTGCGGTCGGTCCGCACAGTACCCAGTAGCCACCATGTCCGATTCCGACGCCGAAGCCGCGGCCGACCTGCTCGAGCGCGCTCGCGAAATCCAGTCGCAGGCCCACGTCCCCTACTCCGAGTACCCCGTCGGCGCCGCCCTCGAGACGGCCGACGGCGAGATCTTCGTCGGTTGCAACCTCGAGAACGCAAACTACAGCAACAGCCTCCACGCCGAGGAGGTCGCGGTCGCCGAGGCGGTCAAGCAGGGCTACTACGACTTCGCCCGGATCGCGGTCAGTTCCGGGCGGCGCGACGGCGTCACCCCCTGCGGAATGTGCCGGCAGACGCTCGCGGAGTTCTGCGACGACGACCTCGTCGTCATCTGCGACGATGGCGACGACGCGGAGCCCGCGACGTACACGCTGGGCGAACTACTTCCGAACACGATTTCCGAGGAGACGCTCGCGGACTCTTAACCCTCGGCCTCGAGTCGCTCCGCGAGCCGTTCTCGAAGAATCGTCCGGTGACACCGCTTCTTTTCCGTGTTCTCGAAACAGACGAGCGCGATCGACTCGCCGGACTCGAGTCGCTCCGCGAGGTCCTCGATTGCCGCCTGCGCGTCCGCCGACGTCTCGAGGTGGTCGCGATACGCCTCGTCGAACCCGACCTGATCCCAGGCCGCGTTGTGGGCGCCCTTCTCGCACAGCCCCTGCATCTTCATGTCATCCTCTATCTCGCGCATCGACTCGAGCAGGTCGGCGGGCGGGCCGAGTTCGGGGTAGTTCTCGTCGACCGCGGCGTGGAACCACGGCGCCGGTCTCCTGACGACGCCGACGAGCGCGGCGCCGTCCGGAAGGTCGGCGAGGTCGTGCTGGACGGCGGCGACGTAGGTGTCCGCGAGTTCGCCCTCGCTCTCACTGTGGGCATCGCTACCGCGAGACTCGGATGCCATACCCTCCCTACGCGGGCCCCGCATTTATATACGGCGCCGGCCCGAATCGCCCTCCGTTCAACAGCGATGCCAGGGGACAGCGAAGACCCGAACGCGGACGTACAGTACCACCTCGAGGTCGGACCCGAAGACGTTGCCGACACCGTGCTCCTGCCGGGCAACCCCGAGCGCCTCGAGAAGATCGTCGACTTCTGGGACGACCACGAGATGCGCGCCCACCACCGCGAGTACCGGACGGCGACGGGAAGCTACGAGGGGACGCCGATCTCGGTGACGTCGACGGGGATCGGCAGTCCGTCGGCTGCGATCGCGGTCGAGGAACTCGCCCGGGTCGGCGTCGAGACGTTCATCCGCGTCGGCTCCTGCGGCGCGCTCCAGCCCGAGATGGACGTCGGCGATCTGGTGATCACGACCGGCGGCGTCCGCCAGGAGGGGACCAGCGACGAGTACGTCCGGGAGGATTACCCCGCGGCCGCGGATTACGAGGTCGTCAGCGCGCTCGTCGCCGCCGCCGAGCGGCTGGGCTACGACTACCACACCGGGATCACGATGAGCGCGGACTCCTTCTACGCGGGCCAGGGCCGGCCCGGCTACGAGGGGTTCGAGGCGGCCGGCGCCGACGAACTCGTCGACCAACTGCAGGAAGCGAACGTGAAGAACATCGAGATGGAGGCCAGCGCGATCATGACGCTGGCGAACGTCTACGGACTGCGCGCCGGCGCCGTCTGCACCGTCTACGCCAACCGCGAGACCGGCGAGTTCCGAACCGAAGGCGAGTCGCGCGCGGCCGAAACCGCCAGCCTCGCAACGCACCTGCTCGCGAAGATGGACGAAGCCAAGCGCGAGGCCGGCGCGGATCGGTGGCATCCGGGGCTCTCGCTCGATCTCGAGGAGTGAGGACTGAGAACAGAGGGCGTAGGGCTAAGGACTGAGGACGGCGTGCTGTCGAATCGTCAGTCCCGAACGCGGACGATCTCTTCCTCGAACACCCGGCGATTCGGGATGATGTACTCCTCCGAGTCGTCCTCGATTTTCGTCACGAACAGATCGACCTCCTGAACGATTCCGGCCTGGTCGCCGATCTGGATCTCGTCGCCGATGCCGTAGGGCTGGTTCAACAGCAGGTAGATCCCCGCTGCGCTCGAGACGAGGAAGTCCTTGAACGTGACCGCGCCGACGACGACGATCCCGGCCGCGTAGACGGCGAGCAGGATCAACAGCGGGTAGATGTAGACGCCGATCTGGCCCAGCGCGATGAGAAAGGCCACGTAGAGGACGGAGTATTTGACCAGCCGCGGGATGATCGAGACCTCCGGCAGTTTGACGCTCCGGAGGTACTCGCTGACGACGAGTTCGGCCTTGTCCGCGACGATGAAGCCGAGGATCAGGACCAGCACCGCGATGAAGACCTGCGGGATGTACTGCGTGACCTGAAACCAGAACGCCTCCGTGTCCAGCAGCTGGGCGATGTGGATCGCCGTCAGGACCGCGATCCCGTAGATGAACCACGAACTCAGGCGGGCGACGATCTCGACCGTCGACGTGCCCAGCGACTGGGCCGTCCGCTCGAAGGGCGTCCCCTCGACGGCATCGGGAACGCCCGACGCCGCCAGCAACTCCTTGTTGAGTCGCCCGACGAGGTAGCCGACGACGAATCCGAGCGCCAGCACCGCGGCTGCGATCACCGCCGGCTCGTCGAGAAACGTCTGCCAGTTCATATCAGTACGCCTCCGGATCGACCTCCAGAATAAGCTCGCCGGCCTTGAACGCCCGGACGAGCCCGTCGCTCTCGGAGAGCACGATCGAGACCGCGTTCGTATCCCGTGTGATCGCCGCGCCGGACATGTGCCGCGCGCCCAGGCCCTTCGGAATGTCGATCCCCTCGGCGGACGGCTCGAGGTAGCGGTACGCCGAGACGATCTTGCCCGCGTCGGAGATGACGAACGCGCCGTCGAGCCGCGAGAACTCCTTCAACATCACGTTCACGATCGGGTCGCCGACGTGGACGTGGGACTTCTCGAAGGGGTTGTACGAGAGCGGCCGGGACTTGTTCATCACCTTGCCGGCGTCGCCGACGACGAACAGCGCGCCGACCGGCTTCCCCTTCTGGCCCTTCTGTCCGAGTTCGATCGCCACCTCCAGCACCGACTTGATGACCTCGGGTTCGGCCCGGGACTGGGCGAACAGGTCGTAGATGCCGGTGTGGGAGTCGGCGTCCGCGCGCACGCGGGAGACGGTGTCGATCTCGTCGTCGAAGACCCCCGTCGCGCAGATGAGTTCGTCGCCGTCGTCGACGACGTCCTCCTCGAGGGCGCCCTCGAGGGCGAACCGGATCCGTTCGGAGACGTTCTCGAACTCGAGCGGGAGTTCGACGAACGTCTCGGCGTCGACGTCGTTCTCCGTCCCGACAACGACGACGTCGAGGTCGTCGATCTCCCGAAACCGTTCGTAGAACGATCCGCTCGGTGCGAACAGCAAAATTGCGTCGGCACCGGAGAAGAGCTCCCCGAACACGTCGTCTAACCCGGCCATTGCTCATACAAGTCGTTTCCGCGCGAATAAGCGTTGTGGAGGTGTCCGACGCGTGTCTGTCGATTTGCCCCCGATTCAGTCGAATTCAATTAGTTCACCCGATCGTGTGATTTAATCGTCACGACCTGCGGTTGTTTCTCGGCGACCTGGAGGAGACCGAACCCGAACGGGATGGCCGTTGCTGTGTCCTCGAGTTCGGAGCCCTATGAGGCGCGAAGAACAAATCTCGGTTGACCGGAACTAACCGTCGAACGACCGCGTCGCTCGAACGACCCTATTCGACGTCGGCGGTCCCCGAAATCCGGCGGAAATCGCCGTCGCCGCAGGTGCAGTCCGCGGAAACGCCGATCGGTCGGATCGTCCCGTCGGGTTTGACTTCGGAGACGAAGACCGATTCGCAGGACTGACACACCACGACGGTCTTCGTACTCGATTTTGATTGACTCACAAGCACAGAATACACGTCACTCCCGTATCACCATTCCTCCAATTCACTTTGGGAAAATCCGGCCAGACGATCGAAATACGTGTACACGGCCCTGTCAAGCCTACTGAGCGGCAACGCGTACAACCCTCGAGTCAGCGGGCGACCGGTTCGGCGGCGAGCCCGTTCAGGAACCCCTCGCTCACCGCGTTGAACGCGGTCGGCCGGTCCTGATTCACGAGGTGGCCGGCGTTCTCGAGCGTGACCCGCCGGCCGTCGGCGACGGCCGACGCGATCTGTTCGCCCTGGCGTTTGACCTGCGGGGCTTCCTGTTCGCCGTGGACGACGAGCGTCGGGACGTCGACGCCGGACAGGTCTGGCGGGTCGTACCGCACGAGCGCGTCGAAGACCTTCCGGAACTCCTCTCGGGAAACTTCGCCGACGGCGTCCATCGCCGCCGCGCGGACGTCCGGGTCGACCGAGAGCCACTCCCGGCCGGTCGTCGCGCGGATCGACTGGAGCAGCGAACGGAACGTCGTCTTCGGACCCGTCAGCGATAGCGCGGTTCCGAGCGCCGGCCCCGGCGAGACGAACGGTTCGACTCCCGAGGGGAGGTCGACCGGCGGCATCGAGCGAACCGCGCCGCCGAGAATTGCACCCGCCGGGACAGTGCCGTTTGCCGCAGCGTCCGCGCTCGAGTTCGAATCTGGATCCATCCCCGCGCCTGCGTGGCGAGAGAGGTACTCCTGTACGATCATCGACCCCAGCGAGAGACCGCAGAGTATGGGCCGCTCGATCTCGAGGTGGGCGAGCAGCGCCTCGAGGTCGTCCGTGAACAACTCGATCGAGTACCGATCGGCGTCGGTCGCGCCCGTTCGGCCGTGGCCGCGGACGTCCGGCGTCACGATCCGATAGTCGTCCGCGAAGTGCTCGACCTGCGGTTGCCAGGCGGTGCCGTTCAGCCAGCCGCCGTGTACGAAGACGAGGGAGCGTCCGCGGGTCCGGCCCGGATCGTGCGTTTCGTACCAGAGCCGTCCGTCCTCGAGCGCGAGTTCCGCCATTGGTCCGGTATCTGCGTCGCGGACGTATATACTATCGGCCGGTGCAAGAGGAGGGGGCGTTCAGTCGCTCCGACCGGAATCGGCGCTCGAGGCGCCGCCGGCGCCGAGCCAGCGGTCCCAGAAGGAGTCGAACTCGGACTCGTCTTCGGTGATCCGATCCCAGTGGGCGAGGCCGCGCTCCTCGCGCGAGCCGGCGATCGTGTTGTCGAGAATCAGCGCGGCGAGCCCGCCGACGGCCATGCCGGTCGAGCCGATGATGTAGACGGTATCGACGACGACCTGCACCGCCGCCTCGGCCCAGACTGGCAGCGAGGCGAGCGTCGCCTCGAGGCCGAGGGTCTCGCGAAACGCGATCGTGCTATCGAAGTTGCCCATGTAGGCGGGGATCGCCAGCCCGACGAACAGCGCGAAGCCGACGATGAACGTGTTTCGCGAGGACTCGAGGTCGACGTGGCGCAGGTTGGAGACGCCGACGGCGACGATCTGGCCGAACATGGCGATGAACAGGCCGCCGACGATTGGGTCGGGAATCGTCGCGATCAGCTGGCCGAAGTAGCCGACGAAGCCGACGAACAGCATGACGAGCGCGCCCAACTGGACGACGTAGCGGGAGGCGACGCCGGTCAGCCCGATCGCGCCGATGTTCTCGGAGTAGGAGGTCGAGCCGGCGGTGCCCATGATGCCGGCGAAGACGTTCATCAGGCCCTCCATGCCGATGCCGTGGTTGATTCGCCGTTCGCTCGGCGCGCCGGAGCCGGTCAGGTTCGCGACCGCGTAGTAGTCGCCGATACTCTCGACGATCGATGCCAGGACGCCGGCGAACATCCCGACGATGAACGCGGTCGTAAACTGCGGCGCACCCCACTGAAACGGATAGATCGGCAGGAACGGCTGCGTGTCGGTGACGTCCTCGAGCGGGACGTATCCCGGATGCCCGTCGACGATCACGCCGGTCGCCGACAGCGCCGCGGCGACGACCCACGCGATCACGAGCGCCAGGATGACCGGATACAGTTTGAACGCCCGGTGTTTGACGTCGAGGTACTGCGAGAACAGCAGGATGAGCCCGAGCGTCAGTCCCAGCAGCCACCAACTCTGCTCCCGTGCGGTGATCTGGCCCGCGCTGAACAGCGAGAGGCCGATGAGCATGATCGTCGGCGCGATGACGACCGGCGAGAGGAATCGTCGGAGTTTGCCGACGAGCCCGAGGTACCCCATCAGTACCTCGACCGTCGCAGCGACGATGATAGCCCCCTGTAATTGGACGAGAGCAGCCTGCCAGTCCCCGCCGCCGACGCCGCCCACGGTCACGACGGTGATGATCGCCAGCGCCGGCGCGAGCATCGAGAACGGCGCGCCCTGCACGATCGGGTAGCGGTTTCCGAACGTCGTCTGGGCCAGCGTCGCGATCCCCGAGACGACGAAGAAGGTGCCGATGAACTGCGCGGTGATATCGTCCGGCATCCCCATCGCCTCCGCCAGAATCAGCGGCACGGCGATGTTCGCCCCCACCATCGTCAGGTAGTGTTGCACGCCGAGGACGAACGATTCGCCCAGCGGCGGCCGGTCGTCGATCCCGTACTCGATATCGTCCCTGGCAGCCCCGTCAGCGGCCGCATCGTCCCCCGTCATGGATAGTCGTTCGTCGGATGACGGAGCGGCAAGTCAAAAGGCGTATTGATCCGCGACGGCCGCCGAGATCGGATTGTTCAAGGGGCGGACACTCCTGTAGACGGTACTTACTGCTTTCGACACCTGCGCCAAACGCTGCCGCTGGTCGTTTCGAGCCGCTCGAGGCCGCCGTTTGACACGCCTACGATTCGCCGCACTTCAGAAGACAACGTTCCAGACGTATCCGCAGCGGTCGCACTCGAACGTCTTCTCGAGGCCGTACTCGAGTGCGGTTCGATCCGTTTCGGTTCCCGAGTCAGTGAGGCAACTCGGACAGTCGATCGTACTCACTGTCCTCGCAATCGGGACGCGTTACGGTAAACCAAACCCCAACACAATTTGGGACGGCGCCGTCGCCGCTACTCGGATGCAGCGCGGTCGGCCGCCGTTCGCACCGCTTCCGGCGACAGCGCCTCGAGGTCGATCAGATCGCCGTCGGTTTCGTCGGCGACCAGCGCCGAGAGGCCGGCCCGCGAGTCGTCGCCGGCGTCGACCACGACGACGTGTGCGCCGCGCCGTGCGAGTCGGCGTGCAGCCCGCCGGGTCGACTCGGTCGGACTTCCCTCGGCGACGTTCGCTCGGCCGTCGGTCACG
The DNA here is from genome assembly GCF_000217715.1 of Halopiger xanaduensis SH-6. Lineage (GTDB taxonomy): Archaea > Halobacteriota > Halobacteria > Halobacteriales > Natrialbaceae > Halopiger > Halopiger xanaduensis. The sequence goes on from NC_015666.1 coordinate 2,100,145, forward strand.
AGCACGACCACGGACGCGTCGGTTTCGGCGCGCTCGAGGACGTCCGCGGTCGTCTCAAGGCCCGCGGGCAGCGGCGTTCGGTCGCCGGACGGGAGGTCCTTGAGGTGGCGCGCGGCCAGCGAGACGCTGTCGGTCGGCGGCAGCAGGACGTCGGCGTCCTGGCCAGCGAAGGCGACGAACGCGACCTCGTCGCGGTGCTCGTAGCTGTCGCGCAGCAACTCAAGGACGACGCCTTTGGCGGTTCGCATCGCCGGCCGCATCGAGGCGCTGGCGTCGACGGCGAAGACGATCGTCACCGACGCGTCCCCGGTGCGGACGGACTGCCGGAGGTCCCGTTTTTCGACCTGCGACTCGCCGCGCGCTGCCGCTGACCGAACGGATGCGGCGGCGTCGATCGGTCCGTCCCAGTCCGCGGGTTCGGTCCGAACGCGAGAGCCGCGGTTATCGACGCTCGGCGCGGTGGTCGCGCGCGAGCCGCCGGTCGCGGTTCCGCTATCGCGCTCGGCTTCGGGCGTCTCGAGGTCCGGCGCCGAGGCGTCGCCGATCTCGGCCCGTCGCTGGCCGGGCACGAGCGGCTGGGCGGTTTCGTCCGCGTCGCCGTCGTCCGGACTCGAGTTCGAATCGTCCGCGTTCGAATCGGACTCGTCGTTCTCGCTCGAGTCGTCGTCCGCACTCGCGCTGCCGGCATCCGCGGCTGCCTGCTCTGGGGCGGATTCATCGTCGCTTTCCGGCCGATTTTCGCTGTCAGGACCGGAACTCGAGTCGTCATCGCCCGACTCGTCGTCGGTGGCGTCGTTCTCGTCCCCATCGGGGTCGGATTCGCCGGGTTCGTCCCCGCTTTCGGCGTTCGGCTCGTCGTCGCTGTGCTCGTCACCCTTGGCCTCGCCCTCGTCGGGTTCGCTGTCTTCGCCGTCTCCCTCATTAGCCCCGCCGTCGAACCGATCCTCGAGCAGGTCGTCGAGCTCCGGTTCGTCCTCGAAGGGCGTGCTTCGAAGGCGGTGGGGCAGCGCGTAGCTCGCAGCCTCGTGCACGTCCGGCCCGATCACCGTCGTTCGCCCCTCGAGCGCGGCGATCGTCATCGCGGTGCGGGCGATCGCCACGTCGCCGCGGTGGCCGTCGACGCCGGCCTCGAGACAGAGGTCGGCAATCTCTTCTTTGAACTCGCGCGGGAGGTCGACGGTCGGAAGTCGTTTTCGGGCCTCGAGGAGGGTTTCGCGGAGGGCTGTAATGTCGTCGTTGTATCGCGTTTGCGGCTCCGAATCGCCGTCGCCGCCCTCGAGCACGCGGTCCATAATCTCGACGCGTTCGTCGATATCCTGCGAACCCTCGACGCTCGCCTGCAGAGCGAACCGATCCCGAAGTTGCGGGCGTAGATCGCCCTCCTCGGGATTCATCGTCCCGATTAGCGTGAACTCCGCGGGGTGGGAGACGCTGATCCCGTCGCGCTCGACGCGATTCACGCCGCTGGCGGCCGCGTCGAGGAGGACGTCCACGAGGTGGTCGTCCAGCAGGTTCACCTCGTCCACGTAGAGGATGCCGCGGTGGGCGCGGGCCAGCAGGCCGGGATCGAAGTCGGCCTCGCCCGCCAGCGCGTCCTCGACCGAGAGGGTGCCGACGACGCGGTCTCGAGTCGCGCCCAGCGGCAGCGTCACGAGTGGAACCGGTCGCGTTTCGATTGGCATGTCGTCCGGATCGCGGTCCCGGCAGTCGTCGCACTGCAGCGCGGAGTCGTCGGGCGCGCAGCCGTACGGACAGTCCGCGACGGCTCGCTGTTCGGGAAGCAGGTCGACCAGCCCGCGCACCGCCGTCGACTTCGCGGTCCCCTTCTCGCCGGCGATCAGCGCGCCGTCTAAGTCGTCGTTGGCCGCGACGCACAACAGGACGCGCTTCAAGTCCTCCTGTCCCACGATCGCCGGAAAGGGAAGCGACGAAGATTTTTTACCCCCGGCGTTTACAACCATGCTTGAGCTAATACAACAGAGGTTTAAAAAATCGATGACACGGATCGGGATCTACACCGCGACGGAGAACGAACTCGGCTCGATCGGCCAGGCCGCGCGGCGCCTCGAGGACGTCGAACTGGTCGTTCGCTCGGAGAGCGACCTCGAGGATGAGGCCGCCGTCGAGTCGTTCGTCGAGGAACTGCGCGACGCCGCGGCGGCGATCTTCTGGCTGCACGGCGCCGAGGACAGCATGCCCGGCTACGAGTACGCGACGGGCGCGCTCGAGGACGCGGGCGTCCCGCTGATCGTCAAGGCGACCGGCGACGCCTTCGCCTTCGAGGACACGACGATCTGCGACGAGCACCGCGACCGCGTTTACGAGTATCTCGAGAAGGGCGGGACGATCAACGTCGAAAACCTGTGTCGGTTCTTAGCGTCCGAGTACGAGGGTCGAGACCTCGAGTACGACGACCCCGCCGAACTCCCCACGGAGGGCGTCTACCACCCCGACTACCCCGGGATCGGGTACGAGGAACTGCTCGAGACCCACGATTCCGACAAACCCACGATTGCCGTCTGGTTCTACGAATCCCACTGGACCCACGAGAACACCCGCTACGTCGACGCGCAGGTCCGCGTGCTCGAGGAGCAGGGCGCCAACGCCCTGCCGATTTTCTGCAACCCGGCGACCGATACGGACGAACAGGAAGATGCTGAATGGGTCACGGATAACTGGCTTATCGACGACGACGGCGAGCCGATCGTCGACGCCGTGCTCTCCTCGTTCATGTTCTCGCTCTCGATGGACGAGCGCGGCCGGTCGGCCAGCGACGAAGGCGAGTCGGCCGAGGACGTCTTCCTCGACCGGCTCGGCGTCCCGGTCCTTCAGACGATCACGACGATGCGCTCGCGGTCGCGCTACGAGTCCAGCGACACGGGCGTGATGGGGTTCGAACTCGCGCTCTCCGTGGCGCTGCCGGAGTTCGACGGCAACGTCATCACCCACCCCATCTCGGGGAAGGAACGCACCGACGACGAGGCCGGCATCGGCTCCGCGCCGAAACACCACTTCTCGATCGAGGACCGCATCGACCACGCGACGCGGCTGGCGGTCAACTGGGCCGAACTGCGACACACCCCGAACAAGGAGAAGAACGTCGCCGTCGTCCTCCACAACTACCCACCGAGCGACGACGGCATCGGCACCGCGTTCGGCCTCGACAGTCCGGAGTCGACCGTGAACCTGCTCGAGGAACTCGAGGCCCGCGGCTACAATCTGGGCGGCGAGATGCCAGACGACGGGCAGACGCTCGTGGAGACGCTGACGTCGCAGCTAACGCTTGAGGACCGCTGGGTCGCGCCCGAGGACGTCCGTGACCTGTCGGTCGACGTGGTTTCTCCTGATACCTACGAAGCGTGGTTCAGCGAAGCCGACGAGCGATTCCAGGAAAACGTCATCGAGGAGTGGGGTGAAGCCCCAGACCGACCGTTCGCGATTCCGGGGGTCGAGTTCGGCAACGTGCTCGTCACCGTCCAGCCACCGCGCGGGTTCGGCATGGATCCCTCGAAGGTCTACCACGACTCCGATCTCCAGCCGCCCCACGACTACTACGCCTTCTACGGCTGGCTGCGCAACACGTTCGAGGCCGACGCGGTCGTCCACCTGGGCACGCACGGCAGCCTCGAGTGGCTCCCCGGCAAGACGGTCGGCTTGAACGGCGAGAGCGCGCCCGACCAGCTGGTCGACGACATCCCGAACGTCTACCCCTACATCGTGAACAACCCCGGCGAGGGGACCCAGGCCAAGCGCCGGTCCTACGCCGCCATCGTCGACTACCTCACGCCCGTGATGCGATCGGCGGGCACCTACGACGAGCTCTCGGAACTCGAGGAACTCGCGAACCAGTACCGCGAGGCCGGGATGGAGGACGCCCGCGCCGACGACGGCGAACACCTCGAGACGCTCATCCGCGAGAAGGTCGAGGAACTGGACCTCGCGGTCGAACTCGGTATCGCGGGCACGATCGACGAGAAGGCCGACGTTCGCGGTCCCGACGAAGCCGGCTCGAGCCTGGCCGAAGGCGAGGTCGACGGCGACGACGTCGACATCGACGAACTCGTCGAGCGCGTCCACGAGTACCTCACCGACGTCAAGACCACCCAGATCCGGCTCGGGCTGCACACCATGTCCGAGCCGCCGGCCGACGAGCGCCTCGTGGAGTACCTCGTCGCGCTGACACGGCTCGAGAACCCCGGCGCGCCGAGCCTGCGCGAGAGCGTCGCCGGCGCGCTCGGCGTCGACTACGACAAGATGCTGAACGCGCCCGGCGAGTACGACGAGGCGCTGGGCATGACCTACGCCGAGGCCGCCGACGTCGTCCACGAGACGAGCCTCGAGTTGGTCGCAACGCTGGCCGAGCACGACTTCGACATTCCCGAGTCGGAGCGCGAAGCCGGTCCCGACGATGAAGTCAATATGAACCTGCTCGTCGTCGACCTCGAGACGATCGGCGACGCGCGGGCGAAGTCGGGCGCTCACGACGACCTCCGCGAAGTACTCGCGTTCATCTGCGAGGAGACCCAGCCCCGCGTGCAGGGTGCGGAGGACGAAATCCCGAGAACAGCGGACGCGCTCTCCGGCGAGTACGTCCCGCCGGGCGGCTCCGGCGCGCCGACCCGCGGCGGCGTCGATCTGCTCCCGACGGCCCGGAATTTCTACACGCTCGATCCGCGGAAGGTACCCGCCAAGCCCGCCTGGCAGGTCGGGAAGGAGGTCGCTGAAGGTGTCCTCGAGCGCCACTACTCGGAGAACGACGAGTACCCGGAAGAAATCGGCGTCGTCGCGTGGGGAACTCCCACGGTCCGAACCCGCGGCGAGACCATCGCGCAGGTGCTGGCCATGATGGGCGTCGAACCGCAGTGGACCGACGCCGGCCGCATTGACGACGTCGAGCCGATCCCGCTCGAGGAACTCGACCGACCCCGAATCGACGTAACGACGCGCGTCTCGGGCTTGTTCCGCGACGCGTTCCCGGCCGCAGCGGGGGTCATCCACGACGCCGTCGATGCGGTCGTCGACCTCGACGAGCCCCACGAGATGAACTACGTGAAGAAGCACGTCGAGGAGGAGGCCGAAAAATTACAGGACGAAGAAGGGCTCGACGAATCCGACGCCCGCAAGGCCGCCAAACACCGCGTCTTCACGACCAAACCCGGCGGCTACGGCGCCGGGACGAACAAGGCCGTCGACGAGGGCAACTGGGACGACCGCTCCGATCTCGCCTCCGTCTACGTCCAGTGGGGCGGCTACGCGATGGGCTCGAGGGGGCGCGTTTCCGACGCCCACGACGCCTTCGAGCGGCGCCTCTCGAGCGTCGACGCCACCGTGAAGCTCGAGGACACGATGGAGCAAGACGAGTTCGACTCCTCGGACTGGTACGCGTTCCACGGCGGCTTCATTTCGGCGGTATCGGAGATCTCGAGCGAGGAACCCGCCTCCTACGTCGGCGATTCTTCCGATCCGGACAACGTCTCAGTCTACACGAACGAGGAGAAGGTCCGCAAGGCGATGCGCTCCCGGGTCCTGAACCCCGACTGGCTCGAGTCCATGGAGGAGCACGGCTACAAGGGCGCGGGCGACCTCTCGACGACGGTCGACGTGACGCTCGGCTGGGACGCCACGACCGGCGTCGTCTCCGATACCCTCTGGGAGGAGGTCGCGGAGAAGTACGCCTTCGACGACGCTCGTCAAGAATGGCTGCGCGACGTGAACCCGTGGGCGCTCGAGTCCATCACGGACACGCTGCTCGAGGCGATCGAGCGCGATCTCTGGGACGCCGACGACGAGACGGCCGACCGACTGCGCGACCTGAACCTCGAGGTCGAGGGCGACCTCGAGGCGCGGACGACCAACGAAGCCGTCGGCGCCGACGCGGAGGTGTCGACTGATGACTGACAGCGGGCAGAAACAGGAGTTCGAGGAGGAGTACGCCGACCTCGGCGCGACCACGCAGAACGCGATGGACATCGCCGAGACGAGCATGGACATCGTCCGGCAGTTCGTTCCGGACGAGACGCTGGCGGACCGGGTTCGTCAGAAATCGGTCCACTCGATGGGCGACATCGAGTTCCAGCACCTGATCGAATTTACGGGCGCGGACGGCCTCGGCGACGACGAAGACGCGCCCGTCCGCGCCGGCGCTCGAGCCGTCCTCGAGGAGGCCGACATCGTGACCGACATCACGATGCCCAAAGCGGGGATCACCTCTCGGGGCCACAACTGCGAGAAGCGCAAGGCCATCGGCCACGGCGCCGAACTCGCGAAGGAGACCGGGATGACCCGCACTGCGGCGTCGGTGCTCGAACTCGACAAGCAAGGCGCCTACGACGGTGCGATAGCGACGATCGGCAACGCGCCGACGGCCGCCTTCGCGCTGGCGGACTGCATCGAGAACGGCACGCGACCCGCCGCTATCGTGGCGACGCCGGTCGGCTTCGTCAAGGCCGAGGAGAGCCGCCAGCGCATCCGCGAGGTCAGCGAGGAGTACGGCGTGCCCGCGATCACCAACGTCGGCCGCCGCGGCGGCAGCGGACTGGCCGCCGCGCTGACGAACGAACTGATCCACGTCGCGAAAGACGTTCGGACCGACGAACTCGAGTTGGAACTGACGGCCGACGAACGAGCGGCAGGGGCCGCTGAAGCGAGCGAGGACGAACCCGGCGAATGAGCGACTACGACCTCGACGCCGGCCCGGATCCGGCGACATTCGCGGCCGCGGAGCCAGAGTCCGATATCGATGAAGCGGGTGACGAGCCCGTCTACGCAGTCGGCATCGGTCCCGGCAACCTCGAGTATCTCACGCCCCGCGGCGAGCGAGCGATCCGCGAGGCGGACGTGATCGTCGGCTTCACGACGGTCGTGGAGTTCGTCGAAGAATTGACGGACGAGGATACTGACCTGCTGACCTGCGGCTACAAGGACGAAGCCGCGGCGCTCGAGGAGTTCGGCGAACGCGTCGCGGCCGGCGAGTCGGGAACCGCCGTCGCGATGGGCGACCCCAACCACTCGGGGTACCAGTTCGTCGGCAAAGTTCAGGACGCGGTCCAGCGCGAGGATCCGCAGATTCCGGTCCGGATCGTGCCCGGTATCTCGTCGCTCCAGGTGGCCGCCAGTCGCGCTCGCACGCCGATGGAGGACACCGAGTTCGTCACGCTGCACAAGAGCGGCGACCTCGAGGCCGACATGGAGCGCCTCGCCGCGGCGGTCACGGACGACGAGCGACACCTGCTCGCGCTCCCTCGACCCTACGACCGGATGCCCGGCGACATCGCCGAGTTCCTGCTCGAGCGAGGCGCCGATCCCGATCTCGAGGCGCTGGTGCTCGAGAAGTTGACCCACGACGAGGAGCGGATTCACCGGTTCACACTCGCCGACCTGTCCGAGCACGCCGGCGGAACCGGGCGGGAGGACACGCCGTTCTCGGATCTGGTAGTGCTTGCGGTCCGGCAATCGGTATCGTAATCGGACGATCGGTACGAACGCCACGGCGGCGTCCTGATCGCTCCGGTCTTCGCCGCAGATTCATTCGGTCCGTCTCACTTCGGAACGTCGCCGGCGACGACGTACTGCTCGTAGTCCGGTTCGTCGCCCCAGAGCACCGCATCCATCAGCGGCTCGTGCTCGACCCGCTCGAGCCCGTGTTCCTCGAGTACGTCCACCAACTCTTCGGGCGGGCGGCCGTCGTACAGCGGCAACTCGTCGTGGATTTCCTGATAGCCGTCGAACGCTTCGTCGAAGTCCCAGTGACCCTCGATCAGGACGACTCGGCCACCCGGACGCACGACCCGTTGCCACTCCCGAAGCGCCGCCGACGGGTTCGGCAGCGTCCAGACGAGGTGGCGGGCCGTCATCAGGTCGTACGTGTCATCGGGATCCGGGATCGATTCCGCGTCCCCGTTTCGGAACTCGACCGACAGGTCCCGGTCGCCGGCTTTCGCTCGAGCGCGCTCGAGCATTTCTTCGGAGAGATCCACGCCGGTGACGTCGTGGCCGATGTCGGCCAGCAGCAGCGAGATGACGCCGGTTCCGCAGCCGACGTCGAGAATCCGTTGCGGCGACTCCCCGCCTCCGCCGCCGGTCCACTCGCGGAGGACCGAGAGCCACGCGTCGCGTTGTGCCTCGTCCTGGAGGGCGTGGTGGCTGTCGCCGTCGTACGATTCCGCGCGGCTGTCCCAGTACTGCTGGACGCGCTCTTTGACGGTCTCGTCGTCGTGCTCGCTCACGACTGTTCACCTCTCGTTCGGTCCGCGAACCGATTCAAATCGAGCGGAATGCTGGGAGACATCGCTAACAAATATGTCGTTCGAGTGAATAAAATAAGCCGCTTCGCGAATCGGTAATATACGCACACTGTCGAGCGATGATGGAAGCCCGTTCGGCGGGCTACGGACGAAGCGTGACGGTCGACGACCGTAGACCGACCTACTCGTCCTGCTCGTACTCCCGCAGCACCGTCGAGACGGTGTTTTCGACCTCCTCGAGCGCGACGGCGTTGGTCTTCCTGAGGTCGTCACCGTCCCGGGCCTCGCTCAGGTGCCGCAGCGCTCGCCGGAGGTGCTGGTCGGTCTCGAGCCCGTCGTCCCCGCGTTCGTGGTCCCCACTCATAGTTCGATCCGACGGTCGTAGCCGACTCGAGCGGTTAAGTTCGTCGGTGGTCCGGACGGCGCAACGTCGGCGTGTTTACTCTTTGCTCTTTACTCGAGCGCGTCTCGAACCGCCGCCCGGCGCTCGGCGAACGTCGCGTCGTCGAGTACCGGCGTCGCCGCCTCGGGATCGATCCCCGCGTCCGACTCGAGGTCGATCCAGGCGCGACAGCCCCGGTAGCTGCCCCGCTCCTCGATCAGCCGGGGCGATTCGAGTTCGCGAACCCGCAGCAGGAGGACGCGCAGGTCGTCGTCCGGATCGTACTTGTCGCGCAGGCCGTCGGGCGTGTAGACGTACTGGGTGGCCAGCGCCTCGACCTCGTCGCTCGAGACCGTGTACTCCGCGCGGACGTCGGCGACGCCGCGGATCGGGATACCGGCGTCGGGCTTGGTGCTCGCCCGGTGGTAGTAGCCCTCGTACCGATCCTGGTATCGGTCGGGATTTTGGTGGCTGTAGGCCGGGTAGAGGACGAACCGCTCGTCGATCGTTCCCGGATCGAGCGTGGGATGGCGGACGAGCACCGTCTGTGCGCCCTCGAGCAGGGCGCTGACGACGCCGGCGCGCTCCTTCAGCGCGGGGGTCGGTTCCGATTCGGCGGTCGCTGCGTCGCTCATCGGTCGATTCGAGAAACGACGACCGGTCCCAACTCGGTTTCGGTCCCGCGGCGACGTCGCCCGCACCGACGGATTCAAGGTCGGTTGTGGAAACGCAACCACAATGATGAACGGATTCGTCCTCGGCGGCGTCAGTTCCGGCGTCGGGAAGACGGTCGCGACGCTGTCGATCGTGCAGGCGCTCGAGGACGCCGGCTACGCGGTCCAGCCCGCCAAGGCGGGCCCGGACTTCATCGATCCGAGCCACCACGAAGCGATCGCGGGACGGCCCTCCCGCACGCTGGACCTGTGGCTCGAGGGTGAGGACGGTCTCCGCCGGAACTACCGCCGCGGCGAAGGCGATATCTGCGTCGTCGAGGGCGTCATGGGGCTGTATGACGGCGACGGCTCGAGCACGGCGATGGTCGCCGAGGCGCTCGATCTCCCAGTGGTTCTCGTGGTCGACGCCAAGGCGGGAATGGAAAGCGTCGCGGCGACGGCGCTGGGATTCGAGAAGTACGCCGCGACGATCGGGCGGGACATCGACGTCGCCGGCGTCGTCGCCCAGCGAGCCCACGGCGGCCGCCACGAGCAGGGCATCCGGGACGCCCTGCCCGACGACCTCGAGTACTTCGGCCGGATCCCGCCGAACGACGACCTCGAGATTCCGGATCGACACTTGGGCCTCGAGATGGGCGACGAGGCGGCGCTGCCGAGAGAGGCGCTTCGGGAGGCCGCTGAGTCGCTCGAGGCCGAGCGGCTGGCCGCGGTTGCGAGGGAACCACCCGCCCCGGAGCGGTCGGCTGAAGGGAAAGCAAAACCGGTCGACGCCACCGTCGCCGTCGCCAGCGACGCCGCCTTCTGCTTCCGGTATCCGGCCACGATCGAGCGGTTTCGCGAGCGCGCCGAGGTGGCGACGTTCTCGCCACTGGCGGGCGACCCCGTCCCCGACTGCGACGGCGTCTACCTCCCCGGCGGCTACCCCGAACTCCACGCCGACGCCCTTGAGTCGACCGACACGCTCTCGGAACTCGGGGAGCTGGCGAGCGAGGGACTGCCCGTCTTGGGGGAGTGCGGCGGGCTGATGGCGATGAGCCGGTCGCTGACGACCGCTGAGGGAGAGCGCCACGAGATGGGCGGTATCCTGCCCGCCGACGTCGAGATGCACGACCGCTACCAAGCGCTCGATCACGTCGAACTCGAGGCCCTCGACGGGACGCTCACCGCAGCGGCCGGCGAGACGATTCGGGGCCACGAGTTCCACTACTCGAGCGCCGACGTCGACGGCGACGCGCGCTTCGCCTTCGAGACCGTCCGCGGGGACGGTATCGACGGCGAGCACGATGGCCTTACGGAGTACGAGTCGCTCGGGACGTACGTCCACGTCCACCCCGAGAGCGGCGCGTTCGATCGGTTCCTCGAGCGCCTCGACGGCTGATCGGTGACGAACGGCGCGACGGCGCGCAACGATTCGTCGCCGAATAAGCAACCGTAGTTGCGCTACACCAAACAAAATTGTTTTAGGCCCGGCCGCTGATTCCACGCGTGATGCCACCCATCGCGCTGCCCTACGACGCGAAGGCCGGCCCGACCAAATCGGAGGTCCGGGCCGTCGTCCGCTCGAAGCTCGCTCTCGAGCCGGACGACCACTTCGCGGAGGTCGGCTCCTGTACCGGAGCCGTCACGATCGAAGCCGCACAGCGGGCCGGGCGGGTGACCGCCCTCGAGCGAAAGGCCGAACGCCTCGAGACGACCGAGAAGAACCTCGCCGCGAACGAGGAGTCGATCCGGGCCGATGTCGAGTTACGCAACGCCGAAGCGCCGGAGGGGCTACCCGCCGACGCCGACGCGCTCTTTCTGGGCGGCAGCCGCAACTTCGAGGCCGTCCTCGACCACGCCGTCGAGACCGGCGTCGACCGCATCGTGATGAACGTCTCGCGGCTCGAGGTCGCCGGGAAGGCGACGGAAGCGTTCCGCGAGCGCGATATTCTCGAGGAGGTCGTCCAGTTCCAGGTGAGCCACGGCTACGAGCTCGCGGGCGCGACAAGCTTCAACTCGGACAACCCGGTCTACATGCTGGTCGGGAGCGCGACGCCCGATTCGGATTCGGACGGCGAGGTGAGCCGATGACCCTCTACGGCGTCGGCCTCGGTCCCGGCGAAGCCGACCTCGTCACCGTCCGCGGGAAGACGGTCCTCGAGACCGCCGACGTGGTCTACTCGCCGGGTCGCCTGTCGCGCTCGGTCGCCCTCGAGCACGTCGACGAGGACAAGATCGGCGACCTCGATTTCCCGATGACGAAAGACGAGGACAAACTGCGGCGGGCCTGGAAGGCAGCCGCCGCGGAGGTCGCCCCCGAAGCGAAAGACGGCGACGTCGCCTTCGTCACGCTCGGCGATCCGAACGTCTACTCGACGTTCGGCCACCTGCGCCGGACGATCGACGCCTTCCACCCCGACGTGGACCTCGAGATCGTCCCCGGCGTCAGCGCCGTCACGGCCTTCGCGACCGCGATGGGAATCGAGATCGAGGCCGGTGCGGGCCTCGCGCTGCGGGAGGCCGCCTCCGGTGCGAGTCCGACGGGCCCCGATCGGATGATCCTGTTCAAGGTCACCGACGCGCCCGCGACCCACGAGGGGCTCGTCGACGCCGGCTACGACGTGACCTACGGCCGCCGGCTGTTCATGGAGCAGGGCGAGACGATCGTCACCGACGACCCCGCCGAGATCGACGAGCGAGACTACTACACGCTCGCCTACGCCGAGAAGGGCGACCTCGAGGTCGAGCCGGCGACGGCGGCCTTCGGGACAGACGACGAGTCCGGGTCGGACGACGCGACGACCGATAGCGAGCCGATCGCGGACGGTGGGCGCGAATTAACTACCGAGGAACTCGCCGCCCTCGAGCGGGCCGAGGGGTACGAGAACGGCGATTACGGGCTCGAACTCGAGGACCGCCGCGAGCGGCGCCGGCGCGGAGGGGACCGATGAGCGACGATGCGTCGGATCCGGGCACGGACCCGACTTCGAACTCGGACGCGAACGATCCGCAGACGGCGATCGACTCCCAGTCTGACCGTCGTCGCGAGCAACTCGACGACCGCGTCTTCGAGCACAGCGCCGGCGACGAGCAGGAAGGCATCCCCTTCGTCGGCGCCGGCCCCGGCAACCCGCGCCTGCTGACCGTCGCCGGGAAGGAACTGCTCGAGGAGGCCGACCTCGTGGTCCACGCGGGCTCGCTGGTCAACAGCGAACTCCTAGACGAGTACTGCAGCCACGCCGACCTCGTGAACTCGGTGGGCAAGGATCTCGAGGAACTGATCCCGCTGATGCGGGACGCCTACGAGGAGGGCCGGAACGTCGTCCGCCTGCACAGCGGCGATCCGGCGATCTACGGGGCCGCCTTGGAGCAGATGGACGCGCTGGAACACGAGGGCGTCCCCACGTACTTCGTCCCCGGCGTCACCTCGGCGTTCGCCGCCAGCGCAACGTTGCGGACGCAACTGACGCTCAACGAGGTCTCGAACCACGTCGCCTTCACGCGGCCGCAGGGGAAGACCTTAGAGCCCGAGGAAGACCACATCTCCGAGTTCGTCGAGATGGGCGACGTGACGACCTGCATCTACCTCGGGACCCACGCCGTCCGGGACACGATGGACCGGCTACTCGAGGACGGCGCGGACCCGGAGACGCCGGTCGCCGTGATCTACCACGCCTCCTGGCCGGACGAGGACGTGCTCGTCGGCTCGATCGCCGACATCGCGGAGAAGGTCGAGGAGGCCGGCTACCGCGCCTCCGCGCTGGTCGTCATCGGCGACGCCGTGACGGGCGCGGGCTACGAGCGCTCGTACCTCTACGGCGACTGGGCGAATCGCGGGTCGAGTTCGGGTTCGGGCGCGGACTCGAGCGAGTCCGAGTCCGGATCCGGATCCGGATCCGGGCCCGACGAGTCGACGGACGACAGCGAAGCGTCGTCGGACTGAGCGGCTGGCCGATCTCTTCTTGCGGCTCGTGCGTCGAAGCGGGAGTTCATAAGGGATGGCGCGGCCAGAGCGGGTATGATCGCCATCGCTGGCTCGAAAGGCGGCTGTGGCAAGTCCACGGTCACGCTGGGCCTCTCGACCGCGTTCGCCAGGGGAGAGCCTCTGACCCCGGCGATCGCGATCGACGCCGACCGGCAGCTACCGAACCTGCACGTCATGACCGATCGGGACCGGGAGCCGACGCTCGCCGCCCTCGAGCGGGGAGTGACGCTGAAAGAGATCGCACAGGAGCATCCGTGCGAATCGACGGTCGGGATCGTTTCCGCACCGAAACCGTCGGATGCCTTCGAGTTCGACTCCCTCGCCGATCACGCCGATCTCGAGGGGACGCAGGTGTTGCTCGACTGCCCCGCCGGCGCCGGCCCGGACCTCGTCGAGCCGCTCCGGAGCGCCGACGGCGTGATCGTCGTCGCCGGCGATTCCGAACGAAGCCTCGAGGCCGCGGAGACGACGATCGACGTGGCGCGGCGACTCGGCGTGCCGGTCTACGGCGCCGTCCTGAACCGGCGATCAGCGGTGCCGGACCGCGCGGCCGAGTGGCGCGGCGTGCCGATACTGGGTTGCGTTCCCGACCGCCCGTCGCCGCTGGCGAACGACGAGGTCGCGGCGGCGTTCGACGACATCGTCGAGCGGCTGCGCGCACAGTCCCCGCGCGAGCGGGCGCCGCCGACGACCGGCGGCGATCGGATTCCCGTCGGCGCAGACGCCCTCGACCGGCACCTCGAGGGCGGTCTCCCCGCGGGCTCGGTCGTCGCGCTCGTCGCCGATCCCGCGAGTCAGGCCGAGCGGCTGCTCTACCGGGCGACCGAACTCCGCGGCACGCTGTACCTCTCGACGGCGCAGTCGCGGGAAACGGTGCGGCGCGCGATCGAGACGACCGCGGCCGACGCCGGCGAACCGACGATTCGACGCGTCGCGGGCGACGACGCCCTCGAGGAGGCGACCGCGCTGGTCGAGAACCTCCCGGACGCGGCCACGCTGATCGTGGATCCGGTCAACGAACTCGAGCGACGGGAACGATCGGCGTACGTCTCGTTTCTCGATACGCTGTCCGAGCGGCTGGCCGAAACGGGCGGCCTCGCGATCCTCCACTGTCTGGACCTCGACGACCCCGCCAATCGGGCGGCGACGCTGCGGGCCGCCGACGCCGTGTTCGAACTCGAGACGGTCGGCTCCGGCCTCGAGAGCGACGTCGGCCACGCCGTCTCGGTGACCAAGTATCGCCCGGACGCCGACGCGATCGGTACGGTTCCGATCGATTTCGGCGCCGTGAACGCGGGCGCGGGGCCGATCGAGTCCCCGTCGAATGCCGACTGAGGTGAGACGAGGTGAGCCAATGATCGATCTGCCGTACGAGTCGCTGCTCGGCATCGCGTACGGGTTGCTGTTCGGCTTCGGTCCGGCGCTGCTCGCCGGGTTCACAGCGATCGCCGTCGGAATCGGAACCGATCGTTCCCTCCCCCTCGCTGCCGGGCTCGCCACGGTTCCGATCGCGGTCGGAACGGGCGTCGTCGTCAGACTCTTCGACCCGAGCGCCGGCCTCGAGCACGGCCCTCGTGTCGCGATGGCGGCGACCATCGCAGGTGCCCTCGGCATCGTCGTGGTCGCCCAGGGGGATCGGATCGCGACCGAACTCCCGCGAGACCGGGCGGTGCCGATCGTGCGCGGGACCGCGCTGTCGGCGGACGCGATCGACGCCGTCGACGCGGTGGGACAGGTAACGATCCGATCCGCGGGCGCAATCCGCGAGTTCGACGGCTATCCGGAACTGTCCCCGGCACTGCGGACGGCCCTCGAAGAGGGCGCCTGGCGCTTCCCCGCGGATCTGCAACTGTCGGAACTCGAGCGACGGCTCGAACAACGGCTCCGAGCGACGCACGAACTGTCGAAGATCGACGTCGCGATCGACGGGCGCGGCCGCGCGACGATCGCCGCCGCGCCGCCGACGAAGAGCGTCGCGACGTCGCTCTCGGATGGCGCGCGGGCCGTCACCGTCTCCGGATTGCTTCCGACCGGCATCGAATCAGGTGATCGTGTTGCGATCGGTGTCGTCTCTGGCGGCAGTGACGGTGACGGGTCCGCCGTCACCGCGACTCTCGAGGGCGACGTCCTCGCGGTTTGTCGTTCGGAGTCGGCCGAGGACGGTGCGTCGAACGCCCGTTCCTCGTCTCGGTCGACCGCCTCCCGCGCTGCGGACGCCGGGTTCGAGGGCGGTCCGGGACGGCTCACGGTGCGTGTCGCGGCGAGCGACGCCGGCCGATTACTCGGCGCCGACCGCTATCGGATCGCCGTCCTCCCGAGCGGCGACGCGCCCGCGTTCGAGGCCGCGGCGCTTCTCGAGGACGCCGGGCGGCCGATCACCACACTCGAGGGACGCGAGGTGCTCGAGGGCGAGGACCGCGCTGTCGATGCTGGCGAGGTACTCGGCGTTCACAGCGGGGACGAGTGGGAGTTCGTCGATGAGTACGGAGACGAGAACCGGGACGTTACCGTCGACACTGCCGATGACAACGGAGCGAGTGACGCCGATACCGATAAGATGACTGCAGCTACGCCGACCCGCGCATTCGTCGCTACGTCTCGAGAACGCGAGGTGACCGACGGATGATCGACGCCGCGGTCTACGCCGAGTTGCTGCGGCAGGCGTCGGTCGGCAGTACGGGACTGGGGCTGCTGTCGGCCGTCGTCGCCGGCCTCGTCGCGGCGGGTTACCGGCGGGTGACGACTCGAGCGCCGCCCGCCGGCGTCGCGGTCGGCATCGGGCTGTCTGCGGCGGCCGGCTACCTCTCGTACACCGTCTTCGCTTCGGGCGCACTGTTCGAGGGGATTCCCCTCGAGCATCGTGCGAGCGCGGGCTATCTGCTCGCGACGTTCGCGGTCGCCGGCGTGGCCGGCACGGCCGGCGGGCGATTCGGCGATCGAATCGCTCGACAGGTGTTGGATATCGACCGAATCGACGCGAACGGCGAACCCGCGTCGATCGTTCGCGCCGCTCGGCTCGCCGTCGCCCTCGAGTTGCCCGGGACGATCGACGATGCGGACGGCTACCGGCCGGTCGATTCCTCGGTACGCCGGGCACTCGCCGGGACGGTAATCGAAGTCCCACACGACTCGTCGATCTCCGAGCGACGCGACCGGATCGAGCGCCACCTCGAGCGCGACTACGATCTCGATTATGCGACCGTGACCATGGCTGCTGACGGGAGCGTCGAACGGGTTCGCGTCGGCCGGCGGGAGCCTGGGCTTGGATCGTTGCTGCCGCCATCGACCGTCGCCGTCGCGATCCGGACGGATCCACTGCCGGACGCGAGCGTCGGCGATCCGGTCGAAATCTGGACGTCGGAGTCGCGAGAACGAGGACGAACGACGGACGACGAACGCGAGCGAGAACGGCGACGTGATCAGGATCAGGCGCAAGAACGACTCGTCGCGACGGGAACGCTTCGGGCCTCGACCGGGTCCGTCGCCACCGTTCTCGTCGACGCCGGTCGCGCTCGCGACCTCGCGGCCGACGAACGGTACCGGCTCGTCGCACATCCCGACGAGACGACCGACGGCTACGAGTTCGCCGCGGCGGTTCGCCGGGCCGACGAGACGGTCACGACGCTGACCGTCGAACCCGGCGGCTCGCTCGTCGGCGAGTTCGTCGGCTGGCTCCCCGGCCGCGTGCTCGTGCTCGAGCGCGACGGCGACCGGCAGCCGCTGCCTCCGGATCGGCGGACGCTCGAGGCGGGGGACGAATGCTGGCTGCTAGCGTCGCCGGCCGAGTTGGCTGCGCTCGAGGCCGAGACGGGCGATACTGCGACGAGTGTGGAATCGGAAACGGGTGAGAGAGCGTGGTAACGATCGACGCGACCTGCGAGCGGACGAACGGCGTCACGCGCGTCCGAATCGTCGTCGCGAACACGCGCGCGACGCCCCAGCGCGTTCGCCTCCGCTGCCGTCTCGAGGGCCCACTCTGGATCCCGCGGCGCGACGGCATCGCCGATCCTCGGTGGGACGGCGATTGCTGGACCGAGACGATCCGACCGGACCGTCGCCGCGGGATCGGTGTTGCGAGTCCGGCACCGCCGACGGAGCCGCTCGTCGAGGTCGTCTCGAGCGAACGCTGTGAATCCGACACGATCGGCCGCTCGGACGACGTCGCGCTCGCCGAACTCGACGACTGGCAGCCGACGCGCGAGGTGCTCGGTCTCGAGCGCGAGCGCGAGCGGGCGTACGACGGGGACGAGCCTGACCCCGAGCCATGATCGTCGCCGTCGCCGGCGGAAAGGGCGGCGTCGGCAAGTCGACGACCGCGTGGAACCTCGGCCGCGAACTCGACGCCGTCGTCGTCGACGGCGATCTTGCGGTACCGGATCTTCCGTCCGGACCCGACGCGGGCCCGGATCTCCACGACGTGCTCGCCGGCCGCGCGGATCCGCTTGAGGCGGTCGCAGACGCCGGTCCGGTATCGGTTCTGCCTTCCGGCCGAACCCTTTCGGGTGCCCGCGCATCGTCGCTCGAGGCGCTTCCATCGGTGCTCGACCGGCTCGAGCGACGGTGGGATCACGTCGTCGTCGACTGTCCGGCGGGGCTCGCGCGCGACGTCGGCGTCGAACTGGGGTGTGCCGATCTCGCGGTACTCGTGACGACGCCCTCGCGGGCGGCGCTGGTCGACGCGATTCGGACCAGCGACCTCGTGGCTTCGCTCGAGACGCCGCTCGGGGCGGCGGTTCTCAACAAAGCGGACCGCGACACCCACAGCGACCTCGCCGATCGGCTTGGCCGGCGGCTCGGCGTCGACGTGACGCTCGTCGCGGAGCAGGCCGCGGTCGCCGACGCACAGGCGCGGTGGCAACCCGTTCGCGACCATCGACCGGACGCGCAGGCGGTCGACGCCTACCGGGCAGTTGCCGATCGACTCGAGCGCGCGAGCGAACCGTCGTGATCGGGTTCCCGTCCGGAGGGAAGCGCGGTCGTGAGCCGGGTTGGCTCGTCGTTGCGGACCGCCCCCTCTTTTTTCGTCGGCCGGCGTACACCCGTGCATGGAGTACACGACCCTCGGCGACACCGGCATGGAAGTCAGCAGGATCTGTCTCGGCTGCATGAGCTTCGGCGATCCCGACTGGCGCGAGTGGGTCTTAGGCGAGGAGGAGAGCACGGAGATCATCGAGCGGGCGATCGACCTCGGGATCAACTTCTTCGACACCGCCAACATGTACTCGAAGGGCGAGTCCGAGCGAATCTTCGGGAACGCGCTCGAGGGCTACCGCGAGGAGTCGGTCGTCGCGACGAAAGGCTACTTCCAGATGCGCGAGGACGACCCGAACTCGGGCGGCCTCTCGCGGAAGGCCGTCGAGCAGGAACTCGAGGCGAGCCTCGATCGGTTGGGCATGGACGCCGTCGACCTCTACCAGATCCACCGCTGGGACGACGACACGCCGATCGAGACGACGCTGCAGGCGTTAGACGACGCCGTCCGCCGCGGGCAGGTGCGCTACGTCGGCGCGTCGTCGATGTGGGCCCACCAGTTCGCCGAGTCGCTCTATACCAGCGACCGGCTCGGTCTCGAGCGGTTCGCGACGATGCAGAACCACTACAACCTCGTCTACCGCGAGGAGGAACGCGAGATGCTCCCGCTCTGCGAGAAGGAAGGCGTCGGCGTGATGCCGTGGTCGCCGCTGGCCCGGGGCTACCTCGCGCGGCCCCACGAGGAAATCGACGCGACGACGCGCGGCGAGACTGAAGAGCACCTGTACGAACACCCCTACCGCGAGGGCGGCGGCCAGGAGATCAACGAGCGCGTGGCCGAACTGGCCGCCGAGAAGGGCGTGACGATGGCCCAGATCGCCCTCTCGTGGCTGCTCCACAAGGACTGGGTCGACGCGCCCATCGTCGGCACGACGAGCGTCGAGCACTTAGAGCAGGCCGTCGAGGCGCTCGAGATCTCGCTGTCGGCCTCGGACATCGCCTACCTCGAGGAGCCCTACGAGCCGGTGCCGGTGTCGGGTCACGACTGACAATCCAGTCAGACATCGATTGCCGTCGTCGTCTCCCACCCTTCCTGCGTGTAGGCCATCTCCCAGAACTGGTGCTCGAGTTTGGCGCTCGTCAGGAACGCCTCGCGCATGGCGTCGTGCTCGCCGGGGTAGCGCTCGCCGCAGCGGTCGACGAACGCCCGCATCCAGTCGACGGCCTCGCGGAACTCGTCGCTGGTGTACTTGTTGATGAACGGCTGGTACGGATTTTCGTCGTCCGTTGCGATCTCGGCCATGTGCTCGGCGACGTCGAGGTAACCCTGCCCGCAGGGGTAGATCGCTGCCGCGATCTCGGCGAGGGAGCCCTCGTGGGCCGTCCGCACGAGGTAGTTCGTGTACGCGACGCAGGTCGGCGCCTTCTCGACGGCCTCGAGGTCGGCCGGATCGACGCCGTAGTCGGCGGCGAACTCGCGGTGGAGATCCATCTCGAAGTCGAGGATCTCGTGGGCGACGCCGAGCAGGTGGGTCATCGTCTCCTCGTCGCGGGCCTTCGTCCCCGCGATCGCGAACACGCGGGCGTAGTCCAGCAGGTACCGGTAGTCCTGGCGCACCCAGTGGAGGAACGCCTCCTCCGCGAGCGTGCCAGCCGCCAGTTCCCGCACGAACGGGTGGTCCTTCTGCGCTTCCCAGAGCTGTTCGCCCTCCTCGAGCAGTCGGTCGCTGAACGCCATCGGCGTTGGCTACTACTTAGTAATATAAATTAGTTATCTCACGGAACGACCGCCGGTCTCGACACTGGGTTATCAAATCAAAATCGACTATTCAGGGCGCCTGTACGGCAATACCACGGAAACTCATTATACTACCGTCGAGCGGTGGATCACACATGCGAATCGTTCTCAATGAATCGACGAAGACGGCTCACAAGCCTGCGCGCAGCGCGCGAAACCAACTGGCGGACTGCGGCGCGCTGCGGCACGTGCCGACGGACCGCGTTCGGGAGACCTCGGAAGAAGAAATCGAGCCGCCGATCGAAGTCGAACTCGAGCGATGTGGCCGGTGTTTCGAGGATTCGGGCGGCTACTGATACCGAGACTGTGACTGTCCGTCTGGAACCGCGCGAGCGGGCGGCCGATCAGGGACTGTACGCCGGCGACTGGGCTTCGATCGTGTCGGCGACGTTGTCGAGTTGCTCGCCGAGCGTCGCCACGAGGTCGTCGAACGTCGCGATTCCCTCGGGTTTGCCGTCCTCGTCGACGACGGGGAACCGGCGAACGTTGTGCTCCTCGATCGCGCGCGAGATCTCGATCGGCTCCTCGTCGGACCGCAGCGTCGCCGGATCTTCGGTCATCACCCCCTCGACCGAGGTAGACGCCGGGTCGTCGTAGTCGGTGAGCGCGAGCGCGATATCGCGGTCGGTGACGATACCGACGGGCTTCTCGTCGTCCGTGATGACGATCGCACCCACCTGCTCGGACTCGAGTCGCTCCGCGATCGTCTCGAGGTCGGTGTCCGGACTGGCCGTTACCACACCTAGGGACCGAGTTCGCCGACGGACATAGCGGTGAAGACGAGCACGAAGCGGCTCTTCAAGGTGGAGCTTTCGCCTGAAGTCGACTCGAGGATTACCACTCGGTGAGCGCGTCAGTCCCGTGCAGCCACACCAGAATGACGAAGAAGGTCGCGACGCCGGTCAGCGCGAACGCGCCGCCGACGTAGAACACCGACGCCATTCCGATCTCGTACATGAGCCAACCGCCGAGCAGCGGCGCGACGACGCTGCCCGGTCGCCAGATGAGTTCGCGGATGCCGAAACTCGAGGCGACGCCGCCGTCCTCGGTCCCCTCGTCGGCGAACAGCGCCATGCTCGCGGGTTCGCGGAAGCTGTCCGCGATTCCCAGCAGGCCGGACAGCGCGACGAGCGGGAGGAACGCCGGAGACACCTCGCCGAACAGCGTCAGTTGTGCCGGTATCGCCTCGAGGGAGAGGGGGAGCCAGCCGGGCAACACCAGACCGGCGAGAACGTCCGGAACGCCGAGAACGATTGCCGACGGAGCACCGACGGCCGCGCCGATCCCGGGTGCGAACGGCACGAGCA
This sequence comes from Halopiger xanaduensis SH-6, assembly GCF_000217715.1. GTDB lineage: Archaea > Halobacteriota > Halobacteria > Halobacteriales > Natrialbaceae > Halopiger > Halopiger xanaduensis. The sequence goes on from NC_015666.1 coordinate 2,121,484, forward strand.
AGGCGACGAGCCCGTACGCGCCGCCGCCGGCGAAGACGAACAGCGCGCGGCCGTAGCCGTCCGAGAGCCGGCCGGTGAAGGGCTGACAGCACATGTTCGTGAACTTCTCCATCGCGACGGTCAGCGAGACCGCGAGCCCGCCGTAGGCCAGCCCGCCGCTGGCGGCGGAAACGCCTGCGAAGATTGGCACCCAGGTTCGCACGAGCGTCACCGCGAAGGCGTACTGGAACCGGAACGAGGAGAGCGTGAGGATGCGCCGGTTGAGCGCCAGATCCGAGAACGGGAACCCGTAGACGCGCGTCTCGTCCGGCTCCAGATACCGCATCGTGCCGATCCAGCCGACGACCATGAGCGCGGCGATGATCGTGAAGATCGGCCCGAATCCGAAGGCCTCGTACAGGGAACCGGCACTGAGACTGCCGACGATCGACGCCGCGAAGTTGGCCGCGTTCGCCTTCCCGATGTAGTTCGCTCGCGTCCCGACGTCGGCGATCTGGCCGACCAGCGAGAGCCCCATCAGGCCGGAGCCGGTGACGACGATCCCCTGCAGCGCACGCATGGCGATGAAGGTGGCGCTCGAGTCGACGATCGGAAACAGCGCGTAGACGGCTGCGCCGAGTCCGAGGACGACGAGCAGGACGGTTCGCTTGTCGAACCGGTCGCCGGCCCAGGCCAGCGGGACGACGGCGACCGTCTGTGCGATGGTAAAGCCCGACGTGTAGAGGCCGACGATGAGCCCGGCGCTGATCGTCAGCCCGAGCACCGGCAGCGTCGTGTCAGTCGGCTCGAGGACGTTGATGTAGTACGGCAACAGCGTGACGAGGGTGATGAAGCCGAACCCTTCCGCGAACCGCGACAGGTAGAGCGACCAGAACTGGAGCCGTGTCTCGTTCACCGAGGCCGATTTCGCCGGTCGGCAAATAGCTATTTCGGCTCGAGGTGACCGTCAGTCGGCTCCGAACGCCGGACCGCCGGTGGTCGGCGGCGCGAACGAACGCCGGTCAGTCGTCGGCCTGCCGCCCGCCGACGTCTTCGGGGTCGCCGTCCTGCCCCTCGAGTTGACCCGGGGTCGGCGAGACCAGGTTGGCCGCTTCCTCGGGCGGGACGTCCAGCGGCGTGACGCGGACGCTCGTCACCTTGTACTGCGGGATGTACGACGTCGGGTCGAGCTCGTGTTCGGTGAGTTCGTTGATCGCGCCCTGCCGGAAGTGCATCGGGATGAAGACGACGCCGGGATCGGACGTGCCCTCGACGTTCGCCTTCACGACGATCTCGCCCTGTCGGGACTGGACGCGGACGTACTCGTCGTTCTCGACGCCCAACTGCTCGGCCATCTCGGGGTGGATCGTCACGAAGCTCTCGGGGACGTGGTTCATCAGCGTCCCGACGCGGCGCGTCATCGTCCCCGTGTGCCAGTGGTACAGTACCCGCCCAGAGGAGAGGGTCAGCGGGTACTCCTCGTCGGGCATTTTCGGCGGGTTCGCGTAATCGGCCGGGACGAACCGCGCCTTCCCGTCCTCGAAGTTGAACTCGTCCTCGTAGAGGTAGGGCGTCCCGGGGTCGTCCTCGTCGAAACAGGGCCACTGGATGCCCTTGGTCTGCTCCTCTAAGCGCTCGTAGGTGACGCCGCCGTAGATCGGCACGAGGGAGTTGATCTCGTCCATCACGTCCGCGGGACCGTCGTAGTCCCAATCGTAGCCGAATCGCCGCGCGAGTTGATCGAGGATCTTCCGGTCGGCCTTCGCCTCGCCCGGCGGTTCGACCGCGGGCCGGACCCGCTGGATGCGCCGCTCGGTGTTGGTGAAGGTACCCGACTTCTCGGCGGCGGAGGCGGCCGGCAGCACGACGTCGGCGTACTCGGCCGACTCGGTCAGGAAAATGTCCTGGACGGCGAGAAAGTCGAGTTCCTCGAGCGCCCGCCGGGCGTTGTCGATGTTGGGCTCCGAGAGAACGGGGTTCTCGCCCATGATGAACGTTCCGTGAAGGTCACCGTCGGTGATGGCGTGGAACTGCTCTGGGAGCCGGAGGCCGACGTCGTTCGGCGGTCGTTCGCCCCATTCGTCCGCGAACTTCTCGAGCACCTCTTCGTCCCCGAGATCCTGATAGCCGGGCAGATTGTGCGGCGCCGGGCCCATGTCGCCCCCGCCGCCCTGGACGTTGTTCTGGCCGCGGAACGGCGAGAGGCCGGCGCGGGGTTTGCCGAGGTTGCCGGTCACCAGCGCGAGGTCGGCGATGGCCAGAACGTTGCGCGTCCCGGTGGTGTGCTGGGTCAGCCCCATCGCCCAGCCGAAGATGCAGGTGTCCGCGGTAGCGATCGTCTCGGCCGCTTTCGTCAGTTCCTCGGCGGGGACGGCCGTCAGCTCCTCGACCTGCTCGGGCGTGAACGGCTCGACCTTCTCGACCAGCTCGTCGAAGTGCTTCGTCCGCTCCTCGACGAACGCCTCGTCGTGGAGGTCGTTCTTCACGATGTAGCGGATCATTCCGTTGATCCAGGCGACGTCCTCGCCGGGCGTCGTCCGGACGTACTGGTCGGCGTGCTCCGCGAGGCCGATCTCGCGCGGGTCGAAGACGATCAGCTCCGCGCCGTCGCGGACGTTCTGCTTGATCCGCGTCGCGAGGACGGGGTGGGATTCGGTCGTGTTCGAGCCGGTGACGAGGTAGCAGTCGGTCTCGCCGACGTCCTCGTTGATCCGGTTGGTCATCGCGCCGTAGCCGACGGTCTGTTTCAGCGCGGCCACCGTCGAGGAGTGACAGAGCCGCGCGCAGTTGTCGACGTGGGGCGTCCCCAGCACCTGGCGGGCGAACTTCTGGCAGAGGAAGTTCTCCTCGTTGGTCGTCTTCGACGAGGAGATCACCGAGAGCGCCTCGCTGCCGTGCTCCTTGCGGATTTCGGACAGTCCGTCGTAGACGCGCTCGAGGGCCTCCGTCCAGGACGCCTCGCGGAAGCCGTCGCGGCCGACCGGGCCGTCGCCGGCGTCTTCCCTCCGAATCAGGGGCGTCTCGAGGCGGTCCTCGGCGTCGACGTAGTCGTAGCCGAACTTCCCCTTCACGCAGGTCGAGAAGTCGTTGGCCGGCGTCGACTCGGGCTCGGCGGGCCGAACGCCCACGACCTCGCCGTCCTTCCCGTAGAGTTCGAAGCGACAGCCGACGGCGCAGTAGTTGCAGGTGGTCTCCGCCTTCTCGACCCGCGAGAGGCGCGCGTCGCCGATCGTCGTCGCGACGGCGAACAGGCTCCCGGCCGACATCGACTCGCTGGCGACCCGCTCGGCGACGTGCTCGGCCTCCTCGAGGGCGCGGTCGCCGGCCCGCCGGACGGTATCGCTCGCGTGGCGCTTGGCGTCGCCGGCTCGAGCCCTCGCGAAGGACATGTAGCGGGCGACGCCCGAGAGATCCTCGTCTTCGGCCGTGGCGCCCGCGCCGTCGCCCGCGTCGTAGGGCAAGTCGCGGTTCGGCGCCTCCGTCACGTCGGCCGTCTCGGCCTTCGGGCTCTCTAAGACCTTCCCGATGGAGTTCTCCTGGGTGAAGCCGGGGAGGGGCATCGTCGCGATGTCGGTTAGCCCTTGCTCGACGAGGGCGCCGGTCGGGCAGACGGTCGCGCAGTGGCCGCAGGAGACGCAGGTGGACTCGTCGAAGGTCTCCTCGCCGTTCTGGAAAGCGATGCGGGTGTCCTGCCCGTGGCCCTCCATGCGGAGGACGCCCTCGACCTGCACGTCGTTGCAGGCCTCGACGCAGCGGTTACAGAGAATGCACTTGTTGCGGTCGATCTGGATCGCCGGCGAGGTGTCGTCCAGCGGCTCGTACTCGTCGCGGTCCTCGAAGACGCCCCAGCGGGGTTCCTCGACGCCCTGCTCGATCGAGGTGTCCTGGAGCTCGCAGCGGCCGTTCTGGCCGCAGGTCGTACAGCGGAGGTTGTGGTCCGACAGCTGGAGGTCGAGGTTCACCTCGCGGGCCTCCGCGGCGTCGTCTTGATCGGTTCGGACCGAGAGGCCGTCCTCGGCCGGGAACGAGCAGGCCGGTACGAGCCCGTGGTCTTCGGTGTGGACGGTACAGGTTCGGCACTCGCCTCGGGGACCGATCGCGTCGGCCTGCTCCGTATCCCGATCGTAGTAACAGAGCGCGGCGATCTCGTCGGCCGGCTCCGCTTCCTCGACGGCGTCGATGATCGTCGAGCCGGGCGGGACGGTGACCGGCGTCCCGTCGATCTCGAGCGTCGTCGGTTCCCCATCTTCGCCGGAACCGTCGGCATTGGCACCGTCAGATCTCACGTCGGGATCGTTCGCCGTCCCGGTCTCGAACTGCTCGGTCAGCGGCGTACTCGGCCGCGGATCGGCCACGTTCGGCACCGACGGGAGCCGCTCGACCGCCGTCGATCGCCGCTCGGTTTCGACGTCGTCGACGTGGCTCGCCGGATCCTCGCTTCTCATCGCGTTCGTCCCCCGTCGGTGCTGATCTCGGCGTCGGCACTCGAGCCGGTTCCAGAGTTGGAGCCGCCGTTCCCGGCCGCACACTCCCCGCTCGGACAGCGCCCCTCGGCGTGGGCGGCGACTTCGCGCTCGAATTCGCGCATCGCCGTGACCGCCGGGCGGATCGCCGTCCGACCGAACTGGCAGATGCTCGTCGCGCCCATCACGCGGGTCAACTCGCGGATCTTCGCGTCCCGGTACTCGCCGGCGTAGACGTCTCGCAGCATCTGTGTGAGTTCTTGAGAGCCCTCGCGGCAGGTGACACACCGGCCGCAGTTTTCCTCCATCGCGAAGTTCGACCGGCGTCCGGCCGCCGCCAGAACGCAGGTGTCCTCGTTCAGCAGTTCGACGATTCCTTCCGTTCCGAGACCGGCCCCCTCGAGCGCCGGCGCCGACGGCGAGTGGGCGAGCGACCGCGCGAAGCCGCCGAACTGGCCGCCGACGCAAGCCATCTTGAACCGCCCCTCGAGGTCGACGGCCTCGCGGACGGCCTCGAGCGTCCCGCCGGTCGGCAGTTCCACGGTCGCCGTCGCGTCCACGTCGCCGGTGACGGTCACGAGGCGGGTACCGGGATCGGCGTCGTCGGCGTCGAACGCGTGCGGCTCGAGCATCGCCTGACGAACCTGCGCTACCGTCCGCGGCGTGTGGACGACGGTCGGTCGCCCGTAGAGGCCGTGTTCGGCCGGCGAGGGCGGCCGGAGACGCGCCTCGAGGCGGTCGTTGCCCTCCATCGCCTCGAGGGCCATCGTCGGCTCGCTGGCGATGTAGCGGTCGGGGCCGACGACGACCTCCGGCGGTTCCTCCCGCTCGAGGCGTTCGCCGAGCGTCTCGGCTGCGTTCCGGGCGGCCTCGCGGGCTTGCTCGCGAGCCTGCTCGTCGTTCTCGTTGCAGTAAACCACGACGTCCGCGGCGCCGACGAGTTCGGCGACCGCGAGCGCGCCGTCGATCACCTCGCCCGCCGCGCCCTCGAGCAGGGTCCGGTCGGTCTCGTTGCGGTCGTCGCTCTCGTTGGCGTTGACGACGACGACCGGCTCGCGGTCCTCGCCGCCCTCAGCGGCGGCCTCGCGGGCCAGTTTCCACTCCTCGTGGACCGGCTCGTCGGCGCACCAGTCGCCGCGGCCGCGACCCAGCAGGCCGATCTCGCGGACGCGAGAGAGGGCTGTCTCGCGCTCATCGCCGGCCAGTTCGGCTGCCGAGTCGTCGCTCACGGGAACCGATGCGGGCTCGCACCAGCCGCAGCGACCGAGCACGCGGCGGCGTCCGACCGCGAGCGCCCCCTCGTCCGGCGTCGGCAGCGACGACGGCTCGGACTCGTGGTCGACGACCGCGACCGCATCGTCCGTCGGGAGGCCGCCCCGCTCGAGCGTTTCGACCAGCGACTCGAGGCGGCCGGTCACCGGCGCCGGGTGAAACGCCGTCCGGCCGTCGCGGGTGAGGAGAATAAGCGGTTCGTAGCGCTGGAGTCCGGTCGGTCCCGTCTCGAGGACCGTCGCATCACCGTCCTCGGCCGCCGACCGAACCTCCTCGAGCGCGCGGTGCTTCCGCCGTCGGCTCCGAGAGCCGCCGGCGACGCGGATCACAGGTGTGTCGTCGCCGGTCGGCTCGCTCTGTTCGTCCATTGCCCGCGACTCCGACACCCCTGTCCGAAAAGGCACGGCTTGAAAACTGGGAGAGCGGTTATGCGGCGCGCCGGGTGTGCGTTCGCTGTCTTGCTTCGGCTGTGCTCGCGGCTAGCGGATCGGTTATTAGAAGGGTGGCTCGAGGCCCGGCTCCTCTCGCCGTCGGAGACCGAGGACGACCGCAACGACAAGCAGCGTGAGGGCGACAAATCCGGCGACAAGCGTCGGTCCCGATCTGCCGTTGCGGCCGTGAGTGGCCTCGGGCTTCGATCGGACAGCCTCCGACGACGGTCGATCGTCGACCATACGGAGCCGTTCGCCGGCGTTCGGGATAGGCATCAGCCCCTCGTGTGCCGGGCGGTCCCTGGAGACCGAAGCACCGGTCGCTCAGATTCCGAACCAGTTACTGCGTCGCGGCGACGTCGTCGCCGAACTTCTCGCGAACCTTCTCGACCTTCGGCGCCGCGTGCATCGAACAGTACGCGTCGTTGGGGTTCTTTTCGAAGTAGTCCTGGTGGTACTCCTCGGCCTCGTAGAACTCCTCGACCGGCTCGATTTCGGTCACGATTCCCTCGTAGAGCCCTTCGTTCTCGAGTTCCTCGGCGAACCGCTCCGCGGTCTCGAGTTGGTCGTCGTCGTGGGCGTAGATCGCCGACCGGTACTGCGAGCCGACGTCGGGGCCCTCGCGGTCCTTCGTGGTCGGGTCGTGGATCGTAAAGAAGACCTCGAGCAGGTCCTCGTAGGCGACCGCGTCGGGGTCGTACTCGAGTTGGACGACCTCCGCGTGGCCGGTTTCCCCCCGACAGACCGCCTCGTAGGTGGGGTTCTCGACGTGGCCGCCGGCGTAGCCGGAGGTCACGGATTCGACGCCCTCGAGTTCCTTGAAGGCCGCTTCGACGCACCAGAAACAGCCGCCGCCGAACGTTGCTCGTTCCATGTTACTCCGTAGGCGTCGCGCGAGGAAAGATGTGACGGGGCGCGGTCGCCGGTCGCCGGCCGCCGGGCTAGCGGCCGCCGGCTTGCCACGTCAACAGGACGCCGTCATCGAGTCGCTCGACCGACTCGAGTTCGAGCGTCGGGAAGTCCTCGACGAACCCCTCGCCGTCGGCCAGCGTGGGGGCGTCGCGGCCGCCGATCACCTTCGGTCCGACGAACACCCGCAACTCGTCGACCAGCCCGTCCTCGAACAGCGAGAAGATGAGTTCGCCGCCGCCCTCGACCATGAGCCGCTCGAGGCCGGCCTCCTGCAGCGCCGCGAACGCGCGCAGGAGGTCGACGCGGTCGTCGCCGGCGGTGACGAGTTCCGCGCCACGGTTAGCCAGATCCATTCGCCGGTCGACGGGTGCGGCCTCGCTCACGCAGACGTAGGTCTCGGCCGCGTCGTCGAGGATTTCGGCGTCGACCGGCGTCCGGGCTTTCGAATCGACAACGACGCGGACGGGATTTGCGGCCTCGCCGTCCTCGACTCGCTGGTCCCGCAGGTCGGCGTCCTTGACGGTCAGGTGCGGATCGTCCGCGAGGACGGTGCCGGCGCCGACGACGACGGCGTCGCTGTCGGCCCGGAGCCGGTCGACGCGCTCGAAATCGGCCTCGCCGCTGATCGCGATCTGTTCCCGGCGTCTCGAGGAGAGCTTCCCGTCCGCGCTCGTGGCGGCGTTGACGACGACGTGCATACCCGTGCTGGGCGGGCCGGCGCAAAGAAATCACCGTCCGCCGTCGACGGGTAGACCGACGGCCGCCCGGATCGATTTCCCGTCCTGTGCAGGCGGGGTACCTTCCCGCCGACGCCGCTAGACTCCGCGTATGACGACCTTTACCGAGGACGATATCGGCAAGCGCGTCGAGAGCGCGACCGGCGAGCGGGTCGGTACCGTCGCGAACGTCGACCGAGAGACGGCCTACGTCGATCCGACGGCGGACGCAGTCGACTCGATCAAGGCCGTCCTCGACTGGGACGGCGGCGCCGATACCGTCCCGCTCGCGGACGACGCCGTCGGCGACATCACCGACGAGGCGGTGCGACTCGAGGCGGAACTGCCGGCTGAGAGCATCGAATCGAACGCGGGCGCGATCGACGACGAGTCCGCACCGGACGCGGACGCCGACGAATCCGCGGACAGCGCTTACTCACCCGGCACGTCGGTCGAGTCGTCCGTCACCGAGCCGGCCACCGACCAGAGCGACCCCACGCTGGGGACCGAGCACCGCACGACGTCGACCCCCGAGACGGGCGCGGAGCCGGCACCCGACGAGCCGGCCGCGGAGACGGGATCGGACTCCCGAACGCGACCCGACCCCGACGAGGAGCACCACGCGCCGGAGCAGGCGGAGCCGGCCGACGAAGTCGATCCGATGGGCGAGATGGAGGACAGCGACGCGGTCGATCCCGAGACCGAGGACCCTATCGACGAGACCGGCGGCAGCGGCGAACGAGTCGACGCCGACGAGCTCGAGTCAGTCGAGGAAGACGCGGAACGGGACCTCGAGGTCGATCCGACCGAACTCACCGACGGTGAACCGGAAGCCGAGATTCGCTCGCGGGAGGACGTCGGCGATCGGACGGACGCCGACGAGTAGCAATAGGGGCGGCTATGCTGTCGAGCCAAGCGCCACACGGCATTACGAGCGATGCGACGGACCCGGCGTGACTGCGACTCGAGGACGCGGTGACGAGCGGTGATCGACGATAACGGTCAGTCGGTGGGGGTCTCCGTCTCGGCACCGCCGCGATCGCGTTCGCGTTCGATCGTCGTCACGTAAATCCCCCCGAGGACGACGAGTCCGCCGCCGACCGTGATCGCGTCGGGAATCTCTGCCAGCAGGAGTGCGGCCAGTAGCGCCGAGCCGACCGGCTCGCCCAGCCAGGCGACGCTGACCACGACCGACTCGAGGTGCTTCAGCACCCAGTTGACGACCGTGTGGCCGAAGACGCCGGGGCCGACGGCCATGCCGAGGAAGAGCAGCCACTCGCGGGCGGGGTAGGCGACGTAGTCGTGGCCCTGCGCGCCGACGACGAGGAACAGGGTTGCCGCGCAGGCCGCGTAGACGACGGTTACGTAGGGAAACAGCGAGACGCGCTGGCGGATCGACCGCCCGGCGAGGACGTAGCCCGCGACGGTGACGGCGCCGAGTAGCGCCAGGGCGTTGCCGAGCGCCGTCGCGTCGGACAGCGGCGCCCGCCCGGCGTCGCCGAACGACATCGCAGCGGCGCCGACGACGGCGACGGCGATCCCCACCACCGTTTCGCGGCTAATTCGTTCGCCGAGGACGAGCCCGGCGCCGAGCGCGACGAAGATCGGCTGGGTCTGGACGAGCGTCACGCTCGCGGCGACGCTCGTGTAGTTGAGGCTCTCGAACCAGGCCGCGAAGTGGACGGCGAGCGCCACGCCGGCGACGACGGCGCCGGCGAGGTCCGATCGCGAGAGCCGCGCGAACTCCCCGCGGTGGCGCAGGAGGGCGACGGGCGCGACGACCGCCGTCGTGAACAGCACCCGGTAGAACGCCGCGACCGAACTCGGCGCCCCGCTCCAGCGGACGAGGATCGCGCTCGTACTCGCGGCGAAGACGGCGACGGCGAGCGCGGCGTACGGGGTCACCTCGCGGTCGATTCCGGACACGGCTCGAGAATGCAATCGGAACGGGAAACGGGTTACGTTACGGGTTTGCGGCGGTCGGGGAAGGTGAGAAAGAGAGAGGCGAGACGGACTACGGCAGCCGGCTTCCGCGGTAGATCTCGGCGTGCTCTTGGCTGACGTCGTCGAGGGAGATGACGTCTTCTTCCGTCAGGTCCTCCGCCTCCCACGCCTCGAGGTAGGCGACGGCGTCCTCGCGGTCGGCGAACGGGCGCGGATTGGGGCCCATGGGTTCGTCGGCGGTCGCTTCCGAGTCGGTGACGAGCACGTAGTGGGCCTCGGTGGCGTCGATCAGGTCGTCGGCCTCGATACCCATCACCCAGCCGGCGGTGACGGGTTCCTCGACCGGCTGGTAGGCGTAGTACGCGAACAGACAGCCCGGCGTGTCGAAGACGGCGCCCTCGCCGTTCTCGTGTGCGAGCTGGCAGTGCCAGCCCGAATACGAGGCGGGCGTCATCCGACAGACCGGACAGTGCTGGCCGTCGACGAACGCGATCGGCTCGTCGCCGGGGTGATCGACGAGGCTCTCCCCGTAGCGGTTTGTCGCTCCCTCGCCCACCTCTTCGTCGCTGCGGTCCCCGGATCCTGTGTCGTCCTCGCTTCCGCCGCCGAGACACCCCGCGGCGGCGATCGCCGTTCCGGTGCCCGCCGCGCCGAGGAGTTGCCGCCGCGTGATGGGATCGCCCGTGCCCTCGAGTCGAGTCATACGCACAGTACCGGCTTGGACGGCAAAACGAGCGTGGTTCGGTTCCCGAAAATCGGCTCCGATCGCTTGCGACGGCCTTGCGACGGTGGCCTCGCGACGGCGGCCTTGCAACGGTGACGGCTACTCGAGCAACTCCCGCGTCCGCCGGTGGCGGTCGCGGAACATCGCTTCGAAGCCGAGCGACGAGAACGGCGTCGCAGCCGCCGCGAGCGGGCCCGACGAATCCAGCGGACCGAGCGGAAGTGCGTACTCGACGTGATCCCGAACGATCGTCGCCTCGCCGTCGGCGTAGAACGCGTGCGTGTGCGTCCACTCGTCGAACGGGCCGTCGACCATCTCGTCGCGGAAGTAGGCCGCCCCGTCACCCCGTTCGCGCTCGGTGATGACCGACGTCCACCGCTGGCGCGGCCCCGCGCCGCAGGGGCGAACCGAGAGCGTCACTTCCGACCCGACCTCGAGGACGTCGGGGTCGGGATCGCCGTCGGGGCCGACGACGGATTCGACGCGCAACCGCATCCAGTCCGGCGTGAGCGTTTCGAGGCCGGAGACCTGCGAGTGAAAGGACCAGACGTCCTCGAGCGGCGCGCGGACTCGAGTGCGTCGTTCGTAGGTGGGCATGGGCGTCGATACGCCCGCGATCGTGAAAAGCGACCGCGTCGGTAGTGTGACCCGCTCGAGACGCGGGGGACGGTCCGGAGAGCGGAGCGTCGGTGGAGACCGGGACGGGAGACGGAGCGCCGTCGGAGGAGACGGACGGGTTCGAAGACGATGCGGATTCCGGTTGGATCGATCCCGTTAGGGCCGCGGTGCAGCCTTCTGCAGCGCCGTCTCGGCGACGTTTCCGCCGTAGTCGGCGCTCCGGGACAGCGAGTCGAGGATCAGCCCGAGCGATTGGGCCATCACCGGATCCAGATCGCGGAGGATGTCGTCGATTCGGCGGGTGTGTTCGTCGATCGCCGGCACGGCCTCGAGGGCGTCGTGGCTCTGTGCGGTCGCCTCGTCGCTGTCCTCGGCGAACAGCGCGTCCATCGACGTCTCGAGGATGTCCTCGACGTCGGCGTGCAGTTCCAGCAGCGGGGTGGCGACTTCCTCCGGAATCTCGTCGAGTTTGAGCGCCAGTTGGCTGATCTTGACGGCGTGGTCCGCGACGCGCTCGAGTTGGCGGGCGCTCGAGTGGTAGTCGAAGCAGTCCTCCCGGGGGAGGCCGAGTTCCTCAGCGGCACGCGGCGAGCGCAGCGTCGCCCGGAAGATCCGCGAGACGACGAGGAAGAGCCGATCGACGTCGTCGTCGCGGTCGATGACGTCGTTGGCGATGTCGTCGTCGTTCTCGACCAGGGCGGTGACGGCGTCGGCGAGCATCGAGTTCGCGATCAGCCGCATGCGCGTAACGGCGTTGACGATCGATAGCTCCGACGAATCGAGGAGGTCCTGGACGACGACGCAGTCGGTCTGTTCCTCGACGACCTCGACGCCGATGAGCCCCTGAATCGCGCTGCGGATCGCCCGGCGCTGCTCGGTCGTGATCCGGTTCGCCTCGAGGCGGATGACGTCGAAGCCGCTGACGTACATCGTCAGCAGGGCGCGGACGAGCTGTTCGTCCTCGAGCGTGGAGACCTCGAGCGTGCCCTCCTGGTGGTCGGCGTCGCTCTTCGGCGTGACGAGGAGCGTGTCGTCCTCGGAGTAGATTTCGACGATGGTACCGCTGCTGACGTCGTTGTCGGTCGCCCAGTCCTTCGGCAGTGAAACGGTGTACGTCGACCCACCGGTCACCTGGACCTTGCGTGTCTCCATGTGTCGCGGTTCTAACGGGACGAATATAAATCTACCTGGATCTATAGAGTGGTCGCATACTGCCGCTTCTTGCACCCGATATCGGCTATATCCGGAACATTTCTAGACGTATCATCAGATAGCCACACACTGACAAACGTAGATATAGGTATTAGTATATAGGGATCTGTTCCAGAACTGGGACTAACAAGATTCTCGAACGGCGAGAGCCATGCGTTCCGTTCCGGCTCCGTTCAGACCGAACGAATAACGGATTCTCGGTCGTAACGGTCGGCCATGGATGAGTACGAACGTGGCGAGCGCCGTGCGGACCTCGACGGGCTATCGCTCGAGGCGGCGGTCGACGCCGTCGCCGACGGGTCGTCGGAGTCCGGAACGGTACGCGAGACGCTCGCCGTCGTCGCCGACGACGGCGTCGTCCGCCGGGCGGCGGTCGACGACGCGCTCGCGAACGCGTCGAAGGTGGTCACGACCGCGGAGACGCGCGCCGAACTGGCGGCGGCGGCGCTGGACGACGCCCGCGACGCCGCCGAACCCGTCGCCGATCTGGACGTCGTCGCAGCGCGCCTCGAGGGGTTCGCCGCGCGGCTCGAGACCGTCGAGGACCGCGCGGCCGGACTCGGCGATCGACTGCAGTCGATCGTCGACCGCAAGCGCGACGGCGACCTCTACGAGCTCGCCCGCGAAATTCGGCAGATGACGGCTGCGGCCACCGAAGTGCAGCGCGCCGCCGACGACCTCGCGTTCGACCTGGAGTCGTTCGACGCGTGGCTCGACGAGCCCGACCGCCGGGCCGGGGACCTCGCCGACGATATCGACGCGCTCGAACGGTCGTTGGACGAACTCGAGGACGTCGTCGACGGGCTGGGGAGCGAGGCGTCCGATCTCGAGGACGTCGCGGACGGCGAGACCGATCCGGCAGTCACGTGGGCGCAGGCGGCGATCCAACGCCGCGTCACCGAACTGCTGCTGGCGGATCTGCGGGCGGAACTGGCGACGCTCCGGGAGTGGGCCGGCCGCGAGGGTGCCGATCCCCCGTCGGACGTCGAACCGCGGCTCGACGAGCTTGCGGCGCGCCGCGAGAGGCTGGGCGAGCGGCTCGCCGACCGTACCGAACCCCCGTGGCGCGAGCGCTTCGGCGACCGGGTGGCGGCGATCGACGAGGCGCTTGACGAGTTCGAGCCGCCGGTCGACTGGGTCGCCGTCGAGGCCGTCGTCGAGGAGCACCGACCCGACGGCGGGTAACGACGTTTCGGTTCACAGGGCGATACCGAGTCATCTCCTTCTCGAGTCTAGTTCTCGTCGCCGACACTCGTCCGGCCGAAACAGCGCGGCTCGAAGAAGCAGTCCGATCAGTAAAGCAGCGCCGGATCGTTCTCGACCATGTAGTAGGTCCGCGCGGCGACGTTGACGGCGTGGTCGCCGATCCGTTCCACGTCGCGAATCGTCAGCAGCACCCGCGAGACGTCGTCCAGTAACCGCTCGACGTCCCAGGCGTCGACCTCGCGGGCGATCAGTTCGCGCACGACCGCTTCGCTGGCGTGCTGACACAGCGCGTCGATTTCGTCGTCGCGCGCGGCGATCGTCCGACAGGCGTCGGCGTCGTCCGCGACGTAGGCGTCGACGGCCGCCCGAACCTGCTCGCAAACGTCCTCGCCGATGCCGGAGATATCGATCTCCGAGAACGCCCCTTCGTCGTCGGCCAGCGCGTACTCGGCGAGGTTCGTCGCCAGGTCGCCGATCCGCTCGAGGTCGGTGAGGATCTTGAACGAGGCGGCGACGAACCGCAGGTCCGAGGCGACGGGCTGCTGGAGCGCGAGCAGGTCGATGCAGTCGCCCTCGAGGTCGAGGTAGCGGTCGTTGACGACGTCGTCGCCGTCGATCACCGCCTGGGCCAGGGCCTCGTCGCCGTCCTCGAGCGCCGTCAGCGCCCGCCGGAGCTGGGTCAGGACCGTTTCCGCCATCGACTCGACGTCGGCCCGCAACCGGTCGAGGGACTCGCGGTAGTCCTCGCGCGCCACGCGTCTCACCCGAACTTGCCGCTGATGTAGTCCTCGACGCGCTGGCTTTCGGGGTTCTCGAAGATCTTATCGGTGTCGTCGTACTCGACGAGTTCGCCGCCGGTCAGGAAGACGGCGGTCTGATCGGAAACCCGCGCGGCCTGTTGCATGTTGTGGGTGACGACGACGACCGTGTAGTCCTCCGCGAGATCCTCGATGAGATCCTCGATCTTCGAGGTGGCGATCGGGTCCAGCGCGGAGGCCGGCTCGTCCATCAGGATGACCTCCGGACCGACCGCCAGACACCGGGCGATACAGAGGCGCTGTTGCTGGCCGCCCGACAGCCCCAGCGCGTTGTCCTCGAGCCGGTCGTTGACCTCCTCCCAGAGCGCGGCCCGCTTCAGCGAGCGTTCGACGAGATTCGACTCGCGCTCGGGTTCGGCGCGACCGGTCAGCCGCGCGAGCAGTCCCGTCTCGATGTCGCCGTGTTTCCGCGGCCCGTAGGAGATGTTCTCCCGAATCGATTTCGGAAACGGATTCGGGTTCTGGAACACCATCCCAACGCGCTTTCGCAACTCGACGAGATCGACGCCGTCCTGGTAGATGTCCTCGCCGTCGAGTTCGACCGTTCCGTCGACGCGGGCGCCGCGGATGCGGTCGTTCATCCGATTCAGACAGCGCAGGAACGTCGACTTGCCACAGCCGGACGGACCGATCAACGCCGTCACGCTCTGTTCGGGAATCTCCATCGACACGTCCTTCAGTGCGTGATCGTCGCCGTAGTGGACGTTCAGATTCTCGACGGCGAGTTTCGTCTCGCCGTCGGCGTCGTAGTCGGTCCACTCGGGGCGCGTTTCCTCGACGGTTTCGCCGGCGGTCGTCGAGACCGTCCGTCCGTCCGTCTGCTCCGTCGAATCGGTCGTCTCGGTCGTTTCTGCAGGGTTCGTTCGGCTCATTGGTGGAGTTTCGTTCTGAAGTAGTATCGCGTCGCGATGCCGATCGCGTAGAACGCCAACACGACGAGCAGCAGCGTCAGCGCGAGCCCCCACGCGAACTGCTCGGGGCTCTCGATGTTGCCGCTGAGCCCCGCCGTGATGAGCGCGTACAGCTGGTAGGGCAGCGCGCTCGTGGACTCGAGCAGCGCGGGGTTGGTGACGAACGGCGGCGAAGCGTGCAACTGGAAGCCGCCGATGACGTTCGGCGCGGCCTCCTTTCCGGGGAGGACGCCGCCGCCCATCGTCAGCAGGATGGGTGCCGTCTCCCCGGCGATGCGGCCGACGCCGAGGATGACGCCGGTCGTGATCCCCGGGATCGCCGCGGGCAGGACGACGCTGCGGATCGTCTGCCACTTGGAGACGCCCAGCGCCGCGCTGGCGTCGCGGTACTCGTCGGGGACGGCCAGGATCGCCTCGCGGCTCGTGATCAGCACCAGCGGCAGCAGCATGAATCCGAGCGTCAGCATCCCCGCGAGCAGCGACTTCTGGTTGCCGAATCGGGGAATGAGGAAGGCGGCGCCGAACAGGCCGAAGACGATGCTGGGGGTGCTCCAGAGGCCGTTGGTCGCGATCTCGACGACGCCCGTGAACCGGCCCTGCTCGGCGTACTCGCTGAGGAAGACCGCGGCGCCGACGCCGGTCGGTACCGCGAACAAGACGGCGCCGACGACCAGCCAGATCGTGCCGACGAGCGCGGGGAACACTCCGGCGACGTCGGCGAACAGCGACGCGCCGTTCGTCAGGAAGGGCCACCTGATCAGCGTTCCGCCGCCGACGGAGAACCCGTTGAACAGTCCGGGGAGTCCCTTGACCGCGACGAAGGCGAGGAGGCCGACCAGCACCGCGAGGATCGAGAGGACGATCAGATAGATCAGGACGTACGCGCCGACGTTTCGCCCGCGGGCGCCGAATCCGCCGTAGGCCTTGGCGGCCGCCCAGCCGGTGAGCAGCGAGACGAACATCGCGAGGAACGGGACGGCGGTGTCGCCGAACAGCGTCGCGTTGTAGTCGACGAGTTCCCACTCCCAGCCGGGGCCGACGACGCCGGTGACGAGCGCCAGTCCGCCGAGGACGGCCAAGCCCCCCGCCGGCAGCGTCGAGCCGACGTCCTCGCGGGGGAACGCGGTCGCGGCGAACGCGACCGCACCGACGACCCCGCCGACGGTCGTCGAACCCACCGTGCCGAGGCCGGCGGCGCCGGCGACCAGCGAACCGACCGCGAACCAGACGCCGGTGAAGGCGACCGCGGCGACGAGGCCCGCGCTCGGTTGGGGGCCGGTGTCGACGGAGCCCAGCCGCGAGGTCAGACCGAAGCCGACGACGCCGAGTCCGAGCACGAGCAGCGCCGCCCCCAGCGCCGTCGACAGCGCGACGCCGGCGACGGGGACGGTAACGGTGATCTCGAGGACGTCGAGCAAGGCGACGAGCGCGACGGCGAACGTCAGCCCGGAGAGGCCGACCGCGGCGATGGCGGCACCCTCGTAACCGCTGCGGCCGTCGCGAACGAGCGCGGTTTCGGTCGCGCGGCTCATTACTCGACACCCCCGAGGCGTCGGCGCATGCGCGCCTCGATGTACTGCGAGGCGATGCTGAGACACAGGACGGTCACGAACAGCACGACGCCCGCGGCGAAGAGGGCGCTCTCGAAGACGTTGTTGGCGTGCCCGTAGTTAGCGGCGATCAGCGACGTGAGCGTCTCGTAGCCGTAGAAGACGTTAGTTATCGGTTCGGGAATCCGCTGGATGCCGGCCAGCATTACGGTTGCCGCCATGGTCTCGCCGATCGCTCGACCGACGCCGAGCAGGACGGCCGCCGAGACGCCCGAGAACGCCGCCGGGAGCGTGATCGACGTCATCGACTGCCAGTCGGTGGCGCCGAGCGCGACCGACCCGTCTTTCATCGAGTCCGGGACGCTCGTCAGGGCGTCCTCGGCGACGGAGACGACCGTCGGCAGCGCCATCAGTCCGACGACCAGCCCGACGAACAGGTACGTCGAGCCGCCGTTGAGCGCGAACTCGTCGCTCGCCCACGGGTTGATGATCGTGAACCCGATGAAACCGTAGACGATCGACGGAATGCCTGCGAGTATCTCGATTCCCGGTTTGACGAGTTCTCGGACGGTCGGCGGGGCGATCTCGGCGATGAAAAGCGCCGCCGCCACGCCCAGCGGGGCCGCCACCAGCGTCGCGATTGTCGTTACCATCACCGTCCCGTGGATCATCGGCAGCAGCGAGTAGCGAACGGGCTCGGAAGTGGGGCTCCACCGCGTCTGGGTGAACATTCCCAGTCCGGGTACGGAGACGCCGAAGACGGTCGCGCTCTCGTACCGGAACGCGGGAATCGCCTCGAGGAAGATGAAGACGACGATCAGCCCCAGCGTGACGAGCGTCACCGTCGTCATGGCGAAGGTGATCGCCCGGGCGGTGAGCGCCTGGTATCGTATCCAGCCGTAGCCGGTCGACGCGAGAAACGCGGCGAACGGGACGGCCGCCCACGGCGACGCCAACAGGAATCCGGCGAACGCGGCCAGAAGCGCCCCCATCGAGAGGCCGACGACCGCCAGCGCCTCCGGTTCCGTCTCGGCGACGAACTCTCGAGTCCGGCCGACCCGCCGCTCGACTCGCTCTCCCCAACTGCCGACCTCCGTATCAGTAACTGAACTCATAGTCTCTTTGCAGAACTCATGATCTCTGTCAATCGAACCGCGAAGTCGGTGTCCGCACGGCCGGCCGTCTACACCTGATCGGGGAGTTTGTCCCGCTCGGCTTCCAGGTCGGACGTCGGCAGCGTGATGTAGTTCTCGTCCTCGACGAACACCTGCTGGCCGAATTCGGTCAGGAACATGTTGAGGAACGCGGCCTCGCGCATGTCCGTTCCCTCCGGCGTGTCGTCGGTGATCGTCGTGTACATGTGGAGGTCGCGGTTCAGCGGATACTCGGCGTCGTAAATGGTGTTCTCGGCGTCGGGATCCGGCTCGTAGAC